>JBCDFR010000010.1:0-77360 GCA_039177505.1 Actinomycetota bacterium | reverse complement strand
GCTGTTCGTATCCGGCTTCGCTCGACACCAACCAGACGATCACGTCCTGATCGAGGGTGTCGAGCTGCTCCTCGCTGACCGTGAAGTAGAACTGATCACCAGCGAGTTCGTCGAACTCGGTCGGCGTGACGAAGCCGAATCGACTCATCACCTCGGCCCGCACATCACTTGACGCATACGCGCCGGGCAACTCCTCGAACGTAAAGCCGACGGCGGCCGTCTGGCCCTCGAACTCGGGGTACATCTCGCGCACCTCCGCGAACGCCGCTTCGGTGTCGTCGACGATCTGCTGCGCTTGCGCCTCCTTGCCGACCGCCCGCCCGGTGATCAGCATGGCCTCGTCAAAGGGTGTGCCGTAGTCGGGGTACTCGCCGGGCTGCGCAACGGTCGGAGCGATCGCCGACAGTGTCTCGTAATCGGAGTCGCTCATCCCCGACGACAACCCCAGGATCAGATCTGGCTGCAGCGCCGCGATCTGTTCGAAACTCAGTTCGGTGTTCGGAAGCACCTCAGGCTCGGCGTCGCCGAGAGCCTCGAGTGCCCACGGCCATGTCGCAAAGGGCTGTTCGCCGTACCAGTCGCGCACCCCCACCGGTGTCACGCCCAGTGCCAGCAATCCGTCGTGCTCGCCGAATCCGATCGACACGACCGACTCCGGCTCAGCAGGGATCATGGTCTCACCGAACTTGTGCTCGATCGTCACCGGGAAGGCTGCCGGCTCGACGGAGTCGGCGGTCGCCGATGTCTCATCGGCGCTCTCCGTTGACCCCGCTGTCGTGTCAGGGTCCTGCGCACTTTCGGGAGCCGTGGCCGGCGCAGCCGTACTCTCGCTGCTGGTCGGCGACGTCGCGCCAGAGTCATCGTCGCTGCCGCACGCCGCAGCAGTCAGTGCTAGCCCAACGGCAATCGCCGTCAGCGTCCGCGCCTTCATGAGTCTCCGATCTGTCGAGTCACGTTCACAATTGTCGGCGGCCGACTCGGGGAGGCCGCCGCTCGGGCGGGAAGTATGACGCACGATATTCATTCCCGCAACGCTTTCTGTTAAGTCATCCGAACGATGAACCGGAAATGCGAGCGTTGTGGACTTCAGTTGCTGCGCCACCGGACTAGTAGGTCGACCTAATGGCTTCGGTCCACGTCCATATACTCGCCCGTCATGCCAGTGCCCCACCGCCGCCCCCGCGTTCGCTCTGCGATGCTCACCGCTGCGATCGTTCTCCTTGCTGCCTGCGGCAGCTCGGACGACAACGATGCAAACAACACGGGTGCAACGGCGCCCACGACCGAGACCACCCCGTTCAGCACCGCGACGACCGAGACCGCGACGACCGACACTGCAGGGAGCGAGACTGCGCCGACAACGGCAACGCCGACGACGGCTGCCGAGCCGACCACAGACGACACTGCGACGACCACCGAGCCGCCCGCCGACGAGGCGATCGACAGCCCAGTGGATCTCGGGCGGGTCGTCGTGATCGGAGAGGAGTTTCTACTCGCCGACTTCCTTGCCCTCGGCGGTCAAGCGGTGGCCTCGACAGCGACGCTCGGCGACCGGTTCGTCGGCATCGAACGGGATACGACCGGAATCGACCCGTTGTCCTCGATCGATGCGAACTTCGAGCTGCTTGCTTCCTACCAACCGGACCTCATCATCACCACGAGCGGTGTCGTCGATCTGGTGGGTACGTCGGAACTTGAAGCGATCGCGGAGACCGCAATCATCGACAACAGCGACTGGCGGCAGCAGGTCCAGGAGCTTGCGACGGCGATGGGTGTACCAGCACGCGCCGATCAGCTCCTCGCGCAGTACGACGAGGCCGTCGTCGCGGCCGACATCCCCGACGGGCTCGAGATGAGCGCAGCGACGGTGTACTCCGGAGAGAACGTTGCGGCGTGGGTGGATGGTCCGGTCAATATCCCCCAGGTGCTCCTCGACCTGGGCATCAGCCTCTCACCCGGCGGAGGTGAACTCGACGGCGAATCGAACGGCCGCGTGTTCATCTCCAGCGAGCTGATTCCCGTGCTGGACGGCGAGGTGCTGATCCTTGCGCAGACGAGCGGGGTCGACGGCGAGGAGGAGTCGTTGACGAGTGTGTCGGCTCAACCTCTGTGGCAACAGCTTCCTGCTGTGAGCGCAGGCAATGTGATCACGATCGATCGGCTCGGCTACCCGGGCGTGGAGGGACGGATTCGGATCATCAACGACGTGCTTGCCGAGCTGGCGCAGAGTTGAACGCCAGCCGCTATGCGGCGGTGAGCTTCACCGCCACGATCGAGCCGACCAGCGCCATGATCGCCAGAATCTGCGCGACGTTGGTCTCTTGCCCTTTGAGCAGCACGCTGACGGCGAAGGCACCCACGGCGCCGATGCCGACCCACACCGCATAGCCGGTCCCGACCGGGATGGTGCGTGTCGCCATACTGAGCAGGTACATACTGATCGCCAAGGTGACGACGAAGCCCACGCTGGGCAGTAGCCGGGTGAACCCCTTGGTCTCTCCGAGCAGCGAGGCCCACGCCACTTCAAATGCGCCGGCGAGTGCCAGGATCATCCATGCCATCGGATTGTCTCCTGCGCCCGTCGTGCCTTCCGGTACGGTGCGCCCCTCGTCGGTTCGGATCGGGTGATCCATGCGTTCCAACCGCCGCGTCGACGCCCGCATTCCCACCGGTGAGCAAAATGGCCCACAGGGAGCCCATTCCCTCACCGCAACCGCGCCCACATTTCCACCGGTGAGCAAAGTGGCCCACAGGGAGCCCCTTCCCTCACCGCAGAGGCAGCTATTCGGGGGTCACATAGGCGGCGGTGAGGCCGCCATCGACGGCGAGGTTCGCCCCGGTGACGTACGACGCGTCGTCAGAAACTAGGAACACCGCCGCACCGGCCATCTCGTCAGCCTCGCCGAAGCGGCCCATCGGGACGTGCACGAGGCGGCGCTGCCGTTTCTCCGCAGTGTCGAGGAACGACATCAACAGCTCGGTCCGCAACGGGCCGGGCGAGAGCGCATTGACGCGGATCCCCTCCCGGGCATGCACGACCGCCAGCTCCCGGGTGAGCGCGAGCACGGCACCCTTCGAGGCCGTGTACGCCACTTGCGGTGTCGCTGCCCCGACCGACGCAACGAACGACGCGGTGTTGACGATCGCTCCCCCACCGGCCCGACGCAACGCGGGAATGCCGTGCTTGCAGCCGAGCAACACGCCGGTGACGTTGATCGCCAACGTTCGTTCGATCGTCGCCAAGTCGACGTCGACCGCATCACCGTCGGAGTCGAGCATGACGCCGGCATTGTTAAACACGACGTCGACCTGGCCGTAGTCGCGCTCGGCGACGGCAAAGAGCTCGACAACCGCCGCATCGTCGGTGACATCGACGGCGATAGCGCTCGCTTGCCCACCCGTGGACCGCACCAACTCGACGGTCTCCTCGTTGGCGCCGGCGCGCACATCGGCGCCGACGACCACTGCCCCCTCCGCAGCGAAGCGCAGCGCACTGGCGCGACCGATCCCGCTCCCCGTGCCGGTGATCACGGCGACCTTTCCTGCAAGGCGCATCATCAGATCCGTTCGCGGCGACGGGCGCGTTCTAAGTCGGACACCAATGCGTGGAAGGCGAGCAACCGTCCGTGGTGTCCGGCAAAGCCGTCGACGACGGTGCCGATCTCGTCGGCGGTGACAGAAACGCTCAGTCCCTCGGGCGTCATCGCCCGAGCATGCCATCTCGCGCATGGCATCGTTGGCGCTGATGGCTTCCACCGCACTGCGCGACTTCATCCACGACTCACTCGAGCTGTACCGCACCACGACGCGTGAGAGCCTCGATGGGCTGACGACCGACGACCTTCTGTGGCGGCCAGCGCCCGACTCGATGTCGATCGGTCTGCTCACCTGGCACGTTTCCCGTGTGCACGATCTGCTCATTCAGACCCGTGCACGTGGCGTCGACCAACTGTGGGACAGCGATGGATGGGCCGAGCGCTTCGATCGCTCGCCGGCTCGCCGCGGCGACACCGGGTTCGGGTTCACCGCCGAGGAGATGGACGCCTTTTTCACGCCGCCGACCGATGTGCTGTACGCCTACCTCGAAGCAACATGGGAGGCGACGTTCGATGCGCTGGACGCGGTCGACGATGCCGGCCTTGCGACGACCATGGTCGATGGCCCGCTCGGCGGGCAGCTCACCTTGGCCGATCTATATCGCCAGTTGATCTGGGAGGTCAACCAACACGCTGGACAGATGGCATACCTGCGAGGTCTGCTCCGCGGTCTCGAGGACGCCCACAAGATGAGCCCCGTGTGGGTCGACGCAGCGGCGACGGCCGACAACGACTCGTAGTTCCGGTCGGCACCACGATGGCTACAGACCGTCGACCCATGGCCCGCGCCACGCTCCCTGGCCGCGCACGATGTCGGAGGCCGCATCCGGACCGAGCGTGCCAGGTGCGTATCCGTGCACGGGCGGTGGGGACTCGAGCAACGGGGCGAGGATCCGCCATTCCTCCTCGACCGCGTCCTGACGGGCGAAGTGGCGTACATCACCATGCATTCCGGCGACGACCAGCACCTCATAGGGCGTCGGATCCTCGCCGCCTTCGTCGGCGAAGCTCATGTCCATCGTGATCGGTCCGGGGGAGGCACTGTCCGCGCGGTGGGCGTCGAGGGTCATCTGCATCGCGGTGTTCGGATTGACCCGGATGACCAGCTGATCCGGCTCGGCAAGTCGCCCTTGGAACTGGCCGAAGCCGAGCTTGGGCGGGTGTTTGAACACCAGCCGCACCTCGGTCATGGTCGTCGCGACATGCTTGCCAGCGCGGATGAAGATCGGCACACCTGACCAGCGCCAATTGTCGATACCGAGCTTGAGCGCAACGAAGGTCTCTGTCGTCGATCCGTCGGCGACACCCGGCGTGTCGAGATACCCGTCGTACTGGCCGCGGACGTAGTGCCCGGGATCGGCCGGCTCGATCGCCCGCATCGCTGCGACGACGGCGTCGCGCATGACTTCCGGGTAGTTGCCAGCTGGCGGCTCCATGATCGTGGCTGCCAGCACCTGGAGGAGGTGGTTCACGACGACGTCGCGCAACGCTCCGACCGGGTCATAGAAGTGCCCGCGATCCTCGACCCCGAAGGATTCGAGCATGGTGATCTGGATCGATTCGACGAAGTGCCGGTTCCACACCGGTTCGAGCATCACATTGGCGAACCGCAGGTACAGCAGCTCCTCCACACCCATCTTGCCGAGCCAGTGGTCGACGCGCAGGATCTGCTCCTCACGCACGTACTGATGGAGTTCGGCGGCGAGCGCGCGCGCCGAGTCGAGGTCGTGACCGAATGGCTTCTCGATCATCAGGCGAGCATCCGCGGTGAGGCCCTCCTCACTCAGCCCACGGACGACACGGGCGAACAGGAACGGTGGAATCTCGAGGTAGTAGAGCGGTCTGGAGGCGTCGCCGAGCGCCGCGCCGACCGCGGCGTAGGTCGCCGGGTCGTCGAAGTCGCCCTTGACATACGAGAGCCGGGCGACGAGGCGGGCAAAAACCGCCTCGTCGATCGTGCCGCCCTCCTGCTCGGTGATCGACGTGCGCGCCCTGGCGGCCAGCTGGTCGACGGTGTAGTCGTCGATGGCCACGCCGATGACCGGGCAGTCGAGCAGACCGCGTCGTTCCAAACGGTACAAGGAGTGATATGTCATCACCTTGGCAAGGTCGCCGGTGATGCCGAAGATGACCACTGCGTCCGATACCGACCCCGAACCGCTGGAGGACTGGTCGCTCATGTCGTGTTGCTCCTTGTTCGATATCGGTGTTCGAAAGCGGTGTTCAACGGCGGTATCGGCGGACGGGAGCGGATGGAGCGCTCAGTCGTCGATCGCTCGATCGAGCTCGATCGCGGCGACGATCAGGCTGAGATGGGTGAATGCCTGAGGGAAGTTGCCGAGCTGCTCGCCGGTCACGCCGACCTCCTCTGAGAACAACCCGAGATGGTTGGCGTGCGTGAGCATCTTGTCGAAGGTCAGGCGAGCCTCGTCGACGAACCCCGAGCGAGCGAGCGCCGCCACGTACCAGAACGTGCACAGCGAGAAGGTGCCTTCGGTACCCGTGAGCCCGTCGGGTGATGCTCGGGGGTCGTACCGGTACACCAGGCTGTCGGTCACGAGCGTCTTGCGAATCGCTTGCAGCGTCGACAACCAGCGCGGGTCGGTGGGTGAGATGAAACCGTTGAGCGGCATCAGCAAGATGGCGGCATCGAGCACGTCGCCACCCTCAAATTGAACGAAGGCGTCGAGCTCGGTGTTGAACCCACGCTCATGGACGACGTCGTAGATCAAGTCGCGCACAATGGTCCAGCGCTGGACCGGTGCCGGGAACGATCGGTGCGCAGCGATGCGCAGGGCGCGATCGATCGCCACCCACACCATCATCCGCCCGTAGACGAAGTGTTGTGGGCCACTGCGCGACTCCCAGATGCCGGCTTCGGGCTGATCCCAGTTTTCGCACAACCAATCGATCATCTCGACCACGCCGCGCCAGGCGCGCCCGCTGATGAAATGACCTGACGCGTCGAGCAAGTGCAGCGCATTGAGGAGCTCGCCATAGATATCGAGTTGCAGCTGATCGACCGCGCCGTTGCCGATGCGCACCGGCCGCGACTGGCGGTAGCCGTCGAGGTCGTCGAGGTTCTCCTCGGTGAGTTCGGTGGCACCGTCGACCCGATACATGATCTGCAGTGGTCCGTGCTGGCGGTCGCGCCGTTCGTCGATGCGGTCGACCATCCATTGCGAGAAGGCGATCGCTTCGTCGTTGAACCCGAGCGCGAGCAGCGCACGCATCGAGAACGATGCGTCGCGCACCCACGTGAAGCGGTAGTCCCAGTTGCGTTCGCCCCCGATCCGCTCGGGCAGGCTGGTCGATGGCGCGGCGACCATGGCCCCCGTGGGCGCGTACATCATCAGCTTGAGCGTGATCGCCGAGCGCGTGATCATCTCCCGCCACCGGCCCCGGTACCGGCCCTGGGCCACCCAGTTCCGCCAGTAGGTGCTGGCCTCCAGCAACTCGCGATCGACGTCGGCTCTGGTGAGCTCGGCGACCCGTTCGTCTGCTCCGGACTCGAGCACCAGCCAGGCGACGTCGCCCTCGCCGACTTCGATCACGGAAGTGGCGATGACGCCATCGACCCGGAGGTCGACGCTCGCTGTGACGTCGACGCCATAGTCCGCGGTCGAGAACCGCACGTGGCGACCTCCGCCGCTGGCGACATGCGCGACGCGCCCGAAGTCGAAGGCGGGCGCGACCTCCACCGTGAACCGGCTGACTCCCCGCAGCCCACGCACCACCCGCAGGATTCGTCTCCGGTCGGTTGCCGTCGTCGGGTCGCTGATCGGCATCAAGTCGGTCACTTCGGCGACGCTGTCGGCCGAGAGGAAACGAGTGACGAGGGTGGCCGACTCCGGGAGGTACATCTGCCGGGTCACGGTCTCGGTGTGCGGGCGGATCGAGCAGTGCCCTCCTCGATCGGCATCGAGCACCGAGGCAAACACCGACGGTGAGTCGAACCTTGGCGCACAGAACCAGTCGATCGAGGCGTCCGTAGCGACGAGCGCGGCGGACTGGAGGTCACCGATGACTCCGTGGTCGCCAATCGGTGGGTATTGCACGGAGGGCACGTTAGATCGTCGTCGCCGCTCGACGCGGCGTGTCAGTCGGGCAGCAGCGGCATCGAGACCATCGTGCGACCGACCGAAGACCCACGGCGCAACGAGGACCCGCCGAATCGATCGTGCACCGCGTCGAGCGCCGCATCGAGCGCCGGGGACACGTCGGCCTCGAACGGCAGTGCCATCTGGATCGCGTGGTCGTCGACCAGCTGGCTGACTGCGACGCCGAGCAACGAGATGCCGCGATCCTCGATGTCGAGCCACACGCGGTCGAGCAGTGCTCCGGCGATGCGACGTACGGCGGCGCTCGACGCGGTCGCTTCGGGAAGTGTGTGGGATCGGGTGATGCAGGTGAAGTCGTGGAATCGGACACGAATCGTGACCGTGCGCCCGGCACGACCGGCACCGCGCAGGCGTCCGGTCACCCGATCGACCAATCCGGCGAGCACCGCATCGCAGTCGGGACGGGTCCGGTCGCGTCGACCGAGCGCATGCTGGGCGCCGACCGAGCGCCGACGTCGGCCCGTTTCGACCGGCCGAGGGTCGAGGTTGTGGGCCAGGGCATACAGATGACGTCCGACTGCCTTGCCCGTGAGTGCGACCACGGCCGACTCGGACAGGGCGGCAACGTCGCCAACCGAGTAGACGCCCCGCTCGTTGAGTCGCTGTGCGGTGACCGCACCGACGCCCCACAGCCGCTGCACCGGAAGGGGGTGCAGGAAGTCGAGTTCACCGTGGGGTTCCACCACCAGCAACCCGTCTGGTTTGCCGACGCCGCTGGCCACCTTGGCGAGGAACTTGGTCCGCGCCACGCCGACGGTGATCGGCAGTCCCACCTCGGCCCGCACGCGGGCGCGCAGGTGCGTCGCAATCTCGGTCGGCGTTCCGCTCAGACGGAGAAGACCGCCAACGTCGAGGAATGCTTCGTCGATCGAGATGCCCTCGACTAGAGGTGTCGTGTCGCGAAAGATGTCGAACACCGCGTCGCTGGCATCGGAGTACGCACTGAAGCGGGGCGGCACCGAGATGAGGTCGGGGCACAGCCGCCACGCCTCAACGCCACCCATCGGCGTCGATACGCCGAACGCTTTCGCTTCGTAGCTGGCCGCCAAGACGACGCCGCCCGTCGGCGATGCACCGACAGCTATGGGTTTGCCACGCAGCGACGGATCGTCACGCTGTTCGACCGAGGCGTAGAACGAGTCGAGGTCGGCGTGCAGAATCGACGCGGTGTCGGGAGCCGGCGACACGAACACATGTTCGCATCACCCCCGGCGGGATGCAACCGGTCAGTGCACCTCGAGCAGGTCGACCACGAACACCAACGTCTCGTTGGGTGCGATCACACCGCCGGCACCGGCCTCGCCGTAGCCGAGATGCGACGGAATGGTCAACTGGCGGCGACCGCCGACGCGCATGCCTTGCACACCGTCGTCCCAGCCGGCGATGACCTGCCCGGCTCCGAGCCCGAAGCGAAACGGCTCCATGCGGTCCCACGACGCATCGAACTGGCTGCCGGTCGACCACGACACGCCGACGTAGTGCACGGTGACGTCCGAGCCGGATATCGCTTCTTCACCCTCGCCGACAACGAGGTCGACAACCACCAGGTCTACGGGTGGGTCTACGGCTGGGATGGATACCTCCGGCTTACTCACGGGCGGAGACCCTATCCCCGCTGGACCGTGATGCCGATGGCGTCGGGGTCATCGGCGTGCCGCCCGACGTCGAGCACGTACTCGCCTGGCTCGGTCCGCCAGGCGCCGGCCTGGCGCACGTCGAGCTGGCGCCAGTCGACCTCGACCGCAACCGATCTCGTCGCGCCGGCGGCGACGGTCGCCTTGACGAATCCGACCAGACGGCGTCGCGGCCGGTCGTAGGCGCTGCGGGAAACGCCGGCGTGCACGAACACGACGATCGAACCATCGCGATCGCCGTCGTTGCGCACCTCGACGTCCACGACACCGGCATCGTCGGTCAGTGCGGCCTCGACGATCCCGATGCTCGTATATCCGAGGCCCCATCCGAATGGATAGTGCGCTGGCACTTCGTCGCGATCGAGCTTCCATTGGCCGTGGAAATAGTCGTAGGTCACCCGAGCGGCATCGGGGTCGAAGTCGGTGAGGTGCGACTCGTCGATCGGAATGGCGAACGGCAGCCGACCGGCGGGCTCGGCCTCGCCTGCGATGATCTGACCGATGGCGATCCCGCCCTGCTCGCCGGGGTACCAGCTGTGCACGATCGCGTCGACTGTCTTGGCCCACGGCATCACGAACGCCGAACCGCCCATCACGACCACCACGGTGGGCATCGGCAGCTCCGCAGCCGTGGCGATCCGCGCCTCGTCGGACTCGCTGAGCCGCAGCGACCGGCGATCACCACCAGGTGCCATCTCGTTCGGTGCCGGCGCGTCACCTGTCGAGCCATCGTCCGGCACCGCGCTCGCCGCGCCCGCCGCGGTCGGCGGAGTGTCGTAGACGACGGGCGTGGCGCTCGTCCCGACGTCTGGGTCGTCGGTCGGCGGAAACAGCTCGGCTGCGACCACCCCGGTGCCTTCGGCGTCGAGGTACTCCCCCTCGTCGTGCTTGGTCGTGCCGGCCACGACGATCACCAGATCGCTCGATGCGGCCAGTGCAGGATCGTCGACATGAACGATGTGGCTGTCCGGGAAGGAGGCCCGCAATCCGTCGAAGAGCGTCACGGTGGTGGTCGTCCGAACATCGCTCGACCCACCGTCGCCCAGGTTGGGGACCATCGCCAACGGTCCGATCACAGCGATGCGCGGCGCATCGGTCGGATCGACGGGAAGAACGCCAGCGCTGTTGCGCAACAGCACGATCGACGCCACCGAGGCCTCGCGCGCCAGCTCGACATGCGCCGAGCATCCGATCGCGGCAAACGGCGGACGGGACCGGAACACCGACGCGAAGCGCAGCTGTGTCGCGACGGTGCGCTGCACCGACCGATCGACGTATGCCAGGTCGAGTCCGCCCGACTGCACGGCCTCCGGCAACGACGTCGCCCGCTGCTGCCGGAACGGCATTTCGATGTCGAGGCCCGCCTCGACGGAGGCGACGGGATCACGCAACCCGAAGATGAAGTCGGAAACGACGAATCCGTCCCACCCCCACTCGTCGCGTAGAACGTCGGTCAGCAGCATCCGGTTCTCGCCGCACCAGCGCCCGTTCACCGAGTTGTAGGCGCTCATCACCGACGCCACGCCGGTTTCGGCGACGTGGCGGAAGTGCGGCAGATACACCTCGTGCAAGGTCCGCTCGTCGACGCTGACGTCGATGCGAAATCGTGCGTTCTCCATCGAGTTCAACGCAAAGTGCTTCATGCACGCCATCACATGACGCTGCAGCCCCGACGTGAGCGCGGCGGCCATCACGCCGACATGGTGTGGATCCTCGCCGTAGGTCTCCTGTGCCCGACCCCACCCCGGGTGGCGCAGCAGATTCATGCAGACCGCGCCCGTGAAGGTCGCTCCGCTCGCCCGCAGTTCTGTGCCGATCGCATCGCCGATTCGCGCCTCGAGCTCTGGATCGAAACTCGCGCCCCGCGCCATGCTCACCGGGAAGGCCGTTGCGTCGCCGATCACGCATCCGCGCGGCCCGTCGGCGAACTCGATGCCAGGGACGCCGAGCGACGCCACCTCGGCCGCTGGCCAGGTGTGGCGGTAGTACCCACCCCCTGACATGTCGATCAGGCCCGGCCAGAACGGGGAGTCACCGTCGAGACAGCCGAGCTTCTCGTCGAGCGTCATCCCCTCCACGAGCTGGTGGGCCAACAGATGCGGGTCGTCGCCGCCGGCGACGGCCGCCGCGGCGCGCTCGAAGGCAAGGGGCATCGAGCAGAATGCTGGCATGCGGCTCCCGTTCCTGCACCCCTTTGCGCCGACGACCAAAGAACGTTTCGTCACGTTGACGCGCGGGCGCGGCGCCACCGTGTGGGATACCGACGGCAACGAGCTGATCGACGCGATGGCCAGCCTGTGGTACTGCCAGATCGGCCACGGGCGAAGTGACATGGCCGATGTGGTCGCGGCCCAGATGCGCCAGCTCGAGGCGTATTCGTGCTTCGATCCGTTCACCAACGAGCCCGCCGAACAACTCGCGGCCCGCATCGCCGAATTGACGCCGATCGCCGACGCCCGCGTGTTCTTCGCTGGTTCGGGCTCAGAAGCGGTCGATACGGCAATGAAGCTGTCGCGGCTGGCGCAGCGAATGGCGGGGCACCCGGAACGCCACCTCATCATCTCGCGCGAGCGCGGCTACCACGGCACCAACCTCGGCGGCACCAGCGCACAAGGTCTGCCACCCAACAAGGAGGGCTACGGGAGCCTCGTGCCCGATGTCGAGCAGGTGCCCGCCGACGACGTGGAAGCACTCGGTCGCTTGATGAGCGAGCGCGCCGGCGAAGTCGCAGCGTTGCTCCTCGAACCGGTACAAGGTGCAGCCGGCGTCTACCCCCCGCCGCCGGGGTATCTCGCCGAGGCCCGGCGCTTGTGCGACGAGCACGGCGCGTACCTCATCTTCGACGAAGTCATCACCGGATTCGGCCGACTCGGCCGATGGTTCGCCGCAGAACACTTCGAGGTGACCCCCGACTTGACCACGTTCGCCAAAGGAGTGAGCTCGGGCTACCAACCGGTTGGCGGGGTGATCGTGGGGGCCGAGCCCCGAGCTGCCCTCGAGCAGGACGGGTTCATCCTGCGCCACGGCTACACGTACTCGGGCCACCCCACCGCATGTGCCGCTGCCCTCGAGAACATCGCGATCATCGAGCGCGAGGGCCTGCTCGAACGAGCCCGCCACGTCGGTGCTCGACTCGAGACCGGCCTGCGCTCCTTGATCGGTGAGGGTCTCGACCACGTGCGCGGTGACACCGCCGTATTCGGCGCCGCCCTCGACGACGCCCACCTGCCCATCGTGGTGCGTGATGCGCTCCTCGACCGGGGCGTGATCGCGCGAGCGATCGGCGACAACACCGTGACGTTCTGCCCACCGCTCGTGATCGCCGACGAGCAGATCGATCGGGTCATCGACGCGATGGCCGCAGCGCTCGCCGCAACCCGCGCCTGAGCGGGTCGCCTGGCGGTCGGCTCCGACTCACCCGAGCCCGCCCGTCGATGGCGGACCCGGCTCCCACCTCGCCATGCCGGTTGGTGATCCGCGAGCATGCGAGCGATGGCTGACATGACCGACTCGCCGGTGTACAACCCGCTCGACCCGGCATTTCGCGCCGACCCGTACCCGTTCTACGACGAGTTGCGTACTCACGAGCCAGCGCACCTCACGCCCTACGGAATGGTCGTTCTGACGCGCTACGACGATGTGGCGACAACACTGCGCGATCCGGCGATGAGTCGAGACGTCGATGCCAACGGCGCGCCGCGACCCGAGGATCCCGTATGGCGCCGACGACGCGAGCGCCGCCGAGACGGCGCAAAGAGCATTCTCAACCTCGACCCGCCAGACCACACCCGCCTGCGCCGCTTGGTCAACAAGGCGTTCACGCCGCCGGCGATCGAGGCACTGCGCGTCTCAATCGAGCGGATGGTCGACGCGGTCCTCGACCGCGCCGCCGAGCGCGGCGAGTTCGAGCTAGTCGACGAGTTGGCGTTTCCCGTGCCGTTCGAGGTGATCTCCGACCTCCTGGCGATTCCCAAAGAGCGCGGCGACGAGATCCGCGAGTGGAGTCAAGTGCTCACCGCCACGCTGGAGCCGACGACGACCGTCGAGTCGCTCGCCGAAGCGGAACACGCATCAGCCCAGCTCGTTGCCTATCTCGTCGAGATCGTCGAGGAGCGGCGACGCCATCTCGGCGACGACGTCCTGTCCGCGCTCCTGGTCGCCGAAGAGGAAGGCGACCGGCTGACCACCGAGGAACTCCTCGCATTCGTCGTGCTGCTCTATGTCGCTGGCCACGAGACCACCGTCAATCTGATCGGCAACGGAACCCTGGCGCTCATCCGCAACCGTGATCAGCTCGCGTTGTGGCGTGATGACCCCGGGCTCGATGCCAACGCGGTGGACGAGCTGCTGCGCTTCGACGGCCCGGTACAGCACACCGTGCGGATTCCAGTTGCACCGACCGTATTCGGAGAGGGCGACGGCGCGATCGAGGCTCCGGCGGGGTCATCGGTGCTGTGCGTGCTCGGCGCGGCGAACCACGATCCAGCGGTGTTCGCCGACCCGCATCGCCTCGACCTCACCAGACACAATGCGAGCCGTCACCTCGCCTTCTCCGGCGGCATTCACTACTGCCTCGGCGCATCGCTGGCTCGTCTCGAGGCGTCGGTGGCGATCAGCAGGCTGATCCGCCGATTCGGCGAGATCGAGCTGCTTGCGGAACCGACGTTCCGCGATCGTCTGACAATCCGCGGCGTCGACCGGATGCCGCTCGCCGTGCGTTGAGCCGGCATCTGCGGCGACGCTGTTTCGCTGCCGTGCAGTACCCGAGCAGTAGCCGAGCGGACGCTCAATCTGGGGTGGTGGGCCGCGTGGGCGGCCCCTGCAGCTGCTGGGTCTACTTCTTCTTTGCCGGCTTCTTGGCGTCGCCGGCCTTGAGCACACCCTTGGCCAATGCATCGTCGAGGTACGCCTCGGCGTCATCGGCAGACACCTTGAGCGCGGGTGCGATCTCAGAAATCAGGTTCACCCGGGCCCGCTCGTACATCGTTCGCTCGGCAGCCGAGAGCGACGCGTCGCGATTGCGCGCGGCGAGGTTTCGCACAACCTCGGCAACCTGATAGACGTCACCGCTCTTCAGCTTCTCTTGGTGGTTCTTGAAGCGACGGCTCCAGTTCGAGGGCACTCGCGGGTCAGGCTTGGCCAGCACCGCCACGAGGTCCTCGAGCTCGTCGGCCGAAACAGGCGGCCGAACGCCGACCTCTTCGGTGCTGGCCACCGGCACCTTGAGGGTCATCTCGTTGATCACCGTCTTGAGAATCAGATAGTCCTGCTTCTCACCGAAGAAGTCCATCTTCTTCGTGCCCTGCACGACGCATGCGCCGTGCTGGGGGTAGATGACGGTTTCGCCCTTCTTGAACTTCACGCACACCTCGATCTCGCGGCCCATACAGCTGGGCGTAGCGGACATTGCACGATACCGCCCGACAACGACGAATCAGCAGCCGTTGGAGACGCCCTCCGTGCTGCGTCTACGCTCGCCGAGATGTCGGACTCGGTTGCGTCGTCGCCGTTCTACACCGAGGATCACGAAGCGTTCCGCGATGTCGTCCGGCAGTTCGCCGAGAAAGAGATCGCGCCCCACGTCCACGAATGGGACCTCGCCGGCGAGGTCCCGCGCGACCTCTACAACAAGGCCGGGGCCATCGGGTTCTTTGGCGACGGCTTCGATGAGGAGTTCGGGGGTCACGGCCAGCGCGATGCGCTGATGCGCATGGTGCTGATGCAAGAGGTGTCACACGCAGGCAGTGGCGGCGTGGTCGCTGCGTTGCTCTCGAACTACATCGGGCTCCCACCGGTACAGAAGTTCGGCTCCGACGAACTCAAGGCGCGCGTCCTCACGCCGTGCATGTCCGGTGAAGCGATCGCCGCGCTGGCGATCACCGAACCGTCCGGTGGGTCCGACGTCGCGCGCATACACACCACCGCCCGCCGCGACGGCGATCACTACGTCGTCAACGGGTCGAAGACGTTCATCACCTCGGGGATGCGGGCCGACTTCTTCACCACCGCCGTGCGCACCGGCGGAGCGGGCGCCGCGGGATTGTCGATGCTGGTGATCGACGGCGACAGCCCCGGTCTCGATCGGACGTCGCTCGACAAGATGGGCTGGCTCGCGTCGGATACAGCAACGTTGTACTTCGACGACGTACGCGTGCCAGTCGCCAATCTGCTCGGCGAGGAGGGCGCCGGGTTCTCGATGATCGTCAACAACTTCAACCCAGAACGCATCGACCTTGCTGCGCAGTCGATCGCTTTCGCCCGTGTCTGCTACGACGAAGCGCTGGCATGGGCCCGCGAACGAGAGACATTCGGAAAGCGGTTGGCCGACCACCAGGTGATCCGTCACAAGCTCGTCGAGATGGACCGCCGGATCAACGCCTGTCAAGCATGGCTCGAGCTGCTCGCGTGGCGACTGAATGCCGGAGACGATCCTGTCGCTGAGATCTGCGAGGCCAAGGTCGACGCCACGCTGACGTTCGAGTTCTGTGCGCGCGAGGCGGCTCAGATCCTCGGTGGGGCCAGCTATCTGCGCGGCGACACCGTCGAGCGGCTCTACCGCGAGGTACGCGTGCAGGCCATCGGTGGCGGATCAGAAGAGATCATGCGCGATCTCGCCGGCCGCCAACTCGGTCTCTGACGCCGCGACCTGACACTCAGCGCCCCCGGCAGGATTCGAACCTGCGCGCGACGGATTAGAAAGCCGTTGCTCTGTCCTCTGAGCTACGGGGGCGTGCCGGTGATCGTATCGGTCGAGGTAGTCACGAGCCGTTGAGTGCGGCGCGCAGCCAGCCGAGTGCGGTGATCACCGAGAACTGGCGCATCTGCTCGCGTTGGCCGGGTAGCAGGGCGTGGCGCACCTCGTCGAAGCCCGGCCCGACCAGTCCGACGTACAGCGTTCCGACAGGCTGACCGTCCTGCTCACTCGGCCCAGCGACCCCGGTGAGCGACAGGCCGACGTCGGCGCCGAGGCGCTTGCGGACGCCATGTGCCATCTGCCGCGCCGCCGACTCACTCACCACAGGACCTTCGTCGACGGCAAGGAGATCTCGCTTCACCTCCGAGGCGTAGCTGACGATCGAGCCCCGGAACACGTCGCTGGCACCAGCGACCTCGGTGAGTCGCGCCCCGACCAGGCCGCCGGTCACCGACTCCGCCACCGCCAGGCTGCGCCCGTGGGTGCGCAGCGTGTCGAGCACGACCGACTCCATCGTGTCGTCGTCGGTGCCGAACACCAGCTCGCCGATGCGGTCCCGGACGACGGCCTCCCACTTGGCGATCTGCGCATCCGCCGCATCGGCGTCGGGCGCCTTGGCGGTGAGGCGAACCTTCAAGCCGTTCCAGCCCGAGGCCAAAAACGCGAGCGTCGGCGTGTCGGGCGACTCCAGCTGTTCGATCACGTCGTCGAGGCGCTCGTTGAGGCCGCTCTCACTTTCGCCCCAGGTGCGCAGCACCCGGCTCACGATCGTGAAGGTCTCGCCGCTGCGCTCGCGCAGGTCGGGGATGATCGCTCGGTGGACCATGTCGCGCATCTCGTGGGGAACTCCCGGCACGGCGTACACGACCTTCGCCTCACCGTCGATCGAGACGGGGCAGATCAGCCCCGGGGCGGTTCCACGGGTCTGCTCGATCACCACGGCCCCCTCGGGCACCATCGCCTGGCGCAAGTTGTTCGCGGTCATCGTTCGACCCCGAGCAGCAAACATCTCGCGGATGCGCTCAGCGACATCGTCGTGGCGGACCAGCTCGGCCTCCATTACTCGGGCGATGGCCTCACGGGTCAGGTCGTCATGGGTCGGTCCCAGGCCGCCGCACGTGATGACTGCGTCGGCGTCTGCCAACAGCGCCCGCAGCTGCGCTTCGATGCGGTCGACGTTGTCGCCGACCTTGGCCTGCGCGAGCGAGTCGATGCCGTGTTCGGCAAGGGTGCCGCCCATCCACGCCGAGTTCGAATCGATGATCTGGCCGAGAAGCAGTTCGGTGCCCACGGCGAGGACATCACAACGCACGCGTCAGGCGATCCGTTCTGCGTTGGCGCGATCGGCGGCGTCACGGAGCAGCCGAGCCCGCCACAGATACTGCGCGCCGCTCGCCAACGACAGCGCCACCGCCAACCACAACAGACCGTTCCACAACCACGGCGCCGTGGCCGTCCACGGCAGCAGCGCAGCGCCGACAGCGAGCTGCTGCACGACGGTCTTGTGCTTGCCCAATCGCGACGCAGGCACGCTGATGCCTCGTCCGCCGACCAGCACGCGATACACCGAGATCACGATCTCTCGGCCCGCGATGATGATCACCGGTACTGCCCAGAACATCCCAGTGCCGACGAGTGTGAACATCGCGCCAAGCACGAGCACCTTGTCGGCGAGCGGGTCGAGGAACGCCCCCGCCGAGGTGGTGCCGTGGCGTCGAGCCAGGTAGCCGTCGATGCCGTCGCTGGCGCACAACACGAACCACAGTCCGACGGCGATCCACGAGCCCTCGTTGTGTCCGGGAATCGCCCAGAACACGAGCGGTGCGAACAGCAGCCGACCAACGGTGATGGCATTGGCCCACGTGGCGATGCGGTCAGGGGTGACCTCGAGCCGTGGACGCTGTTCGGTCATAGCGTCGCCCCGGACGCGACGAGGTCGGGACCGAGCGCATCGACGACGGTCACTTCGGAGAACTGCCCCACCGCAACATTCTGCCCGACGTGAACGATTCCATCGATCTCTGGCGCTTCGCGGTGGCTCCGAGCCACGCCGGACTCGTCGACGAGGACGGTGATGGTCTCGCCGATCAAGGCGTCGCGGCGGGCCGCGGTAATGCCATCTTGCAGCTCGCGCAGCTCGGCCAACCGCTCGGCCATCAACCCCGGGTCGACCGCACCATCGAGGCCGGCGGCGTACGTCCCGTCTTCGGCGCTGTAGGAGAAGAACCCACACCAATCGAGTTGAGCACGCTCGACGAAGTCGAGGAGCTGGTCGTGGTCGTGTTCGGTTTCGCCTGGATAACCGACGATGAAGTTGCTGCGGAACGCCGCGTCGGGTTCGCGGCGGCGAATGTCGGCGATGCGGTCGAGGAACCGTTGCCCGTCGCCCCACCGACGCATGCGTCGCAGCAGCGGCTTCGACACGTGCTGCAGCGACAGATCGAAGTACGGCACACCGCTGCGACAGATCGAGGCGATCAACTCGTCGCTGAGATCGCTCGGATAGAGATACAGCAACCGCACCCGGTCGACCCGGGCGGCGACGGCGTCGACGAGCGGGACGATCGAGCCGGCGCCGAGCTCTTCGGGCCGGTCCTTGCCATACGACGCCAGGTCCTGCGCGACCAACACGACCTCACGCGCCTCGAGCTGATCGACCTCGGCGAGGATCTGGTCGATGTCGCGGCTCCGCTGTGGGCCACGAAAGCTGGGAATGGCGCAGAACCCGCATGTCCGGTCGCAGCCCTCCGCGATCTTCACGTAGGCCCATGGGACAGGCGACGCCGGCCGCGGCAGATTGAGCAGGTCGAAGTCCGGGATTGGCGCCTCGCTCACCGGGATCAGTCGCCGACCGTTCGCCGCTGTGGGCTCGGCGGTCTGGCGGCTGAACGCCGTGCCGAAGCCGGCGACCTGGTCGACCTCAGGGAGTTCGGCCGCCAGCTCATCGCCGTACCGCTCGGCCATGCAGCCCGTGACGACCAGGCGTGAACCGTCAGCGCGTTGTTCGTCGAGCGCGAGGATCGTGTCGATCGACTCCCGCCGTGCCTCGTCGATGAAAGCGCACGTGTTGACGACGACGAGGTCGGCAGCGTGGGCGTCGTCGGTGGCGACCATGCCATCGGCCTCCAACGCGCCGACCAACTTGGCCGAGTCGACGTCGTTCTTCGGGCACCCCAAGGTCTCGAGATAGAACCGCGGCGCCACGTTCGAGCACGCTATCGGGCTCCTCCCTCGCCGAAATTCCGGGGATTCCATGCGCTTTTTGCACGCCCTGGCGACAATTTCGGATGGGTGGTCGACCGCTCGACCAAAATTCCGGGGATTCCATGCGCTTTTTGCACGCCCTGGCGACAATTTCGGTGGCTAGGTGACCGTCGAGCGGAACTTGGCCATCAGGTGATGTCCAGCGGTGGTCGGTGGATAACGCGGCGCCTCGCCGTCACCGACGATGCACTCGATGCGCGCATCCCAGTTGGCGTTGTGGAAGAACGGCATCGTCAGCCGCCGCGGCGCCGGACCGGAAGGCGCAACGACGCGGTGCATCGTCGAGCGCCACCGGTCGTTGGTCCACCGGGCCATCAGGTCGCCGAGATTCACGATGAGCGTGCCGGGGACATGGTCGACGGCGATCCACGACCCGTCGACGGAGAGCACTTCGAGCCCCGGCTGGTCGTCGAGATCGAGAATCGTCAGCGTGCCGTAGTCCGTGTGCGCTCCGGCGCGATACCTACCGTCGGCGACCGGACCGTCGAGCGCTGGGTAGCACGCCAACCGAAACGCAGAAGCGTGCGCATCGACGAACCGATCGAAGTGTTCTTCAGGCAATTCGAGGGCCAGGGCGAAGAGGCGCATCAATCGCTCCGCAAGCACACCCATGTCGCGATACAACGCCTCGATCGCCGGCTGTAGCTCAGGGAGTGCATCTGGCCACCGGTTCGGCGAGTACACGGCGCGCTCATCGGCGTCGGACATCTGATCGAGCGGCCGCGGTGGCGGATCGACGGGTCCGACGTTGAAGGTTTCTTTGACATCGGGCGGCGACGCGCCCCCGATCGACGCGTTCAGCGCCTCTGCTTCGAGCGGGCTGTATCCGTAGGGATACCCCGGCTGAGGCATCGCCGCCGCCATGCGGTCGCGCAGAGGCAGGTCGAAGAATGCGTGAGCCAATCGCCGAGCGTCGGCAAGGATCCCCTCGTCAAGACCGTGGTTGGCGATGCGGACGAACCCGAGCGTGCTGCAGACCTCGTCGACGTGCCGTGGATCGGCCGCCGACACATCGACGGTGTCGAGCGTCACTGGTGGGCCAGGCGTAGACCGGCGCGAGGCCACGTGAAGCTGGCCAACCGCCCGGTCGCCGACAGCGTGACGAAGGCGGTGCGCAGATCCTCCCCGCCGAAGCACACGTTGGTGGTGAGCGGGTCGCCAGTGGCGTGATGCTCGATCTCGGTGCCGTCCGGCGAGATCGCCGTGATCCCGCCGTTGATCAATGTGGCCACGCAGACCCACCCGTCGCCGTCGACGGCCAACGAGTCGAGCAACTGCATACCGGGGAGGCCATACAACGTCGCAAACGGATCGAGGTTGGCGTGCGTCTGGACGAGCTCGCCAGGTGACGCGATCGAGCGGCGGAGCACTCGCCCGTTGAACGTCTCGGCCCAGTACAGCGTGTCGGTGTCGGGCGACAGCCCGATGCCGTTCGGGCCCTCGACAGGAAACAGCGCCTCGCTGATGCCGGAGCCGTCAGCCTTGGCGTAGTAGAGCGCCGTCAGATCAGCGGTGCGCGGCGCCATGTCGCGGATGCCGTGATCGGTGAACCAGAAGCCGCCGTGGCCGTCCATCACGATGTCGTTCGGCGCACGCAAGGGGCGCCCATCGCATTCGGCATACAGGTCGGTGACCGAGCCGTCATGAGGGTCGACGCGCTGGATCTTGCCCCCGCTGTACCGATCGGGATCGAACGGACCGGGGATCACCAGGCCCTCGAGCTCTTCTGGGGTGAACGAACCACCGTTGTTGCAGAGATAGATCGCGCCATCCGGTCCGACAGCAGCACCGTTGGGCCCTCCGGGAATTTCGGCGATCGTCTCGGTCGTTCCATCGGGATGCACCCGGGTGAGGCGCGGTCCGAACATCTCGACGAGAACGATCGTGCCGTCAGGCATCCAGATGGGGCCCTCGGGGAACCGCAGTCCCGAAGCGATCTCGGTCAAATCGGGAGTGAAGCTCTGGGCGCTCATCGGGCCATCGTTGCAGACCTGGCCGACCCTGCGTGGACCGACCGTGCACCGGCAGCTAGAGCTGTCCGTTCTGTTGCAACAGCTCGAACTCTTCGACCGTCATCAGGACGGCACGGGCCTTGGAACCCTCGCTCGGACCAACTACTCCGCGCTGTTCGAGGAGATCCATGATCCGCCCTGCCCGAGCGAACCCGACCTTCAACTTGCGTTGCAGCATCGACGTCGAGCCGAGTTGGCTACGTACGACGAGCTCCATCGCTTGGCGCATCATGGCGGTGTCTTCGTCTTCCTCGCCAGCGCTGAATGCGTGGGCGTCGGCGGTGACGTCGAGATCGAGCGGAGCGCTCGGCGGCGGCGATGCGGCGGCGCCACCCACGGGTGGCGTGAGCGCTGGCGCAGCCGCTGGGCCCTCGGTTCCCCCTCCATCGCCGCCCTCCTCGATCGCCGTCGAGACCACCGGCTCGGGGGCTTGCGCCCGCCAATGCTCGACGACTTGGCGAACCTCGTCTTCACTGACGAACGAACCCTGAATGCGGCTGGCCACCGACGAGTTGCCTGGCAACAGCAACATGTCGCCCTTGCCGACAAGCTTCTCTGCGCCTGGCTGATCGAGTATGACCCGTGAGTCGGTCAGACTCGACACGGCAAAGGCCATGCGCGCCGGGACGTTGGCCTTGATCACGCCGGTGATCACGTTGACCGATGGTCGCTGGGTGGCGACGATGAGGTGGATACCGACCGCTCGAGCCTTCTGGGCAATACGCGTGATCGACTCCTCGACATCGCGGGCGGCGACCATCATGAGGTCGTTGAGCTCGTCGACAACGACCACGATGTACGGGAGGTGTTCGTACGGAGTGTCTTCCGGCTGGACACCGACCGGAGGCGGGATCTTGCCGTTGGCAACCGCTGCGTTGTAGCCGACGACGTCGCGGTACCCGACTTCGGAGAGGATGTCGTAACGCCGCTCCATCTCCTTGACCGCCCACCCCAAGGCGTTCGCGGCCTTCTTCGGGTTGGTCACGGGCTGGGTGAGCAGGTGTGGCAGCCGTTGGTACTGCCCCATCTCGACCTGCTTCGGGTCGATCAAGATGAGCCGCACCTCGTCGGGCGTGGTGCGCATGAGCAGCGAGGTGATAATGCAGTTGATGCCGCTCGACTTGCCTGCGCCGGTGGCGCCAGCGATGAGCAAGTGCGGCGTGGACGCCAGATCGAGGAACACGGCCTGACCGGCGATGTCCTTGCCGACGGCGACGTCGAGCGGTTTTGCCGCCGACCGCGCCTCGGGCGAGGCCAACAGGTCGCCCAGGGCAACGAGCTGACGAGTGTGATTGGGCACCTCGACGCCGATTGCCGAGCGCCCCGGGATGGGCGCCAGGATGCGGACATCGGTCGCAGCCATCGCGTATGCGATGTCCTTTTGCAGGCTGGTGACACGGGCCACTTTGACGCCCGCTCCGAGTTCGAGCTCGTAGCGGGTGACCGTCGGTCCGATGGTCATCCCGACGAGGTTGGTCTCGACACTGTGCGAGGCCAGTGACTGCTGCAACGCCTCGCCACGGGCTTCCACCGCACCGCGATCGATGGCCTGCTCGCCCGGCCGATCGAGGAAGGTAATCGGCGGCAGCATCCACTCGCCGACCTTGCCCCCATCTGCGGACACGGCACGGCTGCCCGCTGCGGCCGCACCGGCAGCTGCGGCCTTCTTGCGCGAGGCGCGCTTCTTCTTCGGTGCGGCGCCGAAGTCGTCACCGTCGGCAGCGAAGTCTTAGAGCGTGGTCTCACCGGGTACCGGAGATGGAGCATCGCCTTCGGCGACCTCCTGCTCGCGATCGCTCGCCAAGGTGGTGATGTTGGAGAGTCCCGACTTCGCGGCGCGCCCGAGGGGACGGCCGACGGCGGCCAGAAAACCACCAGTGCTCTCGGCCAGTGTGCGCAATGACGTACGCGTGACGAGCAGCAGCCCGCCCGCCAACGCAACGACGAGGACCACTGCGGTGCCGATCGGCTCGACCAATGCTGCGATCGGCTCGGCGACCACGGCCCCCAGAATGCCTCCGGCGGACTCGAGCTCGGCGGTGTCGCCGCTGAAGCCGTCCGGCCCTCGCGCCAGATGCAGGAGACCCAATACCGAGAGCGCGGAAATGGTCCATCCGATGGCGAGTTGGATCGGACTCGACGTCTGACCGCGCCGCACCAATGCGATGCCAGCGACGGCGAGGACGACCGGCACTGCAAATCGACCGAGGCCCGTGAACCAGCCGATGAGCGTCTCCACTGCGGTGCCGACCGGTCCGGCGAGATCGACGTACATTGCCAATCCGAGCAGCACGGCCACGCCGATCAGGCCGAGGCCGAGAAACTCGTGTTCGCGGCCGTCGACTGCATCGCGCAGTTCGTCTCCGGCACGGTCACGCTTCGACCGGGCGCCGTCGGGTGGCGTCGCATCTCGAACGCTTCCCGCGTTCTTGCGGCCACTCTTCGAGGTCGACTTCCCACCTGAGCTGGTATTTGATGCGCGGCGATCGGCGCGGTCCTCGTGCTTCTTGGCCGTCTTCTTCGAGCGTCGACTCGACGCTCCCCAGGTGGTCATGACCCCCTCACGGTACCAATGGGGTGCCACCAGTGGTCTGACCCCCTCGCTGGCGCGCTCTCAGTGCGGCGCAGGTGCGGCGAGATCGGCCGGCGCTCCGACTGCGGTCCGTCCATCGGCGGTCACGGTCAGCAGCTCGACGCCGTGCTCGGTCACGTGCACGGTGTGCTCGAACTGGGCGGCGACGCAGTTGTCGAGGGCGTGTTCGGTCCATCCGTCGGCGGCCGTTCGAAACGTCGGCCGACCGGAGGTGACCATGGGCTCGACGGTGAACGCCATGCCGGGCAGCGCGATCTCGTCGACGTGCCGCTCGATGGTGTGATGGATGTGCAACGCCGTGTGGAAGGTCTCGCCGATGCCGTGACCACCGTATTCGCGGACCACCGAGTACCCCCGGGCGGCGACGAACGGTTCGATCACTTCGCCGATTCGCCGCAACGGCGCGTACGGCTCGATGGCGGCGATGCCTCGCAATGTGGCTTCGCGGGTGGTCTCGATCAGCCCGTCGACTGCCGGATCGGTGGTTCCAGCGACGAACATCGCAGAGTTGTCGCCGTGCATCCCGTCGACGTACGCGGTGACATCGATGTTGACGATGTCACCGTCGGCCAACGGACGAGAGTCCGGGATGCCATGGCATATGACTCCGTTGACCGACGTACAGATCGACTTCGTGTACGGCGTCTTGTTGTGATCCGGATACCCGAGCGTGCTCGGATATGCGCCCAGATCGACATAGGCGGCGTGCGCGACCGCATCGAGCTCGTCGGTGGTCACCCCCACATCGACTGCGGCACCGGCGCGCAGCAGCACCTCCGCGGCGACCTCGCCCGCACGGCGGTGGCGGCGCAATGTGTCATCGTCGTGTAGTCGTGTACGCCTCGACGTCCCGACCACACCCGTGGCGACGTAGTCAGGTCGTGGAATCGCTGGGGGCACCGGCCGCGGTGGTGAGACGATCCCCAGTTCGACAGTCGGCCGCACCAGGAATTTGCGATCGCCGTGACACCGCTTGTACTTGCGCCCGCTTCCGCACCAGCAGCCATCGTTCGAGCGGATACGCATGGTTCTCGCCATCCGCCGAAGTCTACGGGTGGAAACACTTTGTGTCTACAGGTGGAAACGGCGACGACAGCTACCATGACCACATGGCACCGATGGTCAACACCGACGAGCTCATCGACGCACGCGGGTTGGCCGATCTCATCGGGTTGTCACATCCGAACAGCGTCAGTCTGTACCAGCGGCGCTATCCCGACATGCCCCGTCCGATCATCGATCTTGGGCGAGGAAGACCTCGACTGTGGCGCCGCCCTGACATCGAGTCGTGGTTGGCACAGCGCTGAGCCGCCGGCAGCACTAGTGAGTAAGTGGTCGCCGATCGGCGGCTACGTCGGGTGGTGCCCGGTCGCCTCACGCGCCGCAGCTTCGACGCGCGCAACGTAAGCCGGCCACCAGCCGGACGTAACGTCCGGCATGTTTCCCACATCGGGACGATGTCCGACCGCCTCGTCGAGTCGCTCGCGCAAGATGTCGGCGTGACCGGCATGCCGATTGGTCTCAGCGATCATGTGGACGAGGATCCAGTGCAGCGTCACCGGATTCACATCATCTGGCCACCACGGCACCACCCCCGTGTCATCGAGCGACAACACCGCGATCGTCGCGTCGGAGTGCTCGGCTGCCCGGTCGTACAGGGCGACGATGTCGCTGCGTGTTTCCGACGGTGTCGCATACATGTCCGCGTTGGGTTCGTCGTCGCCGTCGTCCCACGGGAATCGCTCCCCATGCGGCCGACTGAACGTGTCACCGAAGTATCCGAACTCGACGATCGCCAGGTGCTTCACCAGGCCGAGCAGGTTGGTGCCGGTCGGTGTCAGCGGTCGACGGACGTCGTAGTCGGTGAGTCCTTCGAGTTTCCACAACAACGCCTGACGCGCAGTCCGGAGGTACCGGTGCAGCATCGCCTTGGGATTCTCGTCGACCATTCGCCGAGTATCGCAGCCGACGCGAATGTGGTCGTCGCCGCCCGAAGAAGCCCTCTCCCGTGGACGACGACAACCACACCGGTTCTGTTCGCGGAGACGTGCGAAACACGCACGTTTTCCCCGATTTTTCGGGTCAGCCGTACCAGACGGTGAGTTCGACCGGGACGTTGTACTGCAGCTCTTGGCCGTAGCCGGGGGGCAGCGCACCGCCACCGGGATGGACGAGCGTGGTGTCGATCACGTGGGCACCGGAGCCGGCGTTGGCAGGACGGTCGTCGAGATCGATGTCATCGCCGAACACCGTTGCGCGGACATAGCAGTTTCCGGCGGCGTAGTGCGACTGCTCCAGCTGCAACGAGTAGGCCTCACACAGATCGCCGTCGACCGGGTCCCGGTCGACGCTTGCGTTCACGGCGAGGTCGAGGTAGCGGTCGACGTCGTGGCGGGTCGTAGTCGTCGGCAGCGAGCCGACCGAGTTGACGTTGCCGCTCACGAAAGCCGCGGAGTCGCCGCCCCATACGCCACTTGGCTCGACGTACACGTTGGCGGCGCCGAACTCGATCTCGACGTGGCGTTCACCGGTGGTGAACTCGCCGTCGGCGTGGTCGGAGTAGCCGTTGATGTCCTCGGCGACCGCCATCGCGTAGTACGTCGAGTCGAGATCAACATCGTCGAAGACGAACTCGAACTCTTTTGAGCCGTAGTTGCCGCTGTCGACCGTTCGGTAGTATCCGTCGTTGTCCCAGACGAGGATCCAGATCATGGCGTCGGTGTCGGTCGTCACCTTCAACCGGGCGTCGGGGCCGTGTTGATAGGCGACGCCGCTGGTGATGCACGACACCGAACAACCCGGTCCAGCCTTGTAGTCGTCGGCGGCCTGCCATTGGCCGCCGTTTCCTCCGTGGCCGTTGTTGAGCACTTGCAGATTGCCTGCGGACGGGCCGGGTGGCGGGGGTGGTGGCGAATCGACGTCGAGCGCCCCGATCACGCCGTCGCCAGCGGTTGGATCGAACTCCATCATGGTCGGGCCGGTGAACTCGAACGTCGCCGGCGAACCCGAGCTGCGCTCGGTTGTGAGGGCCTGACTGTCTCGGGACTCGCGAGCGCCGGCGACGTCGGCGAGTCCGACGAGGGTCAGTGCTGCGGCGGAGACAGCGAAGGCTGAGCGGGTGATCGTGCTTGCGGACATTGGATACTCCTCGGGGTGCAGGAGCGCCATGTGCGCCCCGTCACCGTTCCTGACGGACCACCTAGCACCGCCTTACGCGGCGACTCGGATTCTTTGGTGCGAAGGGAAGCCCGCCAGGGCGACCGAGCCCAGTCACACCCGTTCGTCACGCCCGGTGGGCGAGCGCCATAGGCGCGAGCACGGCAGGCGAGAGAAGCCCGCCAGGGCGACCGAGCCCAGTCACAGGGGATCGACGGAGAAGACCTCACCGTCGGGGCCGACGACGATGTCCAGCACGCCGCCTTGCGCCGAGCGAGCGGCCACGACGTATCGCACGCCGCTGCCCACCGCACCCTCGACGCTCAACGCGTCGATCGTGGCGTCCGGCAGCTCGTCATCGACTCGGTCGAGTATCGACCCGGTCAGCGCAATGTCGGCGGCGACGAACGTTTGGCCAGACGCGCCTTCGAGCGCCGGCGCCGGCTCTTGGAGTGCACCATCGAGATACACGTACGGCACGGCCGCAGTGGCGTCGTCGACCGCTACGAACACGTTGACGAGTTGACCGGTCGAGGTCACCTCGAAGTACTCCTGGCCAGACCCCAGCTCGGCTTCGACCGCATCGATCGCGGCGATGAGTTCCGTTACGATCGGTGGGCCGTCGATTCCAGACTCGTCGCCGCTTCCGTCATCGCCGTCGCCACCGCTGCAGGCGGCGAGCATGACCATCGCCACTGCCGCGCAGAGCGCCTTCACCGACGCGCCGCCAGGTCGTTCGCGATCGCTTCCACCCGACCGGTGGCCATGATCGAGTCGAAGCCGCGGTGACGCCCCTCGACGACAACGTCGGCGAGGTGTGGCAGCCGCTGCGACCAGTGGGCAATCGTCCGGGCGGGGTTGGTTGTCGACGCTCGGTACAGGACAACCGGCACCTCGATCGGGCCAGGACGGTGGGCAAACGCCTCGGTGGGGAAGGTCCCGACCGAACGTCGCGGCGGTCCGGCGTCGGGCACGGTGGTCCCCGACCACGAGAGGAGACGCCGTCCGAAACGATCGGCGATGCGCAGCAGCCGCCGCCGCACCATCACGCCGAGCTCGCGACCGATATCTGCGAGGCCATCGGGGTGCAGCATCGACTTGTACTTCCACCAGCGGTTCGACCACAGGTGCCGCTCCTCCCCCGGGAAGAACGTGTCGACCATCCCGGTGGCCGCGACGGTCACGCCGGATGCGCTGAGGCGATCTGCCAACTCGATCGCCACGACGCCGGCGAACGACCATCCCACGAGCGCCACCTGTTGGCGGTCACCGATGGCATCGAGCGCCATCGGTAGGAAGTGCTCGATGACATCGTCGACAGCGGTCACCAGGTCCGATCCGGGCAGCTGCACGTAGGCCAGAGCGACGACACGAACATCATCGTCGAAAGCTTCGGCAAGATCCTGGTAGCCGAAGACCTCGTCCCAGGCCGGGGTCATGACCACGATCGGGCCGTCGGGCGAACCCGGCCGCAGCACGATCGACTGGTACGCGTCGCGGTCGGTCGGCGGCATGGTGGCATCGACCGACGCTGCCTGGAGCGTGTCGCTCATCCCGAGGCCCGCCAACATGCCGGCCGGTGTGCTGCCAGCGAGGAGAATCGAGATCGGCACCGGGACGCCGAGAGCCTCTTCGACGTCGGTGACGAGTTGCACCGCAGTGATCGAGTCGCCGCCGAGTTCGAAGAAGTCGGTGTCGAGTTCGATGTCGCTGCGCTCGAACGCTCGGCGCCACGAGTGCAACATTTGCGCTGCAGGTCCATGATCGGCGGCGACCGGCGGGCGCTCGAGGTGTGCCGCGGGGACGACCTTCTCGAGCGCCCGCCGGTCGACTTTGCCATGGGACGTGCGCGGCAGCGCGCGCTGCTCGACGTACCGCTTCGGGACCGCCGCCGCTGGAAGCAGGTCGGTCAACCGAGTGCGCAACTCGCCCTCGTCGAGGCGAACACCCTCGTCCATTTCGACGTGCGCAACGAGTGCCGGTAGATCGCCAGCGGCGACCACCGCCGCGGCGGCCACGCCGGGCAACCCGCGTAGCTGCTGTTCGATCTCAGCTGGCTCGACGCGCAGGCCACCAACATTGAGCTGTTCGTCGATGCGGCCGACGAATGCCAGCTCACCCGTGGCCAGGTCGAGTCGCACGAGGTCGCCGGTGCGATACCACCTCGAGCCGGCGGCAACAACGAACCGGGCTCGAGTCGCCTCGACGTCGTCGAGATACCCGCTGGCGACGGTTGGCCCGGCAATCCACAGCTCGCCGGCAGCTCCAACGATCGCCGGTCGCCCCGAGGGGTCGGCGAGCCGCGCCGTCACGCCGGGAATCGGCGCCCCGATCGGCACTGGGTCAGTCGTTGCGGCGTCGAGCACCGCGGCGGTCGACCAGACGGTCGCCTCGGTCGGGCCGTACTCGTTGACCAACACGACGCCGGGCAGGTGTTCGTGGTGCGAGCGCACAAGTGCGGACGTGCTCGCCTCCCCTGCCACGATGGCCGTGTGGAGCCCGCGCAACAGCTGTGGCGCGCGTGCCAGAAGTGCGCCGTACAGACTCGGCACCATGAGGATGTGCGAGACGCTGTGGGCGTCGATCAACGCCGCCAAACGGTCGATGTCGCGCACGTCGGCGTCGGTCGGAACAACGAGCGCGCCGCCGGTGGTCAGCGGCCAGAACAGCCCGACAATCGAGCTGTCAAAGCCGATACTCGGCGTCAGCAGGAACCGCGCAGGCGCTGACTCGTACCATCCGGCCCGGGCGTCGGTGCTGGCCGCGAGATTCTGATGGGTGACCGCAACGCCGCGGGGCTCGCCGGTCGAGCCAGAGGTGTGAATGACGTAGGCCACGTCGTCACCGCGGATGCCAGCAGCGAGCTCGACGAACGTCGCGACGAGTGTCGCCGTCTCGTCAGGAGTAGGAAGCGCGAGGGCGTCAACGTCGACCACATGATCGAGGCCGAACGAGTCGTCGTTCGTGACGATGGCATCGAGGTCTGTCTGAGCGACGATCGTGCTCCGACGCCGGTGCGGGGCCTGCGGGTCGAGCGGTACGTACGTGGCACCGCTGGCGAGCACGCCGTACACGGCAGCGATCAGGTCGGCGCCGCGACCAATGGAGATACCAACTCGGCCGCCACGCCGTATATCGGAGAGCTGCTGCGCGATCTGTGCCGAGCGGGCGGCCAGCATCTCGTAGCTCCACTGTTCGCCCGACGTGGTGAGGACCGCATCGCATTCGGGGGCGGCAGCGACCCTGTCGGCGAAATGCGCGAGCACCGTGCCGTGCGCGGTGATGTCGGTCTCGATGCCCGAACGATGTGATGCACCGTCGAGGTCGGGTTGCCTCCATCGGTTGACCAGTTCACCGACGGTGAGCGCCGGGGTGCGGGCACCGTCGACGAGCACCGCCTCGAACATCTCCAGGAGCACTTCGGCGGTGTCGTCATCGAGCACGTCGCCGCGGTACTCCAATCCGAACTGCAGGGAGTCGCTGCGTTCTTGTACAAAGAAGGTGAGGTCGGTCACCGAGGTCCCGGAGGGGAGGATGCGCTGCTCGACCGTGGCACCCGGGAACGTCGGCGTCGTGAGCTGTTCGTACGCCAACATCCACGACACGTCGGGTTCCGGGAGTTCGGCGCGTCGGGCGTCACGGACGATCGACGCATAGGGATGCCGACGGTGCGGGAGGGCCTCGGCGATCGATCGAGCGACACGAGCCGCGACGTCGGCGAACGTTTCATCGGCGTCGATCGCGACGGCGATCGGCAACGTGTTGAGGTAGTAGCCGACGAGTGGGCCAGTAGCAGGATGATCCTTGGCCGACGCCGTGACCCCGAGTTCGATCGCAGTGCGGTCAGCAGCCGCGGCGAGCACGATGGCGGATGCCGCCAATGACGTCGCAAACGGCGTCTGGCCGGTACCCGTCAACACCGTGGGCGCAACGGCGACGCGGCGCGACGCATAGCCGTCAGCCGCTCGCGCGGCGGGGGCCGCCAACCGCAGCTGCGCCGGCTCCGGTCGCGCCGCCGCTTGTGCCAACCAGTAGTCACGGTCGGCGTCGTCGTCGCGGTCGGCCTGCCACTGAGCATGCGCCGCATAGGTCGTGTCCAGATCCGGTGGAGACCCGTCGGCGTAGGCGGCGGCGATCTGCTCCCACAACACGTCGAATGTGCCCGCATCGATCGCGATGTGGTGGGTGGCGACCAAGATCGACCACTCTTGAGGGCCAACCCTGGCGACGTGCATGCGAACGAGTGGGCCGACGTCGAGATCGAACGGCACGGAACGCTCTGCCATCGCAAACGCCTCGAATGTATCGACACTGTCGATGTCGTCGAGCTCGGTCACCGAGACGGCAACGTCGGGCGAGAGCACCGTGCGCTGCGCATCGAACGTGGTGCGCAACGGTCCGTGTGCCTCGACGACCAGTTCGACCGCAGCGCGAAACCGCTCGATCGTGAAGTCGTGGGCGTCGTACAGCCGATACCAACGTGTGACGTTGTAGCGAGTGTCGGCCGGATCAAGGCGGTACTCGAAGAGCATCGCCTCTTCCCCGGGCGACAGCGGCGCGCCGTCGACGTCGGGGATGGTCGCGTTGCCCGCTTCGGTCGTGTCCTCGCCCAAGTCGTCGACCAGGGCGGCCAGCTCTCTCGGCGTGCGCGCCGTGAACACCGCGGCGTCGGGCAGGTTGGTGCCGAGTGCCGCGTCGATCGCCGCCACGGTCTCGAGCGCTGGGAGCGACGAGCCGCCAAGGTCGAAGAAATCGTCGGTCGCTCCGACGCGATCCACACCGAGCACGTCGCACCAGACTGCACAGATGCGCTCCTCAGTCGGGCTTGCCGGATCGACGAACCCGTCGCCGCTCCGGTGCAATCGCGTGGGAGGCGGGAGCGCGGAGGTATCCGCTTTCGCGCTCGCGGCCAACGGCATCTCGTCGATCCGTACGAACGCTGTGGGGATGGCATGATCGGGGAGCACACCGCGCAGGCGGGCGCGGATCTCCCCCGGGTCGAGTTCCTCGTCGTCGGGCAAGAACGAGCTCGTGTACCACGCGGTCAGCACACCCTCGGTCTTCGGGGTGTAACCGATGGTGGCCAGCATCCGCGCCACCTCGGCATCGTCGATCTCGTCGTCGAGCTCCTCGAGCGCCTCGTCACGAGTCTTGTGCCCGAGGCGCACGTCCCAGCTATATGGCTCGGCGTAGTTGTGGAACCCGCGCTCTCGCTGGTGCACCGAGATCCCAGCGACGTTGATCAGGCAGTTGGTCGAACGTCCGGTGTCCGCTGGCCGAACCCACGGGGCCCGGTGGTCGAGGAAGTCGTACAACTCGGCGAGGTCGACATCGACGTATCGATAGAAGTCGACGAACTCGATCTCGTCGAGCACGGACGGGTCGTCGAAGACACGCTGCTCGGGAAGTAACTCGGTGACGGCGTCGGGGGTGTGATGGTAGACGCGCCGCGCCTCGAGGACCGTGTCGTCGATGGCCTCCGGGTCGAACCGACCCTCCTCGAACTGGTGCGGGACAAGCCGTGTCTCGAAGAACTGGCCACGCGAGAGTCCGGTGACGATCGTTGGCACGCCCATCTTGCAAGCACGGGCGACGGCGAGCGTGTAGATCGTCTTGTAGCAGCCGTTGCAGACATTGGAGAAGCGGTCGAGGCTGTCGCGGAAGATCTCGTTCATCGCCGACGTGGTCGCGAATTCATGGGTGATGCCGAGGTCGGCCACACTGCGCCGCACGTTCTCCTTGGCACCCTCGGAGATGAATCCGTTGTCGAGGGTGAGCGCATGGACCTTCCAGCCGCGCTCGACAAGCTGGTACAAGGCGTACGTCGAGTCCTTGCCGCCTGAGAGCAGGTGGATGGCGTCGATGTCACCGCGTTTGGCTTGCTGCGCCGCGGCGAGACGCTCGGCCAAGTCGCGTTCGGTGCGGAACCACCGGGCGGTTTGCGGAACGATCTCGTCGTACGTCCGGCAGGTCGAGCACACCTGCTCGCCATCGAGCTGCACACCCGGTACATCGGTTCCGATCCCACAGCGCACGCATCGCTGAATGTGCGGCACCGGCCCGTGATCACCGGTGCGCCACACGCCGACGATCGCGCCATCGACCTCGTCGAGAGCAACGAGTGCGACCTCGACCTCGCCCGGTTCGAGGCGGATACCGTTCACCTTGAGCTGATCGTCGCTGCGTCCGCCGTAGGTCAACACCCCGGGGCGCACCACTCGTACGCGGTCACCGGTCAGGTACCACACTCCCCCGTCGGAGCGTGCGCCGGCCATCTCGACGATGGGCGCCGGGAGTTCGACAAATCGCTCTGCCGACAGCCCGCCGAGACCGAGGTACTCGGTGGCCATTCCAGGGCGTCGAACCGCGAGCGATCCCCACGCACCTGGGACGGCGAGCTGACCATCGGCGTCGAGCACGAGGAGTTCAGCGCCAGGTGCGGCAGCGCCGATCGGCACGTCGACGTCATCGGGATCATCGGCGTTCCACTCGTAGAGCATGCAGCCGACGACGGCTTCGGTCGGGCCGTACTCGTTGAAGATGCGGGCGTTCGTCGCCAGGTCGGCGACACGACGGGCCAACGGGACGCGAAATGCCTCGCCGCCGACGATCACGGTGGTCAGCCCATCGAGTTGGGTGGTCGCCAGGCGGGTCAGTAGTTCGAGTTGCGAGGGAGTCGCCTTGAGGAAGGTGATCCGTTCATCGGCGGCCACTTCGCCGAGCGCGGTGATCGGCTCTCCATCGACGATCACGGCGAGACCGTCGGACAAGAACGACACGAAGAGGCTGGTGACCGTCAGGTCGAACGCCAGCGACGAGTGCACCGCAACCACTGGCGGGCTGTCGCTGTCGGTGTCGGTGTAGGAGGCGACGGCGAAGGCGAGGTAGTCGGCAAGTCCCCGATGGCTGATCGGAACACCCTTTGGCCGACCGGTCGAGCCGGACGTGTAGAGCACGTAGGCGATGTCGTCGAGCGCCACTTCGGGAAGGCCGACAGCAGCGTCGTCAGCAGATGGTTGGTGATCGCGAATGAACGCCTCGACGTCATCGATCGTGGCGACGAGTTCGGCGTCGGCCGCAATCACGTCTCGACGCGCGGGCGGGTCGTCGGGCGACAACACCACAAACGCGCCCCCCGCGCGTAGCACCCCGTGGAGCGCCACCAGTACGTCGATCGAACGCGGCAGGGCCACTCCAACGCGACCACCCGGCGTCAGACCGTGCGCAACGAGTGAGCGGGCGACCTGGTCGGCGCGCTGATCGAACGCGGCCGCGGAGATCGGCACCCCGCGGTGTTCGGCGACGATCCATGCGGGATCGGCGCGCAGGCGCCGGGCGATCTGCTCGTGGATCGGCTCGTCGTGCGGGCGCGGTGCCGGGTCGGGATTGAGGAGCGTCAGCTGCACGTCGGCGCCCGCCAGCGCAATGTCACCGACCCTCCGGCCCGGCGACTCCACCAGTTGGGCGAGCACTCGGCCGAGGTGCACCGGAAGACGGTCGGCGGATTCGTCGACCGACAGCGCGCGGTTCACGTCGAGCTCCCAGCGCAGTTCCCCGTCGTCGCCTGCATAGTCGTAGATCTGCACACGGACCGGATGTGTCGCGTCGACATGGCCGGAGCGCATCCACTCCGACTTCGCCGGCACGTCGCCGAAATCGGAATAGCGCGCCGTGAGGACGTTGACGACGACGTCGACGTCGACATCGGGGCTCTCGCCTGGCACGGCGCGCCGCAGCAGGGTCGTGAGATCGCGCAGCACGCGTCGAAACATGTCCGCGCCCGGCTCGTCGGCGCGCACATCGACGATGAGCGGATAGATCTCCATCAGCGGGCCGACGATGCGACGGGCGGCCGGTGTGCGGCGGTGGTGTACAGGCACGCCCATTCGGACACGCTGACGGCCATCGAGGTGATGGATGCCGACGGCTGCCACCATCGCCGCAACTGTGAGCATGCTCAGCTCCGAGCTCAGCGAGCGGTAAGCACCGTCGATCGAGGCGCGCAGCGCGCTGGCGTCGATGGGCAACGGCACACGATCGACTTCGGTGGTGCGCGCCGCACGCGGGCCATACGGAGCGATCGGCGTGTGCCCCGGGTCGGTGGCAAGGTCGGCCGCCCACTCAGCGGCACGTTCGTCGGCGGTGCCCCGGCGCGGCGGTTCGATGCCGTCGACGAACGAGAAGAACTCAGGGTCGACGATGTGTGCCACTGCGGCCCGCATCTCGGTCTCGGTACCGGCCGCCGCGTAGGCCGCGGCGGTTGCCTCGTAGATCAGCGCCGAGGAGAACGCATCGGTGGCCAGGTGGTGGAGGTCGAGCCACCAGGTGTGATCGTGTCGCCCGTGCTGCAGGACGACCGAGTCGAACATGCCGCGCCGGGCGTCGATCGGGGTCGCAATGCGCTCCTGGCACCATCGATCGAGCAACGCCACGTCGAGGTCGATGACCTCGGTGGTCGCCGGAGCACGATCGAGGACGATGGCGACGCGGTCGTCGGGGTCGATCACCGTGCGCAAGATCTCGCAGTGCGCGACGACGGCATCGAATGCCTGCTTCAGTCGAGTCGGGTCGAAAGCTCCGCGCAGCCGTGCCCGCTTGCCCATGTTGGCCAGCGGGACACCGGGGTGCAGCGTCTGACTGGCCCAGATCAACGATTGAGTACGCGTCAATCGATGACGGGCAACGACCCGTGGGCGCAGCCGCACCGGTGCGGTCGACTCGGGCGGTGGCGACCCGGACGACGAGGGGCTCATCGAGGGGTCAGCGTGCCGACGAACGCAACCATCTGGTCGACCGTTTGAAAGTGGTCGAGGATCACATCGGCCGGATCGATCGTGACGACACATTCATGCTCGAGCCAGTCGACGATGACCACCACGCCCAGCGAGTCCACCAAACCGGCGAGCAGCAGGTCGGTGGCCCCCTCGATCGGCTCGTCGTGCAGCGCGACATCAGACTCGATGAAGGCGATCAACCTCGACGTCAGATCGGTCTGTTCGGTGGCGGCCGCGGGCGCGGCGTCGGTGCGTTCCATGAGTGGGGAGATGGTGTGCCGTGGGTGCTGTCGGAGGATGAGCTGTCATCCGGCGCTGAGCATGGCCGCCGCTGCGTTGCGGTCGACCTTGCCGGTGCCGGTACGAGGTAATGAGGGTACCGAGCGAATCTCGCTCGGCACCGCATAGCTGGGCAAACGCCGGCGCAACGCCCCAAGCGTGGCGCGCTCGTCAAACGCCTCGCCGTCGACCACGACCGCCGCAACGAGGCGGTGTTCCGCGGCAGGTGGTCGTTCGACGACCACGGTCGCTGCGTGAACGCCCGGTTGGTCGAGCAGCGCAGCGTCGACCGCTTCCAGCTCGACCCGATGCCCGCGCACCTTCACCTGGTTGTCGCTGCGCCCCAAGAAATCCAGATCCCCGTCGGCGCGGCGACGCACAAGGTCTCCCGTGACATACCAGCGCACGCCGGGACGGTCGGTTCGGTCCACGATCACGGCACTCGTCAGATCCTCACGCTGCCAATAGCCGCTCATCATCGTCGGCGACGCGACGAGCAGCTGCCCGGCCGCTCCGTCGGCGACCGTCGCAGCCGCGCCTGGCGGCCCGTCCGGCGACACCACAACGAGTTCGGCAGCCGACCACGGCGCGCCGATCGGCACCGCCTCGTCGAGTGGGTGGCGGGGCTCGAAGTGCGTGCACTGGTTGACCTCGGCGGGGCCGTACACGTTGGAGAACCGACACCGTGGCAGCCGGTGCATCAGCTCCGCCAACGAGGTCGGGGGAAACGCTTCCCCACCGAACAGGACCCACCGCAACGACGAGAGGTCTCGATCGTCGAGGCCGCCGCGCTCGAGCAGCTGCATCAGCAGGTACGGCACCGAGTACCAGACCGTGACGCGCTGCTCGGCGACCAGCTGGCCCAGGCTCGCAGGGAAGCGCATGACGGCGTCGGGCACCACGAGCACAGAGGCGCCGGCGAGCGGCGCGGCGTACAGCTCGAATGTCGACTGGTCGAAGTGCAGCGGCGCAATGTTCGCGTGACGGTCGCTTGGTCGCAGTTCGTAGAGATCGACTGCCGCGCGGGCGTAGGCCAACGCGCTGGCGTGCGTATGCACGATCCCTTTCGGCCTGCCGGTCGACCCGGAGGTGTAGATGATGTACGCAGGGTTATGGGGGTCGCCCTCGTCGTCGGCGACCATCGGTATGGCCGCCTCGATCGCGACCGCAGTTGCGACTCGCCGGTGACCGCCGTCGGTCGGTGGGTCGTTGCGGGTCGGCATGACGAGCAGTGACGGCCGCAACTCCTCGGTGAGCGGCCGCAGCACGGCGGCGCGGGCATCGGAGATCAGAGCGGCCGGCGCCGCGTCGGCGGCGACCGCGGCGACCGCAGCCACCGGGGCAAGGGGGTCGAGCGGCACATTGACGGCCCCAGCACGGATCACTGCGTGGACGGCACAGAAGGAGTCGACTGATTTCGTCAGATGGACAGCGACCCGGTCGCCCCGGCGCACGCCGCCGTCGCGGAGCACCGTCGCCAACTGGCCGATCCGCCGGTCGTACTCGGTCCAGCTCAGCGTCTGAGTTCCGTCGGCGACGGCCGTGTGATCGAGCGACACACCCAAGGCTGCGAGGCGTGCCGGATCGACCAGGCCAGCGATCGTGTGCGGCTCAGGGGCCATAGCGGAGACACTCACGAATTGACATGCGTAGCCGCGGTCGGCACCGTATGTGAACTCCACCACGATGATGCAGCTGACAGCGAACGATCACCCCGTCGATCAGGCCCCCGAACGCTTCGGCGAGCTCGAGCCGGCCAACGACCTGATAAACGATCCGCGCGCCCTGCGCGAGGCCATGGACGAGCAGGGCTACCTGTTCTTTCGGGCGTTGCTCGCCGAGGACACCGTGCTCGCGGCGCGGCATGAGGTGCTGTTGAAATACGCGATCTTGGGCGAGGTCGACGACCGCGGTTCGGTCGAAGAGGCCATCGCCGGCGATCGCCGTGCGGTGCCTGTCGCCAACCTACGGGCCTTCTCGGACAGCGTGCGCAACGGCGCGGCATACATGGCGGTCACCGATGCCCCGGAGGTGCTGGCCGTCCACCAAGTATTGCTCGGCGGCGATGTGCGCAGCTTCGACATGCGGTGGCCGCGCTTCGTCCGTCCCGGTGAGGGGTGCGGATTCCACTGCGACGGGCCGTACATGAATCGCGGAACGAGCCGCATTTTCTCGAGTTGGATCCCACTCGGCCGCGTCGACCGCCACGAGGGCGCACTGATGCTCTTGGAGAACAGCCATCGCTCCGAACAGCTCCATCAGGGCTACCTCCAAGCCGACGCCGACCGTGATGGTCTGCAGTGGCTCGACGCCGACCCGGTGGTGGTCCAGGAGCAGTACGGCAGCCGCTGGTTGTCGACCGACTTCCGACCTGGCGACGTGCTGTGCTTCGGAATGCACATGTTGCACGGTGCGCTCGACAACCGATCGACGACGGGACGCTGCCGACTCTCGAGCGATAGCCGATACCAGCGCACCGACGAACCGGCCGACCCACGCTGGAACGGCGCCGACTTCGTAGGTCACGGCGGCAGCCGCGTGTTCTATCCCGGTCTCGGCCAGTGGAACAACGACGACTTCCAGGACGAGTGGAAAGACGTCGACGAGTTCGGCCGCCTGCTGTTGCGGTCGGAGCCCACATGAGCCGTGCCGACACGAGCGCAGCCGACGGCGCACTCACCGCGATCGCCGCGGCGATGGCCGACCCACAGCACCCGACCAAGACCGAAACCGCCGCGTTCGCAGCAGCCGAGTTGGCTCAGGGTGACCGCGTCGGCGACGAGCTGGCATCGCGATTTGCCGCCGACGACTGGCGGCGCTGCGCTAGCCGCGGCGTGTTGGCGGTGAGGGTGCCGACCGACCTCGGCGGACAGGGCGGCGACTGGGCCACCACCCTCCTCACGCTCGAAGGGCTGGGACTGGGGTGTCGCGACGAAGGGCTGGCGTTTGCCATCGGCAGTCAGATCCTCAGCACGCAGGAAGTGCTCGTGCGGTTCGGCACCGACGAGCAACGCGGCCGCTGGTTGGGCCCGCTCATCGCCGGAGAGGCGTTTGGCGCGTTCTGCATGACCGAGCCGGAAACCGGCTCGGACGCCTACGCCCATGCCGCCACCGCTATGCGCAACAGCGACGGTACGTACACGCTCAACGGGCACAAGGCCTACATCACCTTGGGCTCAGTCGCCGATGTCGCTGTCGTATTCGCCAAGACCAACCCTGACGCCGGTGCGTGGGGGGTGTCGGCGTTCCTCGTGCCACTCAGCGCTCCTGGCTTCGAACGTCGACCGAATCGCAACAAGATGGGGATGCGCACCACCCCGTTCTGTGACTTCGTCTTCCACGACGTGGTGCTTCCGGCTGACGCGCTGATCGGTCGGGAGGGTTCGGGGGCGAGCATCTTCAACGCGATCATCGAAGTCGAGCGGGCCTTCGTGTTCGCCACGCAGGTCGGCTCGATGGAGCGCCAGCTCAACGAGGCGATCACCTACGCCACCACCCGTGAACAAGGCGGTCAGCCGATCGCCGGCTATCAGTCGGTGGCCCACCAATTGGTCGACATCAAACGCCAGCACGAAACGGCCCGACTGTTCTTGTATCGCGCTGCGCTGGCGCACGCGTCTGGCACGGACTTCCCGATGGCCGCCGCCCTCAGCAAGCTGGTCGGAGCCGAGACCGGCATTGCCGCCGCCATGAGCAGCGTCGAAGTGCACGGAGCCAAGGGCTACGTGACGGAGTTCGAGGTCGAGCGAGGTCTGCGCGATGCAGTCGGCGGCCTCGTGTACTCCGGCACGTCGGCGATCCAGAAGAACATCATCGCCCGCCTCCTCGGCTTGTAGCCATGGCAGAAGGGGCCACACCCCATCGGTAACGGGGTCCATACGTGCGCCACGGCGAGAGCGTTGGGGGCGGCGAACTCGGTGACGCGTTAGCGACAGATCACGTCGACGAGTGGCGCCAGACTCACCGTGTTGCGGCGAGTTTGCCGTGCAGGATCTCGTAGGCCGGTCGCAAGAATCCAGGGTTGGCGTAGTCGCTCGGGCGGGCAGCGAAGCGGAACGGGATCGAGATGTTCGCTTCGAGTGCCTCGACCTCGTGGGCCCAGAACGCAGGTATGAACAGGGCGTCGCCAGCATCGAGCCGACCCTCCCACCGTTCGGCGCGGGCGAGGTCGGGGTAGTCCCCGGCATCGGCGTCGCGGCTGCGTCCGGGCAATGTGCTCCACCGATCGGTGGCCGCATACGGCGATGTGAAGTACAGGTTCGGCCGATCGTGCGGGCCGTACATCACGACGTCTTTCGAGCCTTCGAATTGGAAGAGGATCCCGGTCCAGGCGTCGTGGTGCAACGGTGTGGTCACGCCCGTCGATCCGATCCACAACCCGCTTGCGTTGCGTTCGGCGCGGCGACCGGTGTGCACCTCGAGGGCGGTCGCCAGTTCGTCGATGATCGTGCCGACCTCACCGTTCAGATCACGAATCGAGAACAGCCGGTAGGTGCACTCACCGTCGGCTGGACCGTCGACGAACATCGCGTCGAGGAACGAGCCGAGGTCGTGTTCCTCCACACGGTCTAGTTCGGCGCCGTAATCACCGACATAAAGAAAGTACGGCGAGTGGTCCTTGTGAATCTTCACGGGGAACCGCTCGGGATGCCCACCTGCCATCGCGCGCAGACCGGACACGTCTGGGATACGCGGCAGCGTCAGCGCATCGACGAGGCCCGTGACGATCACCGGCTCGTCGCCGTCAACGATGTCGGCGAGCGACCGCTCGTCGAGCGTCACCCTCGGGATCGTCGTGACAACACCAGGGCGCTGTCGCCGACTACGCCAACGATGAACGGCGCGATGGGCAAAGAACAGGGGCGTGAGCAGGGCCACGAGGGCTCCGACCACGGCGATCTTGGCCAGGTCGATTGGTGCAGGTCGAGCAGACATCTATCCGGTTTCAGCGCGGAGGCGCATAGGGGTCGTACGGGTCGGTCGAGAGGTATTCGATCGGAATTCTCCGTCCGATGCCACTCTCTTCGGCAAGTTCCACCAGCAGACGCAGCGCAACATCGTCTTCGACGGCCCAGCCCGTCGAGTCGAACACGGTCACATCATTGCGCCGCGACTGGTGTTCGGGCCGGTCGCGGACGATGTCGGCCAGCTCAGGCCCGATGCTCGTGCGTGGGAGCTGCTGACACTCCCCTTCCAGCACGCACTGGTCGGTGATGTCGGGGACGACGAACGCACCGGCGAGCAACGCTCCAGGGAGTTCGAGCTTGCCCGCGAAGTCGGCACCTACTGCGTTGACGTGGAGTCCGGGGCGGGGGCCTACGTCGCCGATGACCGGGCCGGCATCGATATCGACTGAGGTGCAGGTACACAACACGTCGACGTCGGCCGCGATGGTCTCCGCTGCCGACGGATCGGCGACCTCGACAGGCACATCGCAGAATGCGACTCGCTCAGCGAACGAGGCGGCGACATCGACCGCAGTGTCGATGGCGATCACCCGATCGATCGAACGGACCCGACTGATTGCGTGGAGCTGAGTGACGGCCTGCGCTCCGAGCCCGACGATTCCGAGCGTGATCGGACCGTCGATCGCCAACACCTCGGTGGCCAGCGCCGACGCCGCTCCCGTGCGCAGCGCAGTCAAAAGGGTGGCGTCGGCGAGCGCGACAAGATGGCCATTGTCGGTGTCCCACATCGACGACGTGGCGATCACCGATGGCAGGTCACGTTGCACAGGATTGCCGGGGTGATAACCAACCATCTTGACGACGACCGGGCCACCCGCTTCGTGGGTGGGCATCCACTCGATCAGACCGAGATCGGGCTTGTCATAGCGGAACCCGTCGCGCGTCCGAACTTCGGTGGCGCCCGCCGAGTGCTCGACACATCGGTTCCGTAGTCGTTCGATCAACCGGTCGATCAACTCGTCGCGACCGACGGTGCGCGCGATCTGGGCGACATCGGCCGCTCCGAGGACGAGTGTGTCGAGCGAGGTGATCACTGTCAGGCCTCCATCACGACCGGGACGATCATCGGCCGTCGGCGGGTCCGCTCGTTGACGAACCGTCCGGCTGCTCGCCGCACGTCGCGCTCCAGCGCTTCCACATTGCGAACGCCGTCGACGAGCGCTGCCTCGACGGCATCGGCCACCGCATCACAGGCCTCGTCGAGCAAGTCCTCGGCCTCCGGAGCGTAGACCCACCCGCGAGTGATGATCTCGGGCCCAACCAGCACCTTGCCGGTCTGGACATCGACGGTCACGACGACGACCACGACGCCTTCTTCGGCCAGCTTCTGTCGGTCGCGCAACACCCCTTGGCCGACATCACCGACGATCCCATCGACGTAGAGGTACCCGGCGGGCACTCGGCCGACCGGCTCGAGCCCGCGGTCGGAGAGCTCGATAACATCGCCGTCTTCGCACAACAGCACGTGGTCCCGTCCGACGCCCATCACCTCGGCCAGGCGAGCGTTGGCCACCATGTGGCGATACTCCCCGTGGATCGGTACGTACCACTCCGGGTTGACGATCGACAGGTACGTCTTGATGTCATCGGCCTGCGCGTGGCCGGTGGCGTGGACGTCTCTGACCCCGGAATGCACGACTTCGGCGCCGAGGCGCAAGAGCCCGTCGATCACCCGGTTGACATTGCTCTCGTTGCCCGGGATGGCGTGGCTCGACAGCACGACGGTGTCGTGTTCGCCGAGCTTCAAGAACTTGTTTTCGCCGCGCGCCATCAGGCCCAGCGCGGACATCGGTTCGCCCTGCGAACCGGTCGAGATCACGCACACCTGCCCGGGCGGGTAGTCGTCGATCTGTTCGATGTCGACCAGCGACGACTCAGGGATGTTCAGCACCTTGAGTTGGCGACCGAGACGAACGTTCTTCTTCATGCTCAGCCCGAGCGTGGCGACGACTCGCCCGTCGGCGATCGCGGCATCGGCGATCTGCTGGATCCGGTGTAGATGACTGGCGAAGCTGGCGGTGACGATGCGACGCTCACGGTGTTCTGCGAACAGGGTGTACAACACCTCGCCGACACTCGTCTCCGACGGAGCGAAGCCCGGCTCTTCGGCATTGGTCGAGTCGGCCATCAACAGACGCACGCCGGGCGACTTGGCCAACTGGCCGATGCGTGCGAGGTCGGTGCGACGCTCGTCGACGGGCGTGAGATCAATCTTGTAGTCACCCGAGTGCAGCACGACGCCTTGGGTGGTGTGTACGGCGATCGCGTGAGCATGCGGCACCGAGTGGGTCACGGGGATGAACTCGACCGCCAGCGCTCCGATATCGACCAGCTCACCGTCGGCCACGGGCCGTAGGTCGACCCGGTCCATCATCCGCGCTTCGTCGATGCGGTTGGCGGCGATACCAAGCGTCAGCGGCGACCCGTAAATCGGCAGTGGCTCACTTCTCAGGTCGCCGATGCCGTCGTCGGAACGCATCATGAAATGGATGGCCCCCACATGGTCTTCGTGACCGTGGGTGAGCACGAGCGCCGAGATCTGTTCGGCGTTGTCTCGCAGGTATCCGAAGTCGGGAAGGATGAGGTCGATTCCGTGCATCCCGGGGTCGGGGAACATCAGCCCACAGTCGATCAGGATGATCGTGCGGTCGGGATCGCCGGCCGCACCTTGCTCGATGGCCATGCAGTTGCGGCCGATCTCGCCGAGGCCGCCGAGGAACACGACCCGCACCGGCACTGCCGGATCGAGCATGACGCGATGATCGGGATCAGCCACGGGCGCCGACCAGCCGCTGGTACACCGAGCGGGCCGCATCTTCGAGTCCGTGAGGCGTCGGACCCATCGGGAAACGACACTCGCCGACGTCGTGCCCGAGCGTGCGCAACATGGCCTTCGACGGCACCGGGTTCGGGGCGTCCTCGCTCGTCTCGAACTCGAAGCTCTCGAGCTGGCGGGCGTTGATCCGCTGCACCGCGTCGATGTCGCGGCGAGCCCACGCATCGAACATCTCGACGTGGTCCGGCGCGCACCAGTGGGTGGCGACGCCGATCGCCCCGACGGCCCCGATGGCCAAGAGCGGCAGGGTCATCGGGTCATCGCCGGAGTAGATCTCGAAGTCGTCAGGGCTGTTTGCCTTCACGGCGGCGGTGGCGCCCGGGTTCTTCGCCGCGTCCTTGAGCGCCACGATGTTTGGTACGTCGTTGGCCAGGCGAACAAGCGTCGTCGAATCGATCTTGCGTCCGGTGCGGATCGGGATGTCGTACAGCACGACGGGCAGGTCGACCGACCCGGCGATCGCCCGGAAATGGGCTTCGAGGCCGGCCTGAGATGGGCGGTTGTAGTACGGGCAGACACCGAGGATTCCGGCGACTCCGAGCTTCGACGCTTCTTCGGTCAGGCCGATGTCCATGCGCGTGTTGGAGCCGGTGGTACCAGCGATGATCGGGACGGTGACCGCGCTGGCGACGTTCTCGAACAGCGTCAGCTTCTCGTCGATCGACAAGGTCGCCGACTCGCCCGTCGTTCCCGACACCACAAGTCCCTCGTTGCCTTGCTCGACGAGCCACTTGGCGAGCGATACCGCCTTGTCGACGTCGAGCTCGCCGTGTCCGTCGAACGGCGTGACCATCGCGGTAAGCACTCGACCGAACCGAGCCATCAACAGCTGCCTTCACGGGGGGCGTGGGCCATGGCGCGAATGTATTCGATGCCGCCGCCGACAGTCGCGTCAGATCCGCTGTCCAGAGTGGCCGCCGGGCAGATCAGCCCGACGCGCCACGCCGCGACAGGCCGATCAGGCCGAACCCGCCACCGAGCAGCGCCAAGGCGATCACAGCGATCGGTGTCGAAGTCGATCCGGTCTCGAGGAGTCCTCGACCTGGCGGGACGGTCGGGTTGTCGAGTGTTGTGTCGGTGTCGCCGCTGCTAGAGCCGTCGTACGGTGCCGCGTTGGCCGTCGATCGCGACGCGATCTCCGGTCGCGATCGTCGCGGTGAGGCCGACCACGTTTGTCACCGATGGCAGTCCCAGCTCGCGCAGCACGATCGACCCGTGCGACAAATCGCCACCGAGCTCGATCGCCACGCCCGAGACACGACGGAAAGTGGTCAGCCAGCCAGGGTCGACGCTCGGGGCGATCAGAATCGTAGAGCTCGGGTCGTAACCGTCGGGCAGCTCATAGGCCGGCTCGTCGAGCACCCATGCGACTCCTTCGACCGCAGCCGCGACCAGTCCCAGCCCGTGCAGCTCGTCGGACCCGACCGTCGAACGACGGGCGTCGAGCGACTCGAATCGGTGAATCACGTCGGGGATCGGAGTTCGTTGCCGTCGCCGGTGGTCCTCTGCCCGTTGTGCCAGCAGTCCGGGATCGGGGAGCCACCCGTCGTCGAGCTGCCGGGCCTCGCTGACGTCGAGACGCCACAACGCATCGCCGTTGACGCCCGCTGATTCTGCGGTCCGTACGAGGTCGCGACGGATCTCGAGGAACGTCCGCATCGCGTCGCTGCGGAACGCTTCGCGCGCAACGATCGGGCGACGCGCCGCCCACCACACCGGTGTGGCCAGCCAGCCGAGGGTCGTGCGCGGTGGGAATGACCGGGGCGGCATCGGCGAGTCGAGCGCAGCGACGATCGGCGACGGATCCTCGGCGTATCGAGGCCGAGCGAGGTCGGACTCGTAGATGCCCCGGTGGCCATACCGTGCCAGCCAGTCGCGCCATGAGGCGTCGTCGGGGCGGACCGAGTCGAGGTCGCGGAACATCGTGGTGGCAGCCGTCTCCGTGCGCGCCGCGTGTTGTTCGAGCACGCCGAGTGAGCGCAACACCGACGTCGGGAGGCTGGCCGCCGTGTTCAGAGCGGTCATCGCGTGAACGGTGGCGACGTACGCCGTCACGGCTCGGTCGACGGCTTCGCTCACCGAATTTGCTGGCGTCGTCGTCAGCCCAGCCAGGCGCTGCGCGGTGCGATTGGCATAGCCGACCGCCCTCAGTTGTGCGATGCCGAGACGCGCCAGCACCGGCAGTCGGCGCACGATCCGCCGGGGTCGGACTCCAACGCCGCCCGCATCGCTGCCCCCGATGGAGTCGGTGACGAGCTTGGTCGGCAGTCCCAGCGATCGCATGAAGTCGACCATCAACGACAGATTGATCAGCGGGCGACCGTCGAACACCTCGATGAAATTGCGATGCGCGGGAAGTGTCGCGTCGAACCGACGGTAGTAGTCGAAGAGTTGCGGGGAGCCGGTAGCGATCACCGACGTCATGAAGGCCGACGGTGGGTCCGGGAGGATCTCGCGGTGATTGGCGATGGTGAACGCTTCGTTGCGCAGCGGCGACGCGGTGATGGGCCGGATCTGCAGCAACCAGCACGTCGAGCCGTCGTCAGCCCACTCGACGTCCCATCCCGGCGTCGCCGGGCGCTCTCCGAAGACCGTGCGCACCGCGCGCAACAGCGCCGCGAGACGATGCTGCCACGCGTCGTAGGCGGCGCCGAGGCGTTCGCCACGCTGCAGGCGCGGCAGCGAGAGCCGCTCACCACGGCGAGTCCCGCCGACCAGCCCGTCGGCGGTGCCGCCGACCCATTCGACCAGGTCGTCTTGCCAGCCCGGTTCACTGAACGCGACGCCGGCAACGCGCGCCGCGACCATCGACATCACGAGCACATCGGACCGCTCGACCGACTGGTCGGCCGACTCGCGAACAATGCGGACGGCTGCGGCGAAAGCAGGGGCATCGGACGGATCGACGTTGAGTTCGGTGGCGAACCGCCCGGCGTTCGACGTCGTCGTGCCGTCCTCGGAGGAGAACGCCGAGCGGACGGCCAGGTCGCCGCCGATGGACACGGCAGCCGGCACGACGACGTCGGCATCTGGCGGGATGACAGCCGCCGCCGGAACCGGAAGACCAGCACACGCCGCGGTGTCGAGAAGCGCCGCCTTCGGCCCAATACCCTCCGCCGCGAGGAGACCTGATCCGACGCGCACCGGCGGGGTTCGATGCTCGACCAGCCGGCGCGCCCACTCACCAACCGTGGCGGCGTACTCCTGCGGTCCTTCGACCATCGGAAAGTGCCCCCACCCTTCGACCACGTCGACCCAGGTGCGGGGCAGCAGCGCTCGATAGTCCGCGACTTGATCGGCGCCGAGGACGCGGTCGTCGGATCCCCACAGCATCAGCGCAGGGATGTCGACTGAGTCGAGCTCGTCCCACCACTGCGGCGTGATCACGTCGAACATCTGCGAGAACGCCTCGGCGCGGCCGTACTCGTCGAGGAACCGATTGCGGTAGTCCGTGGGCACGCTGGAAGAGAAGAAGCGACGCCCGATGATCGGCCGAGTGACCTTGGAGCTGATCCCCCACTTGATGAGGGCCCGGACCGGCTCTGGCCGCATCAGGCGCGGGAACCATCGTCGTTCGAGTCGAGTGCCGACCGGCGCGTGGAGGATCACTCCGTCGACGTCATGGCGTTGCACCATGTCGAGTGCAATCGAACCACCGATCCCGTGACCGAGCACGACCAGCGGACGCGGCAGATCCTCGATCTCGCGCCACAGCTGTTCGGCATAGTCCGGGAGCGTGCGCAGGGCGCGGTCGGCTGGTCGCCCTCCGAAGCCAGGAAGGGTGACCGCGTGGAAGTTGATGTCGTCATCCACGAAGGGGACGGCCCGCGCGAAACGGAAGCCACCACCACCGTTGCCGTGCACCGCGACCAGAGTGATCATGCCGCCCTGGAACGAGGGACGTCACCGAGGTCGGGCCGATCGCCCGCGTGCGTTCCGACCCACCGCCATGTCATCTCAGCGTCGTCGAGCACGACCCACGTCGGCAGTGTCCACCCATCACCGACCTTGGCACCAACGGTCTTGCCCCGCAGCGTGGCACGGATACCGGCGGCCCATGAGCGGAGTCCGAACATCTCCCGCCAGCCGCCCCGTGGTACCTCGAACATGCGATGGAGCACCTGGTCTGGGTCAGCAATCCCGGCCGCGGTATCGGCCGCCTCCGGTGGTGTGTACGCGTCGACGTAACGTTCCCCGGCAACGGCATCAGCCATCACGATGAACACAGGGCGGGGAATGGAGCGGTCGCGCACGGCGGCCAGCGTGAGGTCGTGAATGACCTCCTTGGGAAACAGTCAACCGAAGTGACGGAGGAACACGAGCAGCGTCGGCTCACGCGAGCTGATCTCGCGCAACGTCGTGGCGCCGTCCAACCGGAAGCCCTCGACAGGTCGGTCGAGTACGTCGGGCGGAACTGCGCTCATGAGCCGAATTCTGCTGGCGTACGTCGGCACATGCTGTGTTCAGCTGCTGGAGGACACAAGTGATGACGATGCGGTCGACACGGCGACCGTACGCCGCAGGCGCCACACCGCATACAGCGCGGCGCCGACCATGATCGGGGCGACGTACGTCAGCAACCGGTACACGAGGACCGCTCCGAGCGCCGACGCCGTCGGTACGCCGGCGCTGACCAGCGCCGCCGTGAGACCGGCTTCGACCACTCCCACACCACCGGGAACCGGAACGAACGAACTCAACAGCGTGACGACGAAGTAGACGCGGGCGAACTCGACCATGCCCAACTCGCCGCCGACCCCGACACCGCGCAGTGCGATGTACAAGATCATTGCGCCACAGCACTGGATCAGCACCGTGCGCGCCACCAGCCCACCTGGCCGGCGCGCCGTTGTGCGCAACGAGGTGCGGATCTCGGCGAGCCGCGACACCGGATCAAAGTGCGCGGCGCGATCGCTGCGCCGTGCGAGCGGTCGCCAGAGCCACGCCGTGAGCGAGTCGATCCACTCCATCGCCCGTTGGCTGGAGAGAACCACCGCCCAGAACAGAGCAGATCCGACGAGCACGGTTGCGCACACGGCAAGGCCGACGACATCGGTGGAAGTGGGTGACCGTTGGGCGACGTCGACCAGCAACCAGCAGAAGGGGAGCAACCACGTCGCAAACGTGGTCGCGACGCCGTATGCGACCAGGGCCGATGCCAAGCGGTCACCGGAGATCGCCACGTCGCGGGCGATCGACCATCGCAGCGCCAGCGAGAGCGGGCCGCCAAGGGGCACACCCTTGCTGGCGGCGGCCCCGACGTCGTGGATCGTCAGGGCCTGGCTGAAGCTCGGCGCATGCGGGTCGAGCAACAGACTGCGCAGCGTGTCGGCCCGCAGCCAACGCTCGCCGATACCGAGGAAGAGCAGACCGACAACGACGACGGGCGCCATCTGCCCGAGTTCGTCGATCGATGCGCCCACTGTGTCTCGTTGCCACCACACCGCGGCACCGAGCACGCCCATCATCGCGACGGCGGCGACGACCTGGAGAGCACGCGCCCGGCGACGACGCGGCATCGCTGGCGTAGACGCAGCAATCTCGATCACTGGGATGACGGTACGCCGGGATCTCACATCCTGCGCTGTCGTTCTTCTTCCGTTCGCGAACTCCGCGTTGAACCACTTCTTCGGGGGTCGGCCAGAGGTGCGACGCTGTAGAGGTGACGAATCCCCACGTCCCACCTGCGCCGTTCGGAACAACGTTCGGCGAACACATGAGCGTGGCCCACTGGAGCGACGGCGCCTGGACCACGCCCGAGCTGACCGGCCTGGCGCCGCTGTCGCTGCACCCGGCGACCCATGCACTGCACTACGGCAGCGCATGCTTCGAAGGACTCAAGGCCCATCGCGGGGTCGACGGCGTGGTCCGAATCTTCCAGCTACAGCGTCATGCCGCGCGGCTCCAGACCTCCGCCAGCGCGGTCGTGCTGCCCGTGCCGCCGGTCGACCTCGTGTCGCAGATGATCATCGATGTCGTCGCCGCGTGCGAGGACATCGTCCCGGACCCACCCGGGTCGCTGTACCTGCGACCGACGCTGCTCGGCACCGAGTCGAACGTGGGATCGGCGGCGAGCCCCAGCACGGAGGCATTGCTGTACGTCTTGGCCAGTCCGGTCGGGTCGTACTTCGCTGGCGGCGGTCGGCCGCTGACGGTCAAGGTCGAGACCGAACAGCCGAGGACGACGCCGCAATTCGGTGCGGTCAAGGCAGGGGCCAACTACGTGATGGCGCTCGGCACAACGCAAGTTGCCCGCGAGCACGGCGCCGACCAAGTGCTCTTCGCTCCGGGCGGACGGATCGAAGAGACCGGCGCGTCAAACGTGATGCTGCTCGACAGCCGGCGGGTCGTCACCCCTGCGTTGACGAGTGCGTTTCTCGACGGCGTAACCCGCCACTCGATCCTGCAGATTGCGGCGGACCTCGGCTACGAGGTGAGCGAGCAGACGATCACCGTCGACGATCTCACCGCCGTCGCTGCACGACCCGACGGCGAGATCGCGCTGTCAGGCACCGCCGCGGGACTGGCTGCGGTGGGGGCAATCCTCGTCGACGGCGGGCGTGTCCCTGTCGGCACCGGTGAGATCGGTACAACAACCGTGCGCCTGCTCGACGTCCTCACCGAGATACAGACCGCCGTCCGCTCAGCACCGGAAGGCTGGCTTACCCCGGTCGACCCGCCGTGACCGGGCCTCGATCATCGACAGCACGGCTCGGCGGCTAGCGCGACACCACGTACCCGCCAGCTCACCGCTCGGAACGGTCTTGCTCCCTAGGTGCGCGTGATGCTGAGATGCAGAGGTGTATGCGAGGCCGTCCGATCGGGTCGATGACGAGCAGGCCGCGCTCGAGATGCTCGAGGCTGCACCGCTCGTCCATCTGGTCTCGTCTACGACGGAAGTTGGGTTCGAGGTCACCAGCCTCCCGATGATCGTCGACCACGAGGCGGGTCATCTCGCCGGGCACGTCGCCCGGGCGAACACTCAGTGGGAACGTCTCGATGGCAGCCGCGCCGTAGTGATTGCCGTTACCTCCGAGAGCTACGTCTCACCGAGCTGGTATCCATCCAAACAACAGAACGACGGTCGCGTCGTACCGACGTGGAACTACGAGGCGGTCCACGTGCACGGCGTGGCCCGAGTCCACGCCGACAAGGCGTGGCTGTCGGACCTGGTGCGGACGCTCACAGACCGGCACGAGACACGGCGCACCGACGGGTCACATCGATGGGCCGTGAGCGATGCGCCGATCGACTTCATCGACCGCCAACTCGACGCGATCGTCGGGGTGTCGGTGTCACTCGAACGGATCGAGGCGAAGCAGAAACTGAATGCGAACCGATCCGCGGCAGACCGGGCGGGAGTTGTCGAGGGGCTCTCGGCTACCGACGGTGCTCCGCAACGGATGATCGAGCTGATGGCGCGCTCCCTGGACGGCGAACCGCGGTAGCGGCAGTCGGGCGGCGCCCGCTGAATGCCCGATGCTGCGCCGCTACAGATCAGTCTGCACGTCGCCGAGTTCGACACCGTGAGGTCAGACGAGTATCGGCTTCGTCGACAAGATGATCGAGGTCGCCCTTGTCGGTGCCGCCAACGAAGCGATCGAGCACGACATCACTCCTGACACCGTTTCCGGGACCGAACCCAACCGATACCCGATCACCTGGGGCATCGCGTGGCGGACTCGGTCTGCGGCGTGGCTGCTTCGCCATCGAGTACTCCTCGAGGCGGCAATCCCGAGATAATCGCGGACGTTCACCCCAGATGAGCACCGCCGACGTGATCAGCGGACGCGGGCGGTCACGACACCGCTGAATTGGAACCCGAATTCGCTCTCGATGGTGAGATCGGCGCAGACGTACTCGTCGTTCGCGTAAAGGACCTCGCCGCTGCCGGTGGAGTTGACGCTGGTGTCGGTGGTGACCCCATCGCACGCACGCCGAGTCCGTTGTCCTCCGCGTCGACAACGGTGAACGTCTCATTCGGGCCAGTTGCCGCTGTGCGGATCTCGACGTCGTATGGCGGCATCACACACTCGGCCGGAAGGCCGGCCGACTGCGCTGCCTCGTCGGCTGGAGCCTCGGTCGTCGAGAGCACCGAGTCGGCGGGCGCCCTCGAATCCGACGAGTTCCCGCCGTCGTTGCTACACGACGCGACGACGAGCACGACGAGCATCAGCACGGCGCGCTTCACGGTGACATGGAACCACAGATTGATTCGAGCGTCGATGAGCGCCGTGGGGCGAGCACACCGAAGCGTCCTCCGGTCAGGCCGTCGTCGGCGGCGTACTCGTTGCGGTGCTCCCGCTCAGTGCACGATCGAGATCGGCCCAGAGATCCTCGACGTGTTCGCAACCGACGCTGAGGCGCAACAACCCGGCGGGCACGGAATCGGAGTAGCGACTGCGGCGCTCGATCAATGACTCGACACCGCCAAGGCTTGTTGCGTGCCGGATCACCTGCAGCCGCTCGCAGACTGCGTCGGCGGTCGCCGCGTTCGCAACGTCGAAGCTGACCATCGCTCCCAAGCCTGGATACCGCGTCGTGAGCACCGAGTCGTGCGCAGCAAGGCGTTCGGAAAGTACTGCGGCAGAGGTCTCGGCGGTCTCCAGCCGCATCGCCATCGTGCGGACACCCCGCAAGGCGAGGAACGTTTCGAGGGCACCCGGAGTCGAACCGAGCACGCTACGGCTCGTCCGGAACGCTGCAGCCAGGTCGGCCGATCGGGTGGTCAGCACGCCGCCCAGTAGATCGCTGTGGCCACCGATGAACTTCGTGGTCGACTGCAGAACGACGTCCGCGCCGAGGTCGAGCGGTTGCTGGCGAAGTGCGGTGGCCAGCGTGTTGTCGACGACGAACAATCCTGAGGTGGGGCGCTCGGCCGCGCCGATCGCGCGCAGGTCGGCAACGGTCAGCAGCGGATTCGTCGGACTCTCCGCCCACACCAGGTCGGCCGAGGCTCGGGCGGCAACCCACGCCGCGGTGTCGTCCATGGGCAGCACGTCCACGGTCCACCGTCCGGCATCGGCGCCGCCCTGAGCTGCCTGGCTGACGCCGTGGTAGCAACCATCGGGGAGAACGATCCGCGCGCCGACGGGAAGCTGATCGAGCATCGCGCTCGCCGCCGCCATCCCCGACCCGAAGACCACCGCCTCACCTCGCTCGAGTCCACCGAGCACCTCTTCGAGCGCTTCCCAGGCGGCGGTTGCATCGTTGCGGCTGTAGACCCTGTCAGCGCCGTGTTCGAACGTGGACGCAGCGACGATGGGATGGTTGGTGGGCCGCCCTGCGCCGGACGGACGACCCCCTGCCACCAGCCAGGTGGCAGGGTCGAGGTGTGCCGGACCGAGACTCACCGAGGCGAGGGTAGTAGCGGTCCGTGAACTGACCGACAGACGCACTGGCGAATCGCGCCCGATCATCGACACCGGCGCGGCGCGCTCGCCGAAGCTCCTCGTCGATCGATGCAGGGTGGAGGTCGAATCCCTCGACGCGTGCTTCGGGGTACGACGCGGCCAATGCGACAAACAAGACGCCGTGTCCGCGTCCAACGTCAGCGATCCGCCCACCGGCAGCGAGTAGGTCGTTCACACCATCCGAGGACGAGATCCGCCACGACCCAACCAACACGGCGACGACCGCGAACGGGGCCCAACGGGATCGATCGATCCGCGGCCCGACATCGACCGCGAACGAAATCGGACGATCGGCGACGGCGCTTGGCTTGCTCGTTGGAGAACCGATTCCGACGTTGTGCAGATTGCGCCCGAGCGCCTCAGTACCGCCGCGTCGCGCAGGTGAACAGCTGCGAGCCGCAGGCGCACAAGGCGCTTTCGATGTCAGCGACAATTCCGCCGCCGGCCACCGCGGCAAACTCATCGTCGGTGAGCTCTCGTTTCTCGGGCTCCATCGGAGGGAGCACGATCACGGGTCGGGTCGATGACGTGGACACGGTGCGAATCATCACGCCAGCCGGCATCACCACTCCGACCTCGGCGAGTGCCTCAGCAGGGTGGGCCTCAAGGCGTGCACGAAATTCTGGCTCGTGGCGAAGACGCCGGTGCATCTCGCGTGCGGCTCCGTCGGGCAGCTCCGCGTCCTCGAGAGCGCTCGGGAGTTTGTCCTGGCTAGGGATGGGGAACACCGCCTCGCCGTCGCGTTCTTCGATGACGATGATCTCCTCGACATCGTCGGGCAGCTCGACCTGTGCCTCGCGCAGCACAGCTCCAGGTTCGTCGACCAATCGTTGCCGGAACGTGGCGTCAACCAGCGCCCGTTGATGGACTTGGTGCAGCGCTTCGAGCGAACTCATCGTGTCGTCCTTTCGTCGGAAGCGTCGGCCGCTGCGTCGTCGAGCGGCAAGTCGGTCAGGTGTACCTGGCATCGTCCCACGCTGGGCGGAACCACATCGACACCGGCGACCGCTGCGCCGGACTCGCGGGCGAGCGCTTCGACCATGCCGCGGTGGTACGCGCACACCAACTCGCCACCGGGCGCCTCGACCGCCGCCGCGTGTGGGCATGCACAGAGCTCGATCGTTCGGTCGCCCAAGCGCAGCGCGTCGGCTCCCGTGATGTCGCGCGGCTCGAACCCGAGGTCCGCAATCGCGTCGATCAGACCGGTCGGTGAACGCTCCGACAGCTGCGGTGCGTCGCTTGCTCCCGCTGCAACTGCATCGTCGACGGTGTGTGTATACCGCAGGAACCCAAGGAGCTGTCGGTTGCGCTCGGCGTGTGATGCCCGCTCGTCCATAGCCGAAAATCTACATCGCCCCGGAGCCCGGTCGCGTGCAGGGCGGCTAGTGCGCTTTGATCGACGCCGGTGCTTCTGCTCCGAGTTCGAAGTTGGCGAACTCCTCGTCGGTGGTCTCCCAGTCTTCGAACTGGATCACACCCATCTCCTCGAAGCGACGGCGCAGCCACTTGTCATTGCGATCGAGGATGCCCAGCTTCTTGCAGTTGGGGACGATCTTGGAGAACAGCATCTGCTGGAACAGATCGCGTGTGGGGTCGCGCAACACGATCGGTAACACGTCCTTGGGGGCCACCCCCATCCGCTCCCAGACCTCCTGAGACAGGAACCGGTCACGCATCCTCACCGCTGCCTCGTAGGCGAACTCCTGGCGCTCTTTGAGCTCGGCATCGGACATCTCGGCGTACACCTCTTTGAGCGACAACACGCCGAACGCAACGTGGCGTGCCTCATCGCTCATCACATACCGCAGCAGCTTCTTCAGCAACGGCTCCTCGGTCATCTGGTGCATGAAGCCGAACGCCGCGAGCGCCAGCCCTTCGACCATCACCTGCATCCCGAGGTAGGTCATGTCCCACCGCGAGTCGTTGATGATGTCGTCGAGCAGCATCCGCAGATGCGCGTTGACCTGGTAGCCGCCGCCCATCTTCTCGTCGAGGTATCGGCCGAACACTTCGACATGGCGGGCCTCGTCGACCACCTGGGTCGAGGCGTACAGCTTGGCGTCGTACCAGGGCACGGTCTCGGTGATCTTGGCCGTGCACAACAACGCTCCCTGCTCGCCATGCAGGAACTGCGACAGCGTCCACTTGCGGTTCTCGATGCCGTAGTCGAGCCACTCCTTGTCGCCCCAGTGGCCGATGACGGTGTCGTCGTACAGGTTGGGGTCGATGCCGGCAGCGGTCGCCACCTGATCACCCGACACGACCTTTTCGATGTCGACATCGGTGTCCCACTCGAGGTCGGTCGTGCCATTCCATTGGCCGGTCTTGGCCTTCTCGTACAACTTGCGCAGCTGCGGACGCTGGAGGGAGTAGTCCCACGTGAAGATGGCGTCGGCGTTGTCCTTCACCGCGTGCTCGACTTCATCGGCCTCGGTGTTCGAGATGGCCAGGATCGCTTCGAGATCGTCGAGATCGGCACGGCCGATCATCGACTCGTTCTCGGCCGAGGTTGGCTTTTCAGCAAGTGACATGGTGGCTCCTGTATCGGTCGCGGTCAGTGAGTGGATGCGGTGCGAGCCGCCGCAACTGCGGCGTCGATCAGTGGGGTCATGTAGGCGCGCGCCGACGCCGGATCGGCGAGATCGAGATCGGGCGACGGCGAGAGGAAGAACGAGATCACCAGCCGCACAACGAGGTCGATCACCGGTCGCGCCTGCTCCACCGGGATGAATTGTTCGACATAGGGCATGAGCGACTCGGCGGCCATCGAGATGATGCGCGGCAGGCCCTCGACGGTCAGCTCGCTGACGATCGAGCCCGGTTCGGTGGCCATCATGATCGCCAGGTGTTCGTCGTCGCGTAGTGCTGCCGTCGACGCCGTGATCGCCCTGACCAGCAGGCCCTCCAGGTCGGCCGCGTCGGCGAGATGCCCCTCGAGCTCGGCGAAGAACTCGTCGATCTCGCGCACCCGCAACGCGTCGAACATCACGTCTTTGCCGCCCGGGAACAGCCGATACAAGGTCGCTCTCGAAACGCCCGACTCGCGGGCGATGTCGTCGACGGTGACCTTCTCGATCCCCCACCGCTCGCAACACGAACGAACGGCGTCGAGGACGCGACGCTCCGTCGGCGACGGTGCACGACGATCTCCGCTCGACATGAGTGAGACGATAAGACGGGAAGCGTCTCATCGTCAAACGCGCGCCAATCGATCATCGATTCGCGCCAATTGATCATCGATGCCGGTCTCGGTGACGGCCGTCGTGGCACAGATCGTGATGGTCGACTGCGTCGGGGGCGCTGGGTAACGTCGCGCCCGCGTGAACAACAACTGAAGGAGAGATTCATGCGACGCTCCCCCACCGGTACCCGGACTGGCCGTGTCTCGCGGCTGATACCCCTCGTTGCGGTCGGCGCGCTCGTCTTCGCCGCCTGCGGCGACGACGACGAGTCGAGCGACACCAGCGCTGCGGCGTCAGACACCACCGATGCGGCCAGCGACACCACCGATGCGGCCAGCGACACCACCGATGCGGCCAGCGACACCACCGATGCGGCCAGCGACACCACCGATGCGGCGAGCGAGACCACCGCCGCGAGCGGCGGCGCCGATTGCTCGGCGACCATCGCAGACGGCACGCTCACCATCGCCACCGGCGAACCGGCGTTCTTCCCGTGGGTGATCGACAACGCTCCTGAATCCGGGGAGGGATTCGAAGCGGCTGTCGCCTACGCGGTGGCCGAGGAGATGGGCTATTCAGCCGATCAGGTCACCTGGGTCCGCACCACGTTCGACGAGGCGATCCAGCCCGGCGCGAAGAACTTCGACTTCAACCTCCAGCAGTTCTCGATTCTCGAAGAGCGCGAGGAGAACGTCGACTTCTCGACCCCCTACTACTCCTCCAATCAGGCCATCGTGGCCCTCGAGGGTTCCCCGGCGATCGGTGCGACCACCGTGGAGGAGCTGCAAGACGTGAAGTTCGGCGCCCAGGCCGGAACCACCAGCCTCCAGTTCATCACCGACGTGATCCAGCCCAACGAGGAGCCGTTCGTGTACAACGACAACGTCGGCGCCAAGGCCGCGCTCGAAGCCAACCAGATCGACGCTGCGGTGTTCGACCTGCCGACGGCGCTGTTCGTGTCCGCGGTGGAAATCGAGGGCTCGGTGGTCACCGGCCAGTTCTCCCCCGACGCCGGCGGCACGACCGACGACTTCGGGCTGGTGCTCGACAAGGACAGCCCGCTGACCGACTGTGTCAGCGAGGCCGTGACCGCGCTCTCCGACTCCGGTGAGCTCGACGCGCTCGCCGAGGAGTGGCTGTCGGAGAACGCCGACATCCCATTCATCACCACCGGAAGTTGACGTGACCACCGCTCCGGCGCCGGCGCTCACCCGCCGTCAGGCCTATGACCGGGCGCGGCGGCGCCGGGCGGTGATCATCGCCACGACGAGCACCGTGCTCGTCGTGGCGACGCTCGTCATCCTCATCCCCCTCACCCCTCGCTGGGATCGAGTCCGCCAGTCGTTCTTTGACGGCGAGGTCTTGCGCGAGACGTTCCCCGGACTGCTCTCGGCGTTCTGGCTCGACGTCCAGATCTTTCTGTGGTCGACGCCGCTCATCCTCGTGCTATCGATCCTCGTCGCCGTGGCCCGTGGCTCCCGCAGCCCGGCGCTGTTTCCGATCAGAGCCTTTGCGGTGATCTACACCGACGTGTTCCGCGGCGTGCCCGTGATCCTCACGATTCTGTTGATCGGCTTCGGCGTTCCCGGTCTGTTCGAATCGCGCGAGTGGTCCAACCCGCTGATCTGGGGCACCGTCGCCCTGGTGTTGTCGTACTCGGCCTACGTGTCGGAGGTGTTCCGTGCGGGCATCGAGAGCGTCCACGAGAGTCAACGGGCAGGAGCACGATCGCTGGGGATGACCAGCCACCAGACGATGACGACGGTGATCCTGCCGCAAGCCACTCGGCGGGTGGTCCCTCCGTTAATGAACAGCCTCGTCAGCTTGCAGAAAGACGTGGCACTCGTCAGCCTGATCGGACCGGTCGAGGTGTTGCGCCGGGCACAGATCGACACGTCGCTGTTCGCCAACTTCACGCCCTACGTCGGCGCGGCGATCATTTTCTTGGCCGTGACCATCCCATGCACGCGATTGGCCGACTACCTCCTGGCCCGCCAGCGGCGCCGGACCGGCGCCACTGCGATCGCGTGAACGACGACTCGACCCACCGATGAGCGAACCGGCGAACGAACTAGGCGAGCCCGCCACTCTGAAGGTGGCGCTGCGCAACGTGCGCAAGGCATTCGACGACACAACCGTGCTCGACGGCATCGATCTCGATGTCGCCGAGGGAGACGTGATCACCCTCATCGGCGCTTCAGGCTCGGGCAAGTCGACCCTGTTGCGGTGTGTCAACCTGCTCGAACCGATCGACGACGGCGAGGTCTATCTCGACGGTGCCGACATCGCCGAGCCCGGCCTCGACCCCGATCCCATTCGGCGCAAGATCGGGATGGTGTTCCAGAGCTTCAACCTGTTTCCGCATATGAGCATCGTCGACAACGTGGCGATCGGGCCGCGCAAGGTGCTCAAGACGAACAAGGCCGAGGCCCGTACCAATGCCCGGGCGCTGCTCGATCGGCTCGGCCTGTCCGCACGCGCCGACGCCTATCCCGACCAACTGTCGGGCGGACAGCAACAACGCGTGGCGATCGCCCGCTCGTTGGCGATGAACCCCGAGGTGATGCTCCTCGACGAGATCACCTCAGCGCTCGATCCCGAGCTGGTCGGCGAAGTACTCGACGTGGTCCGTGGTCTCAAAGAGAGCGGGATGACGATGCTCATCGCCACCCACGAGATGGCCTTCGCCCGCGAGATCTCCGACCGGGTGTGTTACCTGCACCAGGGGCGCATCCTCGAACAAGCCCCTCCCGAGGAACTCTTCGGCAACCCCCAACGCGAACGAACCCAAGCCTTCCTGCAACGAGTCCTCGACGCCGGTCGCATGTAGCCGAAAAACCGGGGATTCCATGCGAAATTCGCACGTTTCCGCGACAAGAACAGACGGCACGCCGAAAAACCGGGGATTCCATGCGCTCTTTGCACAGTTTCGCGAAAAAAAATGGCCGCTACACGGGCAGGCGCAGCGTGCACCGGGCGCCGCCGAGCGGCGCATCGCCGATCTCGACGCTGCCACGGTGCCCGCGCGCGACCTCGCGCACGATCGCCAGCCCGAGCCCGGCGCCGCCGCGCTCGCGATCACGGGCCTCGTCGAGTCGTACGAACCGGTCGAACACCCGCTCACGATCGGCCTCGGCGATACCCGGGCCGTCATCGTCGACGATGATCTCGGCGACGTCGCCGGCACGGCGCAGCTCGATTCGTACCTCGGTCGTCGCATGTCTGGCCGCATTGTCGATCAGGTTGCGCACTGCACGCGTCAACTGGCTCGGGACGCCATGCACTCGCACGGGCTCGACGACGTGCACCACGATCGGCACCTCGCGGGGGCGCCGGCCTTCCTGCTCGACCATGTCGTCCAGATCGACGTCGGACCTCGGAGGGTGCTCCTCGGCATCGATTCGCGCCAGCACCAGCAGATCGTCGATCAGGTCGCCGAGGTGTTCGGTCTCGTCGAGCACAGCGCGCGCCGTCGTGGGCCAGTCGGCGTCGCCGGGCCGGGCGAGCGCGACTTCGAGTTGGGTGCGGCTGGCGGCCACCGGGCTGCGCAACTCGTGCGAGGCATCCGCAGCGAGTTGGCGCTGCCGACGTTGCGCCGTCTCCAGCCGGTCGAGCATCCCATTCATCGTCACGGCGAGGTCATGGATCTCATCAGAGCCGGCCGGCTCCGGCACCCGCTCGGCGAGCCGCTGGTCGTCGATCTCGCGGACTCGCGAGGTGATGGCCTGCACCGGCCGGAGCGCCCGCCCGCTCACGTAGTACGTCAACCCGCCGACAAGGGCGATCAGGATCGGCAGCGCCACCCAGAGCGCAGCGCGCACGGAGTCGAGGCTGTCGAGCACCGGTTGCAACGGGTTCGCCGCGGTGATGGTGAACTGTTCGGCTCCGATCGACACCGACGACGACACCGCCGCGACGTCGTCGCCAAGATCGACCGCTTCCACCTGACCTGCAACGAGCGTGGTCGGTTCGCCCACCGGGACGAGCTCGATCACGGTCGAGTCAGTGTCGCCGTCGCTGATCGTTTGCCCGAACTGGTCGACGACGACGAGACGGCTGTTGAACGCCGACTCGGTGGGAATGGCCATCGAAGCGTCGCCGCTCTCCCCCGTTTCGAGGCTGTCGAGATATGCATTGAGGTCCGCCTCGGCTGCCTCGAAGCGTTCGTCGACGAGCTGCGACTCGACCACGTTGAGCAACGCGACGGCGAGCACGATCGCCCCGATACCAAACACTGCGGTCACGGCAGCGACGACGCGCAAACGAACGCCGACGCGTGACCGCTCGGAGCGACCCGTCACGGCGCCGTCACCTGATAGCCGACGCCGCGCACCGTCTGGATCAGCTTCGCCGCATGACCGCCGTCGATCTTGCGACGCAGATAGCCGACGTACACGTCGACCACGTTGCTGTCGCCATCGAAATCGGTGCCCCAGACTCGATCGAGGAGCTCGCTTCGACTGAACGGATTCCCAGGCTCGCGCATCAGTGTCGTGAGCAGCGCCCGCTCGCGTGGCGTGAGGTCGATGTTCGCGCCCGCCCGGGTGCAGCGATGACGAGCGGTGTCGAGCCGGAGGTCGGCGACCTCGAGCACATCGGGTTGCCGCTGGCCGCTTCCCCGGCGCATCTGCGCGCGGAGGCGGGCGACGAGGACTGGAAACGAAAACGGCTTGGTCAGATAGTCGTCGGCGCCGAGTTCGAGACCCTCGACCTGATCGAAATCGCCGTCCTTGGCGGTCAGCATCAGGATCGGCGTGTCGACACCTTCGGCACGAAGCGACCGACACACCTCGAAACCATTGAGCCCGGGCAACATGATGTCGAGAACGATTGCGTCGTAGTCGAACTCCCGCGCACGCCACAAGCCGTCGATGCCGTCGCCCGACACGTCGACGACAAAACCCTCGGCGGTGAGACCGCGTTGCACCGCGTCGGCCAGCGACGCGTTGTCCTCTACGACCAGCACTCTCACACGACCAGCACTCTCACACGACCAGCACTCTCACACGACCAGCACTCTCACACGACCAGCACTCTCACACGACCAGCACTCTCACACGACCAGCACTCTCACACGACCAGCACTCTCATCGACCTCCAGCTTGGCAGCGGATTCCTAAGGAATCGGTGAGAACAGCCTTCACCACGGCCTCAGGGGTCGATCGTCACGATCGGAGCCATGACAACAATCAAGCTCTCATCGCCCAGCCCGGACAACAAGATGACACCGACGACCGATCCGTCGACTGTCACGACAAACGACAACACGACACGCCGCCGCTCTTCAATCGCCCTGTCGCTCGCTGCAGTCGGCGGATTGACGCTCGCCGCATGTGGCGGCAGCAGCGACGACAACAGCGGGATCGCCAGCCTCGACGGAGCGACCGACGAGGCCGCCGCCGACATCGACCCCGAGTTGGCGATGGTCGACTACCAGGAGTGCCTCGCCGAGAACGGCGTCGACCTCAGCATCGAGCTCGGTAGCGGCGGCGGCTCGTTCAGCATGGGAGGGAGCGAAGCCGATCCACAAGCCGGAGGATTTGCCAACATCGACCTCGAGGAATTTCGCGCGGCCTCTGAAGCCTGCGCCGATCTCGCCGAAGCAGCGATGGGGGCGTTCACGCCCGACGCACAAGAGCAAGCTGCGATGCAAGACGCCCAGCTGCGATTCCAGGAGTGCATGGACGACAAGGGCCTTGGCGCCTACACGGGGATGATGGCCGCCTCGAGCACCGGTCTCGCCCTCGACGGCTCGACCGGGGCGAGCGACCCACAGTCCAGCGGATCACTCGACGACGTCGACCCTGATGTCCTCGCCGATGCGCTCGATGAGTGCGCTGTCGTCTTCGACGAATTGGAGGGCAGCTGATGCGGCGGCGTCTCATCCTCGGCGGCGCCGCCGTCGCCGCGCTCGTCGGCGGGGCCGCCATCGTCACAACACTCCCCGACGACAGCGCGGCGAGCGATGACCCAACAGTCGAGGTCAGCCCCGACACGGAGATCATTCAGGTCACGAGCGGTGACTTACGCGCCGACGTTGAGTTCGTCGGCGACGCGTCGTTCGGTGACGAGTGGTCGCTGCCGCTTCCCGACGAGCGCACTGGCGACGGCATCGTCACCTGGGCACCTGAGCCGGGGACGATCGTCGAACCCGGCGAGGTCCTCTTGTATGTCGACGAGGAGCCGCTGTTTCTCGTCGAGGGCGACACGCCGTTGTACCGCGATCTCGAACGCAGCTCTCCGCCACTCGAAGGACGCGACGTGCTGCAGTTCCAGCAGTACCTCGCATTCTTCGGTTACGACATCGAGCCCGATGGGGTATTCGGATGGGAGACTGAGCGCGCCGTCAAACAGTGGCAGGAGGACAACGGCCTCGACGACACCGGTGTCGTCACGCGCCAGCACATCGCGTTCGTGGACGCGCCGGTGCGTATGTCGTCGGACCTACGAGTCGGCACACAGATCGACGAGCTCCTGCTGACCGACGGCACCCCGGTGATCACGGTCGACACGAGCAACCGCGACCGTGCGGCGCTCCCCGAGGGCGGCGAGGTCGAGATCCGCTTCGCGGACGGATCCAACGTGTCCGGCGTGGTCGTCGAGCAACGCCAGATCACCGACGACAACGGCGACCGGATCTGGCGTACGACGATCGAACCCGACGGTGACGTCCCCGGCGATGCGTCGATCGTCGACGTGCTCGTGATCGACGAGCGGGCGACAGGCGTGCTGCTTGTCCCGGTGCGTGCGCTGATCGCGGTCGCAGAGGGCGGCTACGCCCTCGAGATACTTCTGCCCGACGGCACGACCGAACTGCAGCGCGTCACTGTCGGCGAAGTGGTCGACGGCGTTGCCGAAGTGTCGGGCGCCATCGAAGAAGGCGACGAAGTGGTGGTGCCGCAATGAGCGGGGTCCTCGCCCTCGACGGTGTCGTCAAGGAGTACCCGGGAACGCCGCCGGTGCGTGCGGTCGACCACGTCGACCTCACCGTCCATGAGGGCGACTTCCTGGCCGTGGTCGGGCAGTCCGGCTCGGGGAAGTCGACCATGCTCAACCTCATCGGCACCCTCGACCGCTCGACAGCCGGCGACGTGATCATCGACGGTCAACCGGTGTCGGCCCTGTCCGACAAAGCACTTGCTGGCCTGCGCGCCCACCGCATCGGGTTCGTGTTCCAGAGCTTTCACCTGCTCGAGGGCCACACCGCGCTCGACAACGCAGCGATGGGCCTGCTGTATCGCGGTGTGCCCCAGCGAGAGCGTCGTCGGCGTGCCGCCGAGGCACTCGAACGCGTGCAGCTCGGCCATCGCGCCGACCACCGCCCGAGCAAGCTCTCCGGCGGTGAACGTCAGCGGGTGGCGATCGCCCGCGCGCTCGTCGGCGATCCGGCGATCGTCCTCGCCGATGAACCGACCGGAAATCTCGACTCGGCGACCGGTGAAGAAATTGTGCAGCTCCTATTTCAACTCAACGCCGAAGGGTCGACCATCGTCGTCGTCACCCACGACAACGAGCTTGCCGCCCGGCTGCCACGACAGGTGACCATGCGGGACGGACGAATCATCGCCCGTCGCGATGCACCGACCTCACAGAATGAACTCGCCGGAGCGGTCCAGTGAAGCGCTGGACATCTCGCTTGCTCCTTCGCGACGTCGTATCGACGGGCACGTCGGGCTTGCGCGCCCGACGCGGCCGGACGGTCCTGACGGCGATCGGCATCGCCATCGGGATCGCATCGATGGTTTCAGTTCTCGGGATCTCATCGTCGAGTCGCGCCGAGGTGATTGCACAGATCGATTCGCTTGGACCGAACCTGCTCCAGGTGCAGGCCGGCAACAACCTCTTCGGTGACGAGGCCCAGCTCCCGAACGACGCGCCCGACATGGTCCGCGCCATCGGGCCGGTCACCGGAGCGTCGGGCGTCAGCGCGCTCGAGACCTCCGTTCAACGCAACGACATCGATGCCCCCCGCAACAACGGTCTCGGGGTCTACGCCGCCGAACCGGAGTTGCTCGACACGCTCGAGGGCACCCTCGCGGAGGGTCGATTCCTCGACCCGGCAACCTCGGATCTTCCCGTCGTGGTGCTCGGCGCCGAAGCGGCGGCACGCCTGGGGATCGACAGCATCGATGGCGGGCCGGTCGTATACATCGCCGGCGAACCGTTCCAAGTGATCGGCATCCTCGACCCGCTGCCGCTCAACCCCGACATCGATCGAGCTGCGCTCATCGGCAGCGGCATCGCCGAGTCGCTGTTGGGCGCCGACATCGTGCCGACGGGTCTGTTCGTGCGGACCGACCCCGACCACGTCGAAGCAGTCCGCCAGGTGTTGGCCCGCACGGTGAATCCCGCAGCACCGAATGAGGTTGACGTGTCCCGCCCCTCCGACTCACTCGACGCACGAGCGACGGTGGATGAGAACCTGCAGCGGCTGCTGCTCGGCCTCGGAGGGGTTGCGTTGCTGGTCGGTGGTGTGGGCATCGCGAACGTGATGGTGATCTCGGTGATGGAGCGGCGCGGCGAGATCGGGCTACGGCGTGCCCTCGGCGCGACGCGCCGTCACATCGCCAGCCAATTCGTCGTCGAGTCGGCATCGCTCGCCGGGCTCGGCGGATTGCTCGGCGTGGCGATGGGCGCGGCGGTGACCTACGGGTACGCCACCAACCAAGGTTGGGTGGTCGACGTGCCCGTGCAAGGCCTCGTCCTGGGAGTGCTCGCGGCGTTGGCCGTCGGCACGATCGCCGGCTTGCATCCCGCTAGCCGCGCCGCTCGCCTCGACCCCGCCGACGCCGTCCGGCCCATTTGATCGGGCCCGGTGCTTCCAGAAAAACCGGGGACTTCGTGCGGAATCCGCACGTTCTCGCGAACAGAAGCGCCGCGGGGCGTCCTGAGTGGGTGACTCAGTCGGTGTCGACGACCTGTGCGTCGGGCATGTTCGGGAGGTCCGCTGGAGGCGGCGGGATGTCGGCATCCATCGACGACAATGCGGGTGGTAGGTCGATGCGCTCGGCCTGCCACTCGGCGATGTCGAACGCGTCGATCGACCAGTCGCCACTCCCCTCGCCGTCGCATGGCGCAAGCTGTTCGATCTGTGCTGGTTGCGAGGTGGTGAACACGTTGTCGCTCCAGCAATTGCGCAGGTCCTCGGTGGGCATATCGATCGAGGTCACCATGAGGTCGGCCTGTCCGCTGTCGGAGACCCGGTTGCCGGTGACCACGGTGTCGAACGATTCCCACACCAACTCGTCCGGAATGATCTCGGGGAGCGGTTCCTCCCGAGCGTCGGTGCAGTTGCTCAACCAGTCCGACTCGGTCGGCAGATCGTCGTTGGGAAACCGCTCGACAAAGGGCACGAGCGCAATACCGACCCGATCGTGATCGCTGACCGCGTTGTTCTCGATGACATTTCCGATTCCGCCGGGCGTGATGATGCCGTTGCCGATCCACTCCGCCGAGAACGAGATCGACGGCGCCGAACCCTCGTTGTTGTTGTCGATCGTGTTGTCGGAGAACACGGTCTCGCGCTGCGGATAACACAACTCGTAGCTGCCTGAGTTGGGGAAGATCCCCACACGATTGTTGTTGAACCGCGAGTTCGACACGGTCATGTCGCCACCCGAGTTGGTGCCCTGATATCCGAGGCCGTTGTACTCCGCATGGCTGGAATCGACGAGCCCATTGCACGGGTAACACTGGCCGACATACAGGCCGGCGCCGGCGCTGCCGGACGCGTACGAGTTGTCGATCCGCCCGTTCACCGAGTCGAACGCGTAGATGCCGTACTCGCCATTGAGGTACGACGTGAGGTACGAGCCGCGGTAGCCGTCAACACCGGTCCAGAAGACCCCGTTGTTGACGAAGCGCTGCACGGTCAGGTTCTCGATTGCGACGTTGCTGACACCGAGCGCCCGAATGCCGTTGTCGAGTGCGAAATCGCCGTCAAGAATCACACCCGCCCGATCGAGGCCGCGGATCGTGATGTCGTCGGTCGTGACGTCGACCGATTCCTCATAGGTACCCGGAGAGATGAGGACGATCTCGCCGGGCGCCGCCATGTCGACACCAGCCTGGATCGTGTCGGCGTCGCCCGGAACGAACACGACACCGTCGATCGTTCCGTCGCCACCGGAATTGGAGGAACTCGGAGTCAACCCATCTGTGGTCGGCGAACTCGACGCGTCGACGGTCGCCGTCGCCTCTGCTGTCCCGGTCGAGGTTGTCGAGTTCGAGGTCGTGTCGCCGTCGCCGTCGCCGCCACACGCTGCCACCACGAGCCCGCCGGCCAAGAGCGCAGGTACCAGTGTCCGGGTCGTCCTCACGCTGTCAGTCTGGTCGATCAACGCACCTGAAGCAGGACGCTGATCACAGCGAAACACCGCATACGACGTCGCGGTTGAGACACGCAGTCACTTCTCGCTCGAGCTTGTCTTGATCCCAGACATTCCAGAAGTCGGCGTGCCCGGTGAGCATCGACCCCGACGACAACGAGAGCCCGTCCGGATCGACGGGAGGGAAGTCGACGGCGACGGTGAGCTGCGGGACCGCTACCGGAAACCCCTCGGGGCAGGCGTTGTCGCTGTACCTCACATGGGCGCCGGACCCGAATCCGTTGAGCCGCTGACCATCCCAGCAGTCGGGAAAGGTCACCACCATCCGCAGCGTGCTGTCGGACGGGCACTCGGGCGGCACCGACTCACGCACCGCCCCGGAACCACACGACCAGGCCACGATCTCGACGGGCTGTGCGGCATCGGCACCCGGATCTCCGGCAACCATCATCAGGCCTGCGGGATACGGCTCGACCTCAGCCGGATCGATCCCCGATCCGACTCGGTAATACGCCGTCAGACCATGTGGCTCGACCAACTTGCCGGTCGGATCGAGCAACGTCGGGGTCCAATACGACGCCGTATCGAGCGGCTGGTCACACGTCGTCACGGCACCGGTGACGTCCTCGTAGTCGGCGTCGGCGTCGACCTGCGTATTGCCGAAGAACTGGTGCTGATGACTGGCACCGGGCAAGCCGGGCGCCACAATCGGGTCGTCGAACGCATAGTGCGAGCGGCCGCACTCCACGACGAATTGGGCGGTACGCCCCTGTGGCCCGCGGCGCTGCGGGTCCGGTGCCAGGTCAGCTTCGGCGACGCCGGCACATGCTGTGGCGAGCGGCGCCAGCGCCAGCACCAACCACCGGCCAGCTCGCTTCACGCGGTGACCTCGATCGTGCCGATCATCCCCACGTTGGCGGTGCCGTGGATCGAGCAGTAGTACCGGTACACGCCTGGCTGACTGAAGGTGTGCTCATAGATCGCCCCGGGTCGGAAGTCGGTGGTCGACACACCCCACGACTGCTCCGGGTCGACGGGGATCACGTCGTGTTCGGTGCGGCCGGCGTTGCGCCACTCGACCGTGGTCCCAGCTGATATCACCGTCGATTCGTTGCGAAAGATGTTGTCGAGCGCACGCACGCTGACCACCACACGGGTGGCCGCGACCGAACTGTTCGCGGATTCCGGCGCCTGGCGCACGGAATCCCCGGTATTTCGGGAGGTCGCGTCGGGACCGTCGGCGCCGCACGCCGTGGCGACAGCTGCAAGTACGGCGGCTCCGAGGAACACGCGGAGCCGCCGTGGGATCACTGCGACATCAACGCGTCGGCGTGTTCCTCGCGCAGCGTCTTCTTGGAGAACTTGCCGACGCTCGTCTTGGGCACCTCGTCGATCCACACGACACCTTTGGGCATCTGCCACTTGGCGATCTTGCCTTCGAGATGGGTGAGCACCCCGTCTTCGTCGATCGAGGCGCCCTCGGTGCGGACCACGCAGGCCAGCGCAGCTTCACCCCACTTCGGGTGCGCAACACCGACCACGGCGGCCTCGGCGATCTCGGGATGCGCCATCAACTCGTTCTCCAACTCGACCGAACTGATCCACTCACCACCGGACTTGATGAGATCCTTGGTGCGGTCGACGAGCCGGATGCGTCCGCGCTCATCAATAGTGGCCACGTCGCCGGTGCGCAGCCAGCCATCGTCAGTGAAACTGTCGCCCGCCCGCTCGTCGTTGTAGTACGTCGCGGCGATCCAGTTGCCGCGACACTGCAACTCTCCGCTCGTCTCGCCGTCCCACGGGACCGCGTTGGTCGTGTCGGGCTCGACCACACGACACTCGGTGGCGAACACCACGCGCCCCACCTGAGTGCGCAACTCCGCCTGTTCCTCGACTGGGAGTTCCTGCTGATCGGCATCGAGCTGACAGACGGCGGCGATCGGGCTCGTCTCGGTCATCCCCCAGGCCTGCAGAATCGGCAATCCGGTCTGCTCGCGATATGCCTCCGACAGCGCCTTCGGTACCGCTGAGCCGCCACACGGAATCGCCCGCAACGACGAGGTATCGCGGCCCTTGAGCTCGGGCAGCACCGCCATCCAGATCGTCGGGACACCGGCGGCGACGGTGACCTTCTCCTCCACGATGAGATTGGCGACCGCCGGCCCGGACAGGTCGGGGCCGGGCATCACCAGACTGGCCCCGGACGCCACGGCCGCATGCGCCAGCCCCCACGCGTTCGCGTGGAACATCGGTACGACCGGCAGGATCACGTCGGACTCGCGTGCGCCGAGGTTGTCGGCCATCATGGCGCCCATTGTGTGCAGGAACGTCGACCGGTGGCTGTACACGACACCTTTCGGGTTGCCGGTGGTGCCACTCGTGTAGCACATGCTCGCAGCACGGTGCTCGTCGTGGACCGAGAACTCGACCGCGCTCGCAGCGGCGAGCAGCTCCTCGTAGTCGAGGAGCGTGTGACCGGCGAGGTCTTCGGGGATGTCGCCGACCCCGTCGTCCATCAGTACGAGGTGCTGCAAACGCTCGAAGGTCGGCAGCAGCGGAGCGAGCAAACCAAGCAATGAGCGATCGACGAAGATCACCTCGTCGTCGGCGTGGTTAACGATGTAGGTCAGCTGCTCGGGGAACAGCCGGATGTTCAGCGTGTGCAACACACGACCGGTGCACGGCGCGGCAAAGTACAGCTCGAGGTGTCGCGCCGTGTTCCACGCGAACGTCGCGACACGTCCGTCGGCGGAGATGCCGAGGTCGTCGAGCACGCCGCCCAGGCGACGGGTGCGCTCGGCCCACGTTGCATAGTCCGTGCGCTCACGACCTGCACCGGTAACGGTGACGATCTCTTTGTGGCCGAAGTACTTCTCGGCGCGATCAAAGAGGTGTGGGATCACCAACGGAACGTCTTGCATCAACCCCTGCATGCGCCGAACGGTAGCTCGACGCGATGTCCTCGCACCCAACGGGCCGGTACGGTGGGGATGGTGACCGAGCCGACGGCGATTGGTGCCGACGACGCCGACGACGCGATCCACAAGCCACCTCCGTGGGCGCCGATCACACTCGCCGCGTTTGCGGCGCTGGTGATCTGCACCAACGTGGCGGCGGGCTTCTGGGCTCGGCTCGTCGACACCGACCCCGAGCTGTTGCTCCTGCTCTCGTCGCGCAATCGGTACCTCGCCCTGACGCTCGCGGCGGGCGTGCCACTGGTCTTCTACGTGTTAATCGGCTTCGTGCGCATCGGCGCCGCCTTCGGCGTGTGCCACATGATCGGGCGGGCGTACGGCGACACCGCCGTCGGCTGGTTCCGCAAGTACCTCGGGGTGACCGACGAGACGATCGCGACGTTCAACCGTGGGTTCGGGCGCTTCGAGTGGATCATCATTCCGTTCTTCGCCGGATCGAACATCGTGGCGGCGCTCAGCGGTGTGCACCGCACTTCGGCACGCCGACTGGTGGTGCTACTCGCCGTGGGTATCGCTGGTCGACTTGCGCTGATCTGGTCGCTCGCTCGAATGTTCGAGGATCAGCTCGTGAGCTTCCTGGAGTGGTTGCAGCGCTACCAGTGGTGGGCGGTGGCTCTCTCGATCGGCATCGTCGTGCTGGTCAACCTGCGCAACGTTCGACGCGGCGCCTGACCCGGCTGAGCGGAGACGCAGCCCGCCTCGTATGCTGCCCCGCCATGGCTGAAGTGACTCTCGGCGGCAACGCCGTCCACACCTCCGGAGACCTCCCCGCTGTTGGTTCGGCAGCGCCCAACTACACCCTGACGGGCTCCGACCTTGGAGACGTATCGGCGAGCGACATGGCCGGCAAGAACGTCGTGCTCAACATCTTCCCGAGCGTCGATACACCGACGTGCGCCACCAGCGTGCGCACGTTCAACCAGCGTGCGGCCGACCTCGACAACACCGTCGTGCTGTGCGTATCAGCTGATCTGCCGTTCGCTCAGGGCCGCTTCTGCGGTGCCGAGGGCATCCAGAACGTCACGACCGCATCGAGCTTCCGCTCAGACTTCGGCTCCGACTTCGGCGTCACGCTCACCGATGGCCCGCTCGCCGGAGTGCTGGCTCGGGCGGTCGTCGTGGTCGGCCCCGACGGCAACGTGAAGCACACCGAGCTGGTCGGCGAGATCGCCAACGAGCCGAATTACGACGCCGCCCTCGCCGCCATCTGAACCCCTAGCGCGGCGACCCGACAGTTGGTGCCTGGCACCAACTGTCGTTCCGACTGTCGTTACAGGAACGGGTCGAGCGAACGGGAGAGGCCAGGCACCTCCGCGATCTTCTTGCAGGCCAGCACGACGCCGGGCATGAAGCTGTCACGGTCGTAACTGTCCTGGCGGATCGTCAGCGTCTGTCCAGTCGCGCCAAAGATCGCTTCTTGGTGGGCGACCATCCCACGCATGCGCACCGAATGGACGCGCACGCCCGCAGGTCCAGTGCCCCCACGAGCACCGGGATACACCTCGTGCTCGGTGGGATCGGCGGCGAAGTCGTCCCCACGAGCTGCGGCAATGCGCTCCGCCGTGGTCACGGCTGTACCCGACGGCGCATCGATCTTGCGGTCGTGGTGCAGCTCGATGATCTCGGCGGTGTCGAAGTGCGGCGCCGCCATCTCGGCGAAGCGCATCATCAGCACCGCTGAGATGGCGAAGTTGGCGGCGATTACGGCGTTCGGGGCGTCGTCACCCCCAAAGGACGACTCGAACAGCGCGAAGTCGTCAGTGTCGAACCCGGTGGTGCCGACAACCCCGTGAATGCCGTGCATCGCAAGCCACGGCAACGTCGTGCGCGCTGCCGCTGCGACAGTGAAGTCGACGACGACATCGCAGCTGGCGTCGGCAAAGGCGTGCAGCTCGCCAGCAACCTCGATGCCCTCGACCGTCACAGCCACGGCGCCGGGATCGACACCGGCGGCGAGTTCGAGATCGGGGTCAGCGACGACCGCGGCGCAGACGGTGCGACCCATCCGCCCAGCGGCGCCGTTGACCCCGACTCTCACTAGTGAATTCCTTTGCTCGACTCAGCGATGCCGGCGACGGCCACCGCCGCGCCGGTTGCCACCGCCGCTGCCGGAGCGTGCAGGACGCTCCTGACGGGGACCCAGGTCACCCAGCTCGTCGGCGAGCTCGGCATCGAATGAGTCCTCGAAGCTGACCTCGACGACATCACCCGACGACGCCGGAGCATCGTCGTTGCGGCTGGGGCGCTCGCTACGGCCGCGGCCGTTGCTGCGGCCACCGTCACCGTTGGCGCTGGAACCGCCGCTGCTGCCGGCGAGGGCTTCGTCGGTCGGCACCAGGCTGACCTTGCCCTTGTCGTCGATCTCGTCGACGCGCACCTCGATTTCCTGACCGAGTTCGAGCACGTCATCGACCGAGTTGATGCGCTTCCCACCGCCGAGGCGGGAGATGTGCACCAGGCCGTCGCGGCCGGGAAGGATGTTGACGAACGCACCGAACTTGGTGATGTTGACCACACGGCCCGGGTACACGGCGCCGAGCTCGGCCTTGGGCGGATCGACGATCGCCATGATCGCGTCCTTGGCCTCCTCCATACGCCACGACTCGACTGCGCCAATGGTGACGATGCCCTGGGCGCCGTCGTCGTCGACGCCGATGTCGGCCCCGGTCTCCTGCTGGATCGTGTTGATGATCTTGCCCTTGGGGCCGATGACCTCGCCGACCTTGTCGAGCGGGATCGTGATCGTGGTGATCTTCGGCGCCGTCTCGGCCACCTCGGTGCGCGGCTCGGCAATCGCCGCGGTCATCACCTCGAGGATCTCCATCCGCGCCTCGCGCGCCTGCTGCAGCGCAGCGGTGAGGACGTCGGCGGGGATGCCGTCGATCTTGGTGTCGAGCTGCAGCGCCGTGATGGCGTCTTCTGTACCGGCGACCTTGAAGTCCATGTCGCCGAAGGCGTCTTCGGCACCGAGGATGTCGGTCAGCGTGATGTACTCGCCGCCTTCGTACACGAGGCCCATGGCGATGCCCGATACGTGACCGCGGGTGGGCACACCGGCGTCCATCAGCGACAGGCTGGACGAGCACACCGAACCCATCGAGGTCGAGCCGTTCGACGACATGACCTCGGACACGAGGCGCAGCGTGTAGGCGAAGTCCTCTTGGTTCGGAACGACGGGGAGCACCGCGCGAGCGGCGAGGGCGCCGTGCCCGATCTCGCGACGCTTCGGCGAGCCGACGCGACCGGTCTCACCGTTGGCCCATGGCGGCATGTTGTAGTGATGCAGGTAGCGCTTCTCGTTGTTGGGCGAGAGCGAGTCAATGATCTGGTTCATCCGTGGCATCGCCAAGGTGCACACGTTCATCACCTGGGTCTCGCCGCGGGTGAACAGACCCGAGCCGTGCGCCGTCGGCAACACGCCGACCTCGGCGGACACCGGACGCAGGTCCTTCGGACCGCGGCCGTCGATGCGCAGCTGCTCGTCGACGATCCGCTGGCGCACCAGCTTCTTGGTCAGCGAACGGATCGCCTCTTTGATCTGCTTGGCCTCACCGGCGAACTCACCAGGGGCATCAGCGGTGCCACAGAGTGCGTCGATCGTCTCATCGGTCACGGCGTCGGTCGCCAGTGAGCGCTCGGCCTTGGCCGAGATGCGCACCGCCGGGGCGAGCTTCTCGGAAGCGAACGCTTCGACGGCGGCGAACACCTCGGGCGTGTAGTCGAGCTGGGGCGTCCACTCCATCGGCTCGATCGGGCCGAGGGTGGCGATCACCGACGCGACGAGCTGACGCTGCAGCGCAATCGACTCCTTGATCCACACCTTGCAGGCCTCGAGGCCGTCGGCGAGCACTGCTTCGGTGACCTTCTTGGCGCCGTCTTCGTAGTAGTAGAAGGCGTTCTCGCTGCCACCAGCCTCGACCATCATCACGGCGACATCGCCGCTGTCGAGCTCACGGCCGGCGACGACCAGCTCGAATGTGCCGGCCTCGCCCTCTTCGAACGTCGGGTGCGGAATCCACTCGCCCTCGACCGAGTAGGCCATGCGGACGGCGCCGATCGGGCCGTCGAATGGGATGCCCGAGATCATCAGGGCCGCCGACGCGGCGTTGATCGACAGCACGTCGTGGGGGTTTTCCTGGTCGGCACCGAGCACGGTGGTGACCACCTGAGTCTCGTTGCGGAACCCGTCGGGGAACGACGGGCGCAGCGGCCGGTCGGTGAGGCGGCAGGTGAGAATCGCCTCTTCGGTCGGGCGACCTTCACGACGGAAGAACGAGCCGGGGATCTTGCCGGCCGCGTAGGCCCGCTCCTCGACGTCGACCGTCAGGGGGAAGAAGTCGATGCCATCGCGCACGTGCGAAGCGGCGTTGGCGGTGGTCAGGACGCGTGTGCCTCCGATGGTGGCAACCACCGCACCCTGACTCTGGGGTGCGAACTTGCCGGTCTCGAACGACAGCGTCTTGTCGGTCCCGGACACGGGACCGGACACGGAAATGGGATCAGCCACAAGGGCTCCTTTCGCTGGCTTCCGCGCGGAAGCCGGTTATGGAGCGACAATGCCGGTTCCCAGTTGGCAATCCCGAACTCGCTGCAATGCGCTCACGTGAGCGCTGAGCTCGGAGTCAGCAACCGGCAACCGACGGCGGGTCGCTCGTCGGCGCGGACGTTCCAACGCCATCGAGCAGCCTACCGGCTGAAGTGCTGAGTTGGCCGGCGCCTGGCCCGGAGACCGGCGCAACGTCGGCGTGGCGTCAGCGACGCAGACCCTGATCGGCGACGATCTTGCGGTAGCGCTCGACGTCAATCGAGGCGACGTAGTCGAGCATCCGCCGACGGCGGCCGACCAGCATCAACAGCCCACGACGGCTGTGGTGGTCCTTCTTGTGCACCTTGAGGTGCTCGGTGAGGTGGGTGATGCGCTCGGTGAGCAACGCGATCTGCACCTCGGGCGAACCCGTGTCGTTCTCGTGGGTCTTGTTCTTCTCGATCGTCGCCGCCTTGTTCGGCGCCGTGGAACTGATGTCGGCCATGCCTACCTTCTCGTTGCCTTCCGTGTCGGCCGCCAGTTGACGGTCCGGAGGTCGCAGCAGTGCTGCATCACGCCTGCGCCGGAGCCCAAACGGACCCTGCAATGCTACGGCGTCCGTGGCCGCTTCCACTCTCGCGCCGACGGGCGGAGGGTCCACCTACCACCAGCGATACGCCAGGAGCGCGACGACGTCGCTACCCTCGCCGCCGATGTCGGCACGGATCGAGATCTCGGCGGTGCACAAGTCGTTTGGCGCGATCGACGCGCTCGACCCGATCGATCTCTCGATCGAACCCGGCGAGACCCTCACGCTGCTCGGTCCGTCTGGCTGCGGGAAAACGACCTTGCTCAGGATGATCGCCGGCCTCGAGCAGCCGACGGACGGGACGATCACCGTCGGTGGTGAATCGCCGCAGGCCGCCCGACGGAACAAGCACATCGGATTCGTCCCGCAGTCGCCTGCGCTCCTCCCCTGGCGCACGGTACGAGCGAACGCCGAGCTGCTGCTCGACCTGCACCGCCGGGCCAATCCCGCGACCCGATCTGTCGACGTCGCCGGCCTGCTCGACGACGTCGGTCTCGCCGACTTCGACGATGCCTACCCTCATGAGTTGTCGGGAGGGATGCAACAACGTGTCGGTCTGGTCCGAGCCTTCGCGCTCGACGCACCGATCCTGTTGATGGACGAGCCGTTTGCAGCACTCGACGAGCTCACTAGGGCCGACATGCGCCATCTCCTCGTCCGCCTACGCGAGCCGCTCGGAACCACCGTGGTCTTCGTGACCCACTCGATCGCCGAGGCCGCCTTCCTCTCCGACCGGGTCGCGGTCATGTCGTCTCGACCCGGCGCAATCGTCAACGACGTCGCAATGCCCTTCGCCCATCCGCGAACACCCGAAATCGAAGACCAAGACGACTTCTTCCACGTCACCACGCAGCTCAGGGCAGCCCTCACGTCGGGAGTGCGACGATGAGCCGCGGCACGGTCCGTCGCGTCGCAGCCCCGGTCATTGGTATCGCCGTCTTCGCGCTCCTGTGGGAGCTCCTCGTGTGGGCTTTCGATGTCCGCCGTTTCGTGCTGCTGCCGCCGTCGTCGATCGTCCAAGAACTGTTCGACAACCCGGGGTTCTACTGGGACAACGTCGTGGTGACCGCGCGCCACATGTTCATCGGTCTGGCGATCTCGCTCGTGGTGTCGATTGTGGTCGGCTCGGCGCTCGCTGCGTCGCGCTTGTTGGAAGATGCCGCGGCGCCGGTGCTGATCCTGATCCTCGTCACGCCCTGGGTCGCGTACATCACGTCGGTCGTGTTGTGGCTCGGCATCGGCGAACGGCCGATCCTGTTCATGGTCGCGTTCACGTCGTTCCCTGTGTTCACCTTCGGTGTCGTCGGCGGCATGCGGTCGGCCGACCCGGCAGCGCGCGAGCTCTTCGCCAGCGTCGACGCCCGTCGCTGGGAAGTGCTGTGGCGTCTGCGCTTGCCGGCAGCGCTGCCCTCGATCTTCACCACCGCGCGCTTTGCCATCGGCCTCGGGCTGGCAGCGGCCTACTTCAGCGAAGGAGCAGCCCTGACCAACGAGGGTCTCGGAGCGATCGGACGCCGCGCGACGATCGATCAGACGACCGGCGCCGAGGTGTTGTGGACAGCGATCGTCTGCTCGGCACTGCTCGGCGTGACCGGGCTGATCCTGCTCACCGTGGTCGAGCGACGGCTGCTGCGGTGGCACGCATCGCAACGCACCTGAGTCGATGACGAGACCCCGTGCTGCGAAACCCGCAGTCGAATGTGCAACACTCCGTTCAACAAACGAACTCGATAGTTCGTCTGCCAACACCCTCGACCGACAGGACTGATCGATGCGCACATTGACCGCTCTCGCCACCGCCGGAGCACTCCTCGCGCTCGCCGCATGTGGCGACGACGACAACGAGTCGAGCGAGAGTACCGCCGCGAGCACTGACAGCACCGACGCGGAGAGCGCTGCGACCACCGAAGCGGACGACATGGGCGACGACAGCACCATGACCGTTGCGGCGGGAGAGCCGTTCCCCGATGCGCGTTGCGAGTCCAACGCAGCTGCCGGGACCATCACCTATCTCACCGGATTCGACTATGCGGCAACCGCATCGATCGTCGATGTGATCGTCGCCGAAGAAGCGGGCTACTACGACGCGTTGTGCCTCGACGTCGAGATCACTCCCAGCTTCTCGACTGCCAACTACCCCCTGATCGCCGAAAACGCAGCGCAGTTCGCATCGGGCGGGTCGTTCAGCGAGGTCGTCGCCTTCGCCGACGCCAACGACGCCGACTTCGTGATCGTCGCCGTCGAGGGCCGCACCCCGATCGACTCGCTGATCGTGAAGCCAGGCGAGGCCGCCGATCTCGCTTCGCTCGAAGGTGCGAACATCGGCGTCAAGGGCAAGCTCCCGCCGAGCATCGCCGCAATGTTGTCGGAGGAAGGCCTCGTCGAGGGCGAGAACTTCGAGACCGTGCTCCTCGACGGCTTC
>JBCDFR010000009.1:0-79437 GCA_039177505.1 Actinomycetota bacterium | reverse complement strand
GGTGCCTGGCACCAGATGTCGCACCCCCGTCGGCGAATCAGACGTCGGAGAAACGCGGCTCGCGCTTCTCCATGCCCGCCATGACTGCTTCGACCTGATTGGCGGTGCCGATGTGGCTGCTGATCGACGCCCGCTCGGCGTGGAACTGCTCAGCGGCCCCGGCGTGCTGCATCCTGTTAAACAGTTCTTTCGCGCTGCGCACTGCGCCCGGATTGCGGCCGGCGATCTCCGCAGCGAGCGCCAGGGCGTCCTCACGGGGCATGTCGCTCACGCGGGTGACCAGTCCGAGTTCATGACCCTCGCGAGCGTCGATGACGCGAGCCGTGAATGTCAGCTCCCGCGCCACGTCGGGGCGGACGAGACCGTTGAGCACGAAGGTGCCGGTCATGTCGGGCGTGATCCCCCAGTGAACCTCGCGCACCGACAGCTTGGTGTCGGGATGAGCGATCCGAATGTCGGCGCCGAGGATGATCTGCAGACCCCCGCCGAGCGCATGTCCGTGCGCCGCTGCGATCACCGGGATCGGCACCTCTTGCCACACCCAACAGCACTGTTGGCCGAGATGGGTGATCCGCCCCTCCTCCATCGATCCGGGGTTGCCATCGGCGCCATTGCTCGCTCCAGTGCCGTCGACCATCCCCTGGAAGCCGGAGAAGTCGAGCCCCGCGCAGAACGATGCACCCTCGCCCGACAGCACGACGACGCGCACGCCGGGCTCGGTCTTCAATCGCTCGCCCGCCTCGGCGATGGCGGCGAACATCGCGCCGTCGAGCGCGTTGCGCTTGTCGGGACGGTTGAGACGTACCTCGGCAATGCCGTTGGAGATGGACACGATGACTCGATCGGACATGCCTCAAGTGTCGCACCTGGCTCGAATGGGGAACGAACGGGCTGGCAAGCTCGGGAGATGCGCCTCAACTTGTCCGCCGACGACGTCCTCCGCACCACCCGTTCGGTGCGCAAACGCCTCGACTTCGATCGACCGGTCGATCGATCGACGATCGAGGAATGCCTCGACATTGCGCTCCAAGCGCCGACCGGCTCAAACCGTCAGGGCTGGCAGTTCATGTTCGTTTCGGATCCGGACAAGAAGAAGGCGCTGCAGCAGATCTACGCCCGCAACTTCAATATGTACAGCGGGATGCCGCGCCCGGAGTACGAGGGCGGAGACCCGCGCGCCGAACGAGCGGATTTGGTAGTCGACTCGGCCAGCTATCTCTCCGAGCACTTCGACCGGGCGCCGTGGCTGCTCGTGCCGTGCATCGAAGGACAGCTCGACGGCGCGAACACGATCATCGCGGCGTCGGCTTGGGGATCGATCCTCCCAGCGGTGTGGAGCTTCATGCTGGCACTGCGCGAACGCGGTCTCGGGTCGGCGTGGACGACGATCCACTTGATGAACGGTGGCGATCGGGAGGCGGCCGAACTGCTGGGGATCCCTCACGACCGCTACACACAGGCTGGCCTCTTCCCCATCGCGTACACCGAGGGCACCGACTTCCGCCCAGCCAAGCGGCTGCCGCTCGAGCAGGTCACACATTGGGAGCAGTGGTAGCGGGCACTCGCGGTCACCGCAGCTCGGCCCTGACGACTCAAGACCGCACCCGATCAGGTGCTCAGCGACTGAGCGCAGCAGCCGAGGGTCAGACGCGTCGGGTCACGAGGCTGCGGTCGAGCTCGGCGAGCGACGTCCGCCCTGTGAGCGCCATCGTCCGCTCGATGCCCTCGCGGAAGAACTCGAGGAGCTGGTCGACACCACGTTCACCTGCGGCACCAAGCGCATACAGATACGGTCGTCCGATCGAGACCGCGTCGGCGCCGAGTGCGACCGCTTTGACCACATCGCTGCCCCGACGAGCGCCGCCATCGCAGATGATCACCGCCTGTTCGCCGACCTCTTGGCGCACCGGCTCGACGAGCGAAATCGGCGCTGGCGCATCGTCGAGCTGGCGACCCCCGTGGTTCGATAGCCCGATGCCGTCGACACCGACCGCAACCGCTTGTTTGGCATCGGCGACCGACTGGATGCCTTTCAGGATGATCGGGCCGCCCCACACACTCCGGAGCCAATCGACGTCGTCCCACGACAGTGCGTCGTCGAACTGTCGATGCATGTGTTCGGCGAGCGACACTGCCGTCGATCCGTCGTCGGTGTCGTAGTCGGCGACGTTGGCGAACGTGATCGGATCGTTGCGCAGGAAGTCCCATGTCCAGGCGGGGTGCAAAACGCCGTCGACCAACGTGCCGGGCCCGAGCTTGGGCGGCAAGGTCATCCCGCGGCGAACGTCGCGTTCGCGTCGGCCGAGCACGGCCGTGTCGACCGTGAGCCACACCGCTTCGTAGCCCGCTTCGGCGGCACGTCGGAGCAGGTCGGCGACCATCGAGCGGTCGCGCCAGGTGTACACCTGGAACCACTTCGACCCGGCGGACACTGCCGCCACATCCTCGATCGAACGCGTACCCATCGTGGACAGCGACCATGGAATGCCAGCCCGCGCGGCGGCCCGGGCGACCGCCAGCTCACCTTGCGAGTGGGCGATGCGCGTGAACCCCGTCGGCGCGCAGATCAACGGCATCGACAGATCGACGCCGAACAGCGAGGTCGATGTGTCGATCGAGCTCATGTCGCGCAACACGCGGGGGACGAACTCGTAGTCGGTGTACCCCGCCGAGTTGTGTGCGAGCGTCCGTTCGTCCTCCGCTCCACCGTCGATGTAATCGAAGACACCACGCGGCAGTCGCCGGCGGGCAGTGCGCCGATAGTCGTCGACCGACGCGCATCGCTTCAGCCGCCGTGTCACCGGGTCGAGCGCGATTCGATCGAAGCTGGCGACCGACCAGAACGTGTTCCACATACCCACGTCGCCAGCGTAGGCAACGCAGCGATCGTGCTACTCGACGAGGCGCAATCCGCTGGGCGTCATCGACGGTTCGGCTTGCGGGAGATCGACGACGAACTCGGTGCGATGAGCGGGGAACACGTGCTCGCTGAGCAGCACCGGATCTCCCGAGGTGTCGGTGGTGACACGCTCACAACGCAGCACCGGCGACGCCGCTGGGACACCGAGCAGCGCAGCGTCGCCCGGGTCGACGAGGTCGGCGGCAATCGTCTGGGTGGCCCCACGCAGATCGAGATCGAGCAGTTCGTAGAACGGCCGACGCTCGACAGACCGCCGGGACAATGTGGAACCGAGCTCGGCGGGACACCACACCGTGACGACGGCGAACGGTTCGCCGTCGGCCAAGTTGACCCGCTTGACGCGCAACACCTGGGGGACTCGGAGCACGTCGGCGACGTGCCCAGGTGCGTCGACAAAGGCGAATTCCTCAATACGACGTTCGGACAACTTGCCGACGCCTTCGACCTCGGATTCGATGGTTCCGAGCTGCTCGAGGCGCTGGCGCACCGGTTCGGTGGCAACGAACCACCCAAAGCCCTGTCGCGAGTCGATACGCCCCTCGTCGCGCAGGACGTCGAGGGCCTTGCGCACCGTCACCCTCGAAGCTTGGAACTCACTCGACAACTCGGCCTCGGAGGCGAGCACCGAACCCGGGGTGGCGGTGGTGACTCGGGCCCGCAGCACATCGGCGATCTCCTGATACCGGATACGCCGCATCGACGGTCGGTTGCCGCTCACCACGACTTGTACGCTACCTGTCTTGCTCGTGCGCGGTCGGTCGAGGACGCACCAGCCAGTACACACCGATCGACGACATCAGCGTGACCACCCCGATCGTCATGAACGTGTTGTTGATCGTGGCCTCGAACGTCGCCGTGACCACGCCGACCGTCTCGTCACTCACGGCATCGACGTCCGGCGACGTTGCTGCCAGTTCATCAACGCACTCGGCCACGTCGTTGACGCCGAGGCATTCCTGGATGTCCGTGGACTCGATCGCCGCGTCGAGGCCGGCCTTCTCGATCGCGTCGTCGGCGCTCGGCCCGGAGTACACGTGGAAGAGGGCCGCAGTGACCGCAACTCCGAATCCGGCCCACAGCTTCGAGGCCATGCTCAACAGCGCGGACGCCCGACCGTGCAAGCGCGCCGGAAGGTCGTTGAGGGGCGCGACCTTGGCCGGCACCATCGCCATGCAGTAACCGAGAGCGTTCAGCAACAGCCACGGCATCACGTACCGGCCCGGCGATGACGTGTCCTCCAACAGTGCGAGCGCGAGGATGCCCAACGAGGACAGCACCAGCCCGCCCACCAAGAACCGGTGTGCGTTGCGCTCGTCGAGGCGCCGCCCGACGATAGGTGACATGAAGACGGCCACGACGGCCGGCAGCAACATGATGAGTCCGACATCGATCGGCGTCACACCGAGCGAGCCTTCGAGGAACAGCACGACGTAGAGCGACACCCCGTGGAAGCCGAAGCTGCTGATCGCCTTGGCCACGAGAGACCCGACGAGAATTCGGCTGGCGAGCAATTCACGGTCGACGAGGCCGTCCGGCCGATGCAGCTCGCGGCGCATGCCGGCGATGCCGATACCGGCACCGAGCACGATCAACGCGATCGACCACGGATACCACCCGATGCGACCTCCTTCGATCAATCCGAGCTGGGTCGCCAACACCGCTGCCGCGAGTACGAGCAGGCCGAGGACATCAGGGCGAAACGGTGAGCGGTCGACGGGATCGAGCGCCCGCGGGGCGAGCAGCAGTGCGGCCACTGCGCCGCTGCTCAAGACCGACGTGACCACGAAGACCGCGCGCCAACTGATCGTTTCGGTCAATACGCCACCGAAGAACGGCGCCAGGCCGCCGACCAGGGCCAACACAGCGATCAACACTCCGAACACGCGGCCGCGCCGCTCTTCGCCGTATAGGCGCGCCGTCAGTCCGACGATGCTCGGGGCGACGATCGCGGCTCCGATGCCCTGCGCAGCACGCGCCACGATGAGCAGCAACGGCGCAGCCGCCAAGGCCGCGATCACGCTGGTACTGACGAAGAGCACACCGCCGATGATCGCCGTGCGCCGGTATCCGACGATGTCCCCCAGCCGTCCTGCTGGAAGCAGGAACACGGCGAACGTGAGGTTGCGGGCGCTGGCCACCCACTGCACGGTTTCGATGTCGCCGCCGAGTGCGTTGAGGATCGACGGCAACGCCACCTCGAGCGCGGCCGCATCGAAGACCAGGGCCACGTTGAGCACCAAGAGGCCGGCGAACACGAACCTGCGGGTGCGCGCCGAGTGGTCGGCGGTGTCGCGTTGGTGGCGGCGGTTGAGCAGCGTATGCAACCACTCGTCTACCCCGTGGCCGTCGTGTTGATGATGAGCGGCCTCGTGATGGAGCGATGCTCGGTTTGATCGCATGTTCACAATGTGTGCGAGGCTCCGAGACTTGTATTATAGTTGTCTACATGGCAGTTGGCTCGAGCACACCGATCGAACTCGTCGACAAGGTCTACCAGGCGCTCCCGGACCGTGTCGCCACCGCCCGAGATCGCCTCGGTCGCCCGCTGACGTTGACCGAGAAGATTCTCGTCAACCACCTCGTGTATCCCGAGACGCAGGAACTCGAGCGCGGCGTGTCGTATGCCGACTTCCACCCCGACCGCGTGGCCATGCAAGACGCCACCGCGCAGATGGCGCTGCTGCAGTTCATGACAGCGGGCCTCGACGAGGCGGCCGTGCCCTCGACCGTGCATTGTGACCACTTGATCCAAGCCAAGGTCGGGGCACAAATCGACCTCGGGGTGGCCATCGACACCAACGCCGAGGTGTACGACTTCTTGAAGAGCGTCTCGGCGAAGTACGGCATCGGGTTCTGGGGCCCCGGCTCAGGCATCATTCACCAGGTCGTCCTCGAGAATTATGCGTTCCCCGGGGGGATGATGATCGGCACCGACAGCCACACGCCGAACGCTGGCGGTCTGGGCATGGTGGCGATCGGCGTCGGCGGCGCCGATGCCGTCGACGTGATGACCGGATTCCCGTTCAACGTTCGCTGGCCGAAGGTGATCGGCGTGCGCCTCACGGGGTCGCTGTCGGGATGGTCGAGCCCCAAAGACGTGATCCTCGAAGTCGCCCGCCAGCTCACCGTCGAGGGTGGCACCGGCGCCATCGTCGAATACCACGGCCCCGGCGCCGACTCGATCTCCGCCACGGGCAAGGCCACGATCTGCAACATGGGTGCCGAGATCGGCGCCACCACGTCGCTGTTCGGCTACGACCACAACATGGCGATGTACCTGAAGGCCACCGGTCGCGAGGCGCTCGCCGATGCCGCCGACCGTGTCGCCTCGCACCTCCGCCCCGACGACGGCGCGCACTACGACCAACTCGTCGAGATCGACCTCGATCAGCTCAAGCCGCTGATCAACGGCCCGCACTCCCCCGATCGCGCCCACCGTGCCGGCACCGAGGTCGGCGCCGCGGCGCGCGAGAACGATTGGCCGCTCGAACCGTCGGCCTGTCTGATCGGGTCGTGCACCAACTCATCGTACGAAGACATCACCCGCGTCGCTTCGCTGGCCCGCCAGGCATCGGCCGCCGGGCTCACTGCAAAGTGCGAGTTGCTGATCACGCCCGGCTCCGAGCAGGTGCGCGCCACGATCGAGCGCGATGGCCTCCTCGCCGACCTCGAGGCGATCGGCGCAACCGTGCTGGCCAACGCCTGTGGACCATGCATCGGGCAGTGGTCGCGACCCGAGACGATCACTGGCCAGCCGAACACGATCGTCAACTCGTTCAACCGCAACTTCCCGAAGCGCAACGACGGGTCGCCGAAGACGTTGAGCTTCGTCACCTCACCCGACACCGTGTTGGCCATCGCGCTGGCCGGCCGGCTCGACTTCGACCCCACCACCGATACGATCACCGCACCGGACGGCACCGAGCTCACCCTCGATCCGCCCGTCGGCGAGGTCCTCCCCAGCGCCGGCTACGACCCCGGCGAGAACACCTTCACACCGCCGCCCGACGATCGCTCGGGCGTCGAGGTCGCTGTGAGCGCGACGAGCGACCGGCTCCAGGTGCTCGACCCGTTCATCGCGTGGGACGGCAACGACTACATCGAGATGCCGGTGCTGATGAAGGCCCAGGGCAAGTGCACGACCGATCACATCTCCGCTGCTGGGCCGTGGCTGAAGTACCGCGGCCACCTCGAGAACATCTCGGGCAACCTGTTCCTCGGTGCGGTCAACGCCTTCACCGGAGCGACGGGCGAAGGCAAAGACGTCACCGACGGCGCCACTCGGTCGTACCCGGAGATTGCGACGCGCTACTCCGAAGCTGGGATCCGCTGGGTGGCGATCGGCGACCGCAACTACGGCGAGGGCTCATCGCGTGAGCATGCCGCGATGGAACCGCGCTTTCGCGGTGCCGGCGTCATCTTCGCTCGTTCGTTCGCACGCATCCACGAAACCAACGCCAAGAAGCAGGGCCTCGTCCCGCTGACGTTCGCCGATCCGGATACCTACGACCTGATCGACGAGGACGACCGCATCAACGTGCTCGGCCTGCCGCCGATTCCCGGCCAATCGGTGCGATGTCAGATCGTCAAGCCCGACGGCGCGACCATCGACTTCGAGGCCACCCACACCTTCAGCCCCGAGCAGGTCGAGTGGTTCAAGGCCGGTTCGGCGCTGAACATCGTGCGCCAGAAGGTTGCCGCCGACAACTGACCGTGGCGGGTGACCGCTACGCAGCTCAGTCGGCGTCGATTGCGGCGCGCACTTCCGCCACGTAGTCGCCCACCGCGTCGGGGCCAACCTCGATCAACCGGCGCACGACGCTGGCGCCCTGGATGACGCCGTCGGCGACGCGAGTGGCCTCGTACGCCTGTGGCGCGTCGGACACTCCGACCCCGACGAGCACCGGAAGATCGGTCACACCCTTGAGCCGCGCCGCCAGGGCAGTCGCCGTCGCCGCCAGCGATGCCCGCTCGCCCGTGACGCCCAACAGACCGACCGAGTAGACAAACCCACGACAGCGATCCACCACCAGCGGCAGGCGGTTGTCGGGCGCCGTTGGTGCAGCGAGCATGATCGTTTCCACCCCTGCTTCGTCGGCAGCCGCGCACCACGGCTCGGCCTCTTCGAGGGGAAGGTCCGGCAGGATCGCCGCGCACACGCCGGCGCGTACTAGATCGGAGGCGAACCGAGTAACGCCGGGATGGTGGACGAGGTTGTAATACGTCATCACCACAAGGGGAATCTCGACGTCGAGCGCGGGAATCTCCTGGAGCACCGATTGCGGCGTGGTGCCGAGCTCGAGCGCGTGTTCTGAGGCCTGCTGAATCACCGGCCCGTCCATGACCGGATCCGAGAACGGCACCCCGATCTCGACCGCATCGGCGCCGTTAGCCGCCGCCGCGCGGATCGCCGCTTGCCAGCCCGGGTAGCCGCCAGTGATGTACGGCACGAGCAGCTTGCGCCCGGCGTCACGCTTGGCTCGGAACTCTCGTTCGAGACGACCGACGGCGCGCTCCGTCGTCTCAGGCGCTGAGCTGGTCACCGAGCACGTCCATCATCTGCGCCACGTCCTTGTCGCCCCGGCCGGACAGATTCATCAACACGGTCTGGCCCTGCATATTCGGCGCCTCGCGGGCGATCCACGCCACGGCATGCGCGCACTCGAGCGCCGGGATGATCCCCTCGGTACTCGACAGCAACTGAAATCCCTCGATGACCTCGGCGTCATTGACGGCGGGGTATTCCGCTCGGCCGATGTGGTGCAGATAGGCGTGCTCGGGCCCGACGCCGGGGTAGTCGAGACCCGCGGAGATCGACTCGGCCTCTTCGACCTGGCCGACCTCGTCTTGCATCAGGTAGCTGTGCATGCCGTGGACGACTCCGGGTGTGCCGCGACCGGTGGCGGCACCACCAGCGGGTTCGACGCCGACTAGGCGCACCGACCGGTCGTCGACGAACCCCGAGAAGATCCCCATGGCATTCGATCCGCCGCCGACACACGCGACCACCACGTCGGGGAGGCCGCCGAACTGCTCAGCGAATTGGGCGTGCGCCTCAGCACCGATGACCCGATGGAACTGACGCACCATCCACGGGTAGGGATGGGGGCCCATTACCGAGCCCAGGCAGTAGTGCGTGCGTTCGACCGTGGCGACCCAATCGCGCATCGCTTCGTTGACGGCGTCTTTGAGCGTTCGACTACCGCTCTGCACGGCTTCGACCTCTGCGCCGAGCAGCCGCATGCGGAACACGTTGAGCGCCTGCCGTTCGACATCAACAGCACCCATGTACACCTTGCACTCGAGGTTGAGCAGCGCGGCCGCGGTCGCTGTGGCCACGCCATGCTGGCCGGCCCCGGTCTCGGCGACCAGTCGTGTCTTGCCCATCCGCTTGGCCAAGAGCGCCTGACCGAGCACGTTGTTGATCTTGTGCGAGCCAGTGTGGTTCAGATCCTCACGCTTGAGCACGAGCCGTAGCCCGAGCTGATCGCTGAGGTTGTGGCACTCGGTGAGCATCGACGGACGTCCGGCGTACTCGCGGAGAACCCGGTCGAGATCGGCGCGGAACGCCTCGTCGGCCCACGCGTCGACGAAGCACGACTCGAGTTCCTCGATCGCCGGGATGAGCGTCTCGGGAACAAAACGTCCGCCGAAGTCACCGAACCGGCCCGTCGGGTCTGGCGGGGCCAGCAGCGAATCGGGGCTGTGGATCGTCGAGTTGATGGATGGCTCAGTCGTGGTCATTCGGCGTCCCAGTCATATGGCAGGTCTTCGTCGCCCAGGTATGGCGTGGATGCCGCGCCACGGGCGTTCTCGACAAATCGTTTCACAGCGAGCGCGTCTTTGCGTCCTGGAGCGCTCTCGACGCCGCTGGCTACGTCGACGCCCCACGGTTGGACCTCGTCGACGGCCGCCGCAACGTTGTCGGGGCTCAGCCCGCCGGCGAGGATCAGCCGCGCGGCATCGGGGGCATCGGCGGCGAGCGACCAGTCGAACACCTTGCCTGAGCCTGGGTTGGGGGCGTCGACGAGGATCAGATCGGTGCCGTAGTCGAGAGCGTGGGGCAAGCGCTCGTCGCCCGCCGCGAACGCCTTGATCACCCAGCGCATCTGTTGGCCCACTTCTTTCGTCTGCGCCGGAGTTTCTCGACCATGCAACTGGACCGCTTTGACACCCGCCTTGTGGGCTTGCTCGATCACCCGTGCCGGTAACTCGTTGCGGAACACCCCGACGGTGAGGATCTCCGGCGGCAGCCGACGGGTGATGTCGTAGGCCTGCTGCGGCGCGATCTGTCGCTTCGACGGGGCAAAGATGAACCCGATCGCGTCGGCTCCCATCGCCACGGCGAGCAGCGCGTCGTCTTCGTTGGTGATCCCGCAGATCTTGACGAACATCGAGCGGTCATCCTACGACGCAGGACGCCCGCCACCGAGGCTGGTTGTCACACCGACCTAATGTGTCGCCCCGTGGGACGACTCGATGAGATCGATCTAACGGCGCGCCTGAGCAAGGACGAGTACGAGCATCGACTGACCGCTGCCCAGGACCGGTTTCTCGAACTGCGCCTCCAGCTCGGCGGACAGACCACCGGCGGCAAGGTCGGTCCGGGACTGCTCATCGTGGTCGAGGGTTCCGATGCCGGCGGTAAAGGCGGCGCGATCAAGCGTCTGGTCGAACGGCTCGACCCACGCCACTTCGACGTGTTTGCGTTCGCCAAACCCACGACACGCGAGAAGCGTCACCACTTCCTCTGGCGATTCTGGCGAGACGTACCCGGTCTCGGCGGGATGTGCGTGTACGACCGCAGCTGGTACGGCCGCGTACTCGTCGAACGCGTGGAGGGTTTCGCCACAGAAGCCGAGTGGCGCCGGGCCTATCACGAGATCGTCGAGTTCGAGCGCAGCTTGGTCCACGAGGGTGTCATCATGGTGAAGTTCTGGCTCCAGGTCAGCAAGGACGAGCAGCTGGCGCGCTTCGAGAAACGTCGAGACGACCCGCTTCGCCGCTGGAAGCTCAACGACGAGGATTGGCGGAACCGCGACAAGTGGGACCAGTACGTCGACGCGATCGAAGACATGTTCGCCAAGACCGACCACGACCTGGCGCCATGGGAACTGATCGCAGGCGAGCAGAAGAAGTGGGCGCGGGTGCAGTTCATCGAGACGCTCAACGAACGGATCGTCGAGGGAATCGAGCGCTACGAACGCGACAACGCCTGAACCGCGGCTGCCGGATCGCCGCTGGTGACCAACGTCTCGCCCACGAGCACGGCGTGGTAGCCGGCCGCACGCAGCGCTGCCGCATCGGCTGTGCCGCGGACCCCCGATTCGGCCACCTTGACGGCGCCGTCGGGAATCTCAGCCGCCATACGGACCGCACGCTCATGGTCGACCTCGAACGTCACGAGATCGCGTTGGTTCACCCCGATCAGCGTTGCGTCGGCGCACAACGCCACTTCGAGTTCGGCTTCGTCGTGTACCTCGACGAGCACGTCGAGCCCGAGTTCGGTGGCCAGCGCGTGGAACTCGACGAGTTCACCCGGATCGAGTGCTGCCGCGATCAGCAAGATGCAGTCGGCGCCCATGATCCGAGCGTCGTAGATGTCGGCGGGCGCCACCGTGAAGTCTTTGCGGATCACCGGCATCGAGACCGCCCCGCGGGCGGTGCGCAGATCATCGGCCGAGCCGCCGAAGAACTCCTCGTCGGTGAGCACCGACATGCACGCCGCGCCGCCGCGCTCGTAGCGGCGGGCGACGTCGACAGGGTCGAGGTCGGCAAACAGGTCGCCCTTCGAGGGTGAGCGTCGCTTGATTTCGGCGATCACGCCGAGGCCGTCTGTGGCCCGGAGCGCGGCGGTGAAGCCGCGACACGGCCCTTGATCGAGCGCTTCGGACGCGAGTGCATTCAGCGGCCGCATGTCGGCCGCAGCAGTCTCCCGATGGCGTTCGAGAATTCGATCGAGATAGGTCGCCACTCGTCCGCCGGTTCGTCGTTCTAGTAGCCCTTGCCGCGCACCGGCGACATCATCGTGAGCTCGGGTCGAGCAGCGAGGATCCCCCCGAACGCGCCCATGATCTGCTGCATCACGTCGCTGGTCGAGTGCGCCTCGAGCGCGGCCTGGTCGGAGTACATCTCGTACATGTAGGCCTTGTTCTCATCGTTGGCGTCGGCCAGCAGGTGGTAGTGGATGGTGCCCTCTTCGGTCTCGACGTGGTCCATCATCGGTGCTAGCCCGTCGAATAGCTCCTGGCGCTTGCCGTCCTGGCAGACGAAGGTGGCGAGAATCGAGATGTTGCTCATAGTGGCGACGGTATCGGCGGCGACGGGGCCGGTTAGAACCCGAGCTTGTCGGCCACGGTCCCAACGAGATCGGCGATCGGTACACGCACCTGCTCGGTCGTGTCGCGGTCGCGCACGGTGACGGCGTTGTCGTCGAGCGAGTCGAAGTCGACCGTGACCGCCAGCGGCGTCCCGATCTCGTCCTGGCGGCGATATCGCTTACCGATGTTCTGCGTCTCGTCGTAGTCGACCATGTAGCGATCGGCGAGCAGTTTGCGTACCTCGTGCGCCAGGGGCGTGAGCGTGTCCTTGCGCGACAGTGGCAATACCGCGACCTGATAGGGCGCGAGACGCGGGTGGAGGCGCAACACCGTGCGAGTCTCGTCGTTGATCACGTCCTCGTCGTAGGCGGCCAGCAAGAACGCGGCCATCGTGCGCGTTGCGCCAGCGGCCGGCTCGATCACGTACGGAACGTAACGCTCGTTGCTCTGTGGATCGAAGTAGTCGAGCCGCTCCCCCGAGTGCTCAGCATGCTGCTGCAAGTCGTAGTCGGTGCGCTGGGCGATTCCTTCGAGCTCGTCGAAGCCCCACGGGAACATGAACTCGACGTCGCTCGTGCCGGCCGAGTAATGCGACAACTCGTCGGCATCGTGGGCTCGCAACCGCAACATCGACTCGGGGATCCCGTGCTCGACGTACCAGTTCATGCGCTCGCGGCACCAGTACTCGTACCACGTCGGGCTGTCGGCGGGCGGCACGAAGAACTCGAGTTCCATCTGTTCGAACTCGCGAGTGCGGAAGATCCAGTTCTGCGGTGTGATCTCGTTGCGGAAGCTCTTGCCGACTTGGGCAATCCCAAATGGCGGCTTCTTGCGCGCAGTCTGGAGGACCTGGGCGAAGTTGGTGAACATGCCTTGGGCTGTTTCCGGGCGCAGGTAGGCGTCCGACCCGGCGCCCTCGACAGGGCCGGCCTGTGTCTTGAACATCAGGTTGAACTCGCGCGCTTCGGTGAAGCTGTCGACTGCGCCGCACTCTGGGCACACGCGCGGGTCGTCGAGTTTGTCGAGGCGATGGCGGGTCTTGCAGTTCGTGCAGTCCACGAGCGGATCAGAGAAGTTGCCCAGGTGGCCCGAGGCCTCCCACACTTGCGGAGGGCCGAGGATCGCCGCGTCGATCAGCACGACATCGTCGCGCATCTGCACCATCGATCGAACCCAGGCGTTCTTCACGTTGCGGAGCAACAACGAGCCGAGTGGGCCGTAGTCGTAGGTCGAACGAAATCCGCCGTAGATCTCCGCTGACTGATACACGAAGCCGCGTCGTTTGCACAGGCTGACGATCTGATCGAGGTCGGTCGCAGGCACGGCGCACCACGCTACCGACGACGCCGTCGGACGGCCTCGAAGATTCGTTCTGATCGGGCGCCGGCCGGCGCGACTCGCTACTCAAACATGGCGACGGTACGCATCCGTCGTTCGACGTGGTACTCGAGGGCATGGGTCGCCAACAATGACACCTCGTGGGTCACCGCTGACTCCTCCATCGCCAGCGCCGTCGCCAGTCGACCGCCGAGGATGTCGCGCATCGCCTCGAGGGCCTCGGCCGACATCGGGTGGCCCGAACGGCACGAGCGACACAACACACCACCCTCGCCGAGATCGAACGCCACGAACGCGACCTCGGGTTCGGTTCCACCGCAGCGCACACACGTGTCGAGTTCGGGGCGCATGCCTTCGCTGGCCAGCAGCTTCCAGTAGAAGCCGGCCACGGTCAACGGCGCCGGTCGCTCAGCGATGGCGCGCATTGCGCCGACCACCATACGAAACAGATCCGGGTTCGGTTCGCGTTCGAGCGACAACTGTTCGGCCGCTTCGAGCACCGCAAGCCCTTGCGACGCCCTATCGAGCGACGACAACATCGGCGACAGCGGCTCGACCGACTCGGCCTGCGACACGATGTCGAGCTCTCGTCCGCGCACGAGCAGCACACGCACATGGCTCATCGGCTCGAGTCGAGCGCCGAATTTCGAGCGGGTCTTGCGCACTCCCTTCGCGACGGCGCGCACCTTGCCGTTCGCCGCCGTGAGCAGCACTACGATGCGATCGGCCTCGCGCAGCTTGTACGTGCGCAGCACGACGGCGGTGTCTCGATAGAGCTCGCTCATCACGTGCCCGCAACGACCCGATCAATCATCGCCGAGCGGGTCGATTCCACCGAACCGCCGATCGCGTTGCGCGAAGTCGGCGATGGCGTCGACCAGATGCCCAGGCGCCAACTCGTCCCACGTGGTCGATACGAACACGAGCTCGCCGTATGCCAGCTCCCAGACCAGCGACGGCGGGAGGCGGGTCGAAGACCCCAGCACGACGATCAGGTCCGGTTCACAGTCGGCTGGCGCGTACAGCGCCTCGGCAACCGTCGCTTCATTGATCGGGTCGTCGGGGCCGATCGAGGAGAGAGCGTCGGCGAAGCGCTCGCGCCCATCACCACACGGATCGACGACCACCCGGCAGTCACCGACCGAACGCTCCCAACGATCGAGTGAGCCGTAGGCATCGGCACCCTGCTCGAACGCACGGATGGTGAGAAACGACGCCTCGGCATGGTCGGCGACGGAGCCCAGGTCGGCGACGCGACTTGCCCATCGCTGGTCGCCGAGCTCGCGCCACTCGGCAAAGTTGCCTCCGACGACCATCACGTGCCGGAGCAATTGACGCGAGGCCGACCGTCCGGGCGCGCTCGACGGCGACCGAGACGGAATGGTCGTTGCTCCCACCACCCCATCTTTCCACGCCGCAGACCGCGATCCTCGCCTCCCACCGACGGCGCGCCGCAGTAGCTTGGTCGGCCGTGGATCAGCCCCCGTTGCACGTCGCCTGCATCATGGACGGCAACGGACGATGGGCCGCCCGCCGCGGCCTGCCGCGTACCGCCGGACACACCGAAGGCGAGGAGAACCTCGCCCGTGTAGTCAGAGCCGCGGTTCGTCGGAACATCGGCTGGTTGACGGTGTTCGGCTTCTCGACCGAGAACTGGCGCCGTCCACGGCCCGAGGTACGCCACATCCTGGGACTCCACGAGCGCCTGTTCGGCCGAATCGCCGAACTCAACGAGCTCAACGTGCGCGTCCAGTGGATCGGACGTCCGTTCGACAGTCGCGAGGCGCGCACGCCGCGATACGTCCAGCGGGCGATTCGGAAGGCAATCGCCGACACGGCGAGCAACACCGGCATGGTGCTCACCGTGGCCTTCGACTACGGCGGTCGCTCCGAGCTCGTCGCCGCCGTCGAAGCGGCGCGCCACGACGACGGTTCGATCACCGCCGACACCATTGGACAGCACCTGTACCTTCCCGATCTGCCGCCCGTCGACGTGCTCGTGCGCACCAGCGGCGAGCGACGTGTATCCAACTTCTTGTTGTGGCAGTCCGCCGGAGCGGCGATCTATTTCACCGAGACGCCATGGCCCGACTTCGACAGCGACGAGCTCGACGCGGCGTTGGCGCTGGCCCACTGATCCCGACAGCGATCAGCCACCACGAGCTCCACCGATGACCGACGTCACAGAACAGCTCGCCGCGATCACCGCGGCCCTCGACGGCGCCGAGGATCGTCCCGGCCAGATCGAGATGGCCAACCTCGTCGCCACAGCGATCGACGACGGACAGCCGCTGATCGTGCAAGCGGGGACCGGCACCGGTAAGACACTGGGCTATCTCGTGCCTGCGGTGCTGTCGGGTCGCACCGTTGTCGTGTCGACGGCGACCAAGGCCCTGCAGGATCAGTTGGCGACCAAGGACTTGCCGTTCCTGGCCGAGCACCTCGACGTGAGTTATGCCGTGCTCAAGGGACGCAGCAACTACCTGTGTTTGCAGCGCCTCGACGAGTTGGCTCATCCCGACAGCACGCAGATGGAACTCGACGGCGCGAGCGGCGAGTTCGGAGCGTTGGCACCGACGGTGCAGGCGGAGATCAATCGGCTGGCCGACTGGTCGGGCACCACCCAGACCGGCGACGCCGCCGACCTCGACTGGGCGCCGACCGATGCGGCGTGGACTGCGGTCAGCGTCGGCAGCGACGAGTGTCCGGGAGCCGACCGCTGCCCAATGGGCGGCGGCTGTTTCGCCGAGACGGCCAAGCACCGCGCTGCAGCAGCCGATGTGATCGTCGTCAACAACTACTTGTACGGGCTCGACGTGGCCAGTGACGGCGCGATTCTCCCCCCGCACGACGTGGTCGTGTTCGACGAAGCACACGTGCTCGAAGACGTCATGAGCGACACGGTGGGCGTGCAGATCGCCCCAGGGCGGTTCACGACCCTGGCCGGCTCGATCCGCCGAGTCATCGAGGATCCCCAACTGATCGCATCGATCGCCGATATCGCCGATGTGCTGCGCGATGCGCTGGCCGATCGCGTCGGCGAGCGGCTGAAGGGGCCCCTTCCAGACAGCATCGACGATGCCTTGACCACGGCGCGCACGCGGCTCGGTACAGCACTCGATGCGCTGGGAGCGATCGAGTCGTCGAACGACGACACCAAACAGCGCCGACTCCGCGCGCAGGTGATGACGGGGCGAGCGATCGAACAGGTCGATGCTGCGCTTGAGCAGCGCGTCGGGTCGGTGATGTTCGTCGGCGGAGGGCCCGCGCACCCACGGCTCGAGGTCGCTCCGCTCGATGTCGGGCCCACCCTCGCCACGGGTGTGTGGTCGCAGCGGACGGCGATCTTGACCAGCGCGACGATCCCGTCATCGCTGGCCGCACGGGTCGGGATCGATGCCGCCGACGCCACCGAGGCCGACGTCGGGAGTCCGTTCGACTACGAGGAGCACGCGTTGCTGTACTGCGCGCTCCACCTGCCGAACCCGAACGACGCCACCTTTCGCGAGGCTGCCAACGACGAATTGGCCGCACTAATCACCGCCGCCGGTGGGCGCACGCTGGCGCTGTTCACGAGCTATCGGGCGATGGACGAGGCGGCCGAGGCCTTGATCGACCGCATCGACGTGCCACTCCTCACCCAACGCGACCTGCCGAAGCCGGCGTTGATCGAACGGTTCGCGGCCGACGAGTCGACCTGTTTGTTCGCCACCGCCGGGCTGTTCCAGGGCGTCGATGTTCCCGGCCGCACTCTCTCGCTCGTGGTCATCGACCGCATCCCCTTCCCGCGGCCGGACGACCCGCTGCTCAGCGCACGTCGAGAAGAACTCGGTCCGACGGCATTCGCCGAGATCGATCTCCCACGGGCATCGATGCTCTTGGCCCAGGCCGCCGGCCGCCTCATCCGCTCACGCACGGACCGCGGCGCGGTCGCGGTCCTCGACAAACGGCTCGGAACAGCGCGCTATCGCTGGGATATCGTCAACGCTCTCCCCCCGATGCGGCGCACCCGCCACCGTGCCGACGCCGAGGAATTCCTCCGTCGCATCACCGCCTAACGGGTCCCACCCGCCCGAAAAACCGGGGATCTCGTGCGTATTTCGCACGTGACCGCAACGATTTCGGCGAATCAGGTGATCGAGGCGGCAAAGATCGAAGCGATGGCGTCGTCCATCTCGGCGTTGAACTCGGCGTCGGTCTGTTGCGCAGTGATGCCTTCGGCGAGCGCCCGCGAAAAACTGGCGATCATGCCGTGGTTGCGCACCAACCGTTCGTTGGCCTCATCACGCTCGTAGCCGCCCGACAACGCCACCACGCGCAGGACCTTGTCGTGCTCGATCAACGGGCGATAGAAATCGTCGACGCTGGGAATCGACAGCTTGAGCATGACCTCGCGACGGGAGCCGTCGAGATGCTCGATGATGCGGTCACGCAGGATCGCCTCGGCCTCGGCTTTGTCGGCGATGGTGATGTCGACCTCGGGCTCGAGGATCGGCACCAGTCCCCCATCGAGGATCTGATCGCCCACCGCGAACTGCTGATCGACGATCGCGGCGATGCCGGACTCGCTCGCCGCCTTCACCACCGAGCGCATCTTGGTACCGAACACACCGAGACCAACCGCTCGCGCAACGAGCTCGTCGAGGCCGGGGATCGGCTTCATCAGCTGCACGCCATCGGCTTCGTCAGCGAGGCCCTTGTCGACCTTGAGGAACGGCACCACACGCTTGGCCGACCACAGGTACTCAGCAGACCCTTGGCCCCCGATCTGCCGATCCATCGTCTGCTCGAACAGGATCGCCGCCAGGATGCGCTCGCCGGTGAACGCCGGGCACGTGACGATGCGAGTGCGCATCTGGTGGATCAGGTCGAACATCTCGTCGTCGTTCGACCACGCGTCGTCGGCCACTCCATAGGCCCGCAGCGCCTTGGGCGTCGACCCCCCACTCTGGTCGAGCGCAGCAATGAACCCCTGCGCGGAACGGACCTTCTCAAGCATGTCCTGATTCACCGTGCCGACACTAGCGAGCATCCTCGTGGCGCGGCACCGGCCGTTGGTCCCGAAGCCAGCACCGTCACGTCCTGCGAGTACGTCCTGCGAGTACGTCGCGCGAGTGCGTCGCGCGAGGATGCACCTCGATGACCCATGCTGCACCGCTCAACGCCCGCCGCCAGCTCGGCGCCGGAGGCCCGCTGGTTGCGCCGCTCGCGCTCGGCACGATGACGTTCGGCGCCGAAACGCCCGAAGCCGACGCCCACGCCCAACTCGACATGTTCGTCGAGGCTGGCGGCAACCACATCGACACCGCCGACGTGTACGGCCCCGACGGTGCGGCGGAGTCGATCATCGGACGGTGGCTGGCCGCGCGCGGGCACCACGACGACCTGATCATCGCCACCAAGGGACGGTTCGGTCCTCCACCGGGGTCGACCGGGGCATCTCGCCGCGCCCTGGAGATGTCGCTCGATGCCAGCCTGACGCGGCTCGGAATCGACGCGGTCGATCTGTACTACGTGCACGGCTGGGACCCGCACACGCCGCTGGTCGAAACACTCGACGCGCTGTCGACCATCGTCCGCTCGGGAAGAGTCCGCCATCTCGGGTGGTCGAACTGCACGGGATGGCAGCTCGCCCGCATCGTCACGTTGTGTGAGGCACACGGCTTCGTGCGCCCCGTCGCCTTCCAGCCGCAGTACAACCTGCTCGACCGTGGCATCGAGTGGGAGGTCATGCCGTACGCGCTCGAAGCCGACCTCGGTCTGGCCCCGTGGTCGCCGCTCGGCGGTGGCTGGCTGACCGGCAAGTACACCCGCACGGAACGCCCGGCGGGCGCCACCCGGCTCGGCGAGGACCCCGAACGCGGGGTCGAGGCCTACGACGGTCGCAACACCGAACGCACCTGGTGGGTACTCGACGCCGTCGGCGAGATCGCCGGCGCCCACGACGTTCCCTGGTCGCATGTGGCACTTGCGTGGGTCGCCGGACGGCCCGGTGTGTCCACCGTCTTGTTGGGGGCGCGCACAACAACACAACTGGCCGAGAACCTCGCTGCGACAGGACTCGAACTGAGTACCGGCGAACGCAGGCGGCTCGATGAGATATCTGCGCCCGGGCTCCCGCCCTACCCGTACGGCATGATCGAAGAGTTCTGCGACGTGCCGTACTGGCAACGTCTCGGCACGCACACCACCAGCCCTGGAGGAACGCCATGACAGACGCCGCCACCGACGAGGTCGTCCACCTGGCAATCGAGGACGGGATCGCCACGATCACCCTCGACAGCCAAGCGAACCGCAACGCGCTCTCGCGCCAGCTCGTCGCCGAGGTGCTCGAACGACTCGACGCCGCCGAGGCCGCTGACGCACGGGCGATCGTGCTCACCCACGCCGGCCCTGCGTTCTGCGCGGGCGCCGACCTCAAGGAGCGACGCACCGGGCCGCCGGATTCGGGTCCGTTCGTCGACGTGCTGCGTCGGCTGATGGACACACCCCGACCGACCATCGCCGCGATCGACGGAGCAGTGCGCGCGGGCGGCATCGGCCTGATGGCCTCGTGCGATCTCGTCGTGGTGGCGCCGACGGTCACGTTTGCGCTCACCGAAGTACGCATCGGCGTCGCTCCGGCCATCATCTCCGTGCCGATCTTGCGCCGCGTGACGGCATCGCAGATCGCCGCGGCGATGCTCACCGGCGAAGCATTCGACGCCGGCGAAGCGCGGTCGATCGGATTGGTCTCGCACGTCAGCGACGACGTCGCCGGCACGGTCGCCGAGCTGTGCAGCGGAGTCCGGGCCGGTGCTCCTCGAGCCGTTGCCGAAACCAAGGCGATGTTGCAGCGCGTCCCGGCACTGGCACGCGACAACGCGTTCGACGAAATGAAGGAACTCTCCGAGCGGCTGTTCACCGGCCCCGACGCCGCGGAAGGCATGGCGGCGTTCGCCGAGAAGCGCCAGCCGAACTGGTCGTCGTAGCGCCACGTCGAATCCAGGGTGCCTGGCGTGCCTTCAGTCACACGTGCGACACTCTGTCCATGACCGACACGATGACCAGGGAAGAGCTCGACGCCCGCGTCGCCGGGCAGACGCTGCCGATGCGGTTCCTCGACAATCTCGAACGCAACCGCGACGTACCCGTGATTCGCTGGGTCGACGATCCGACCGCCGGTCTCCCGCCGTACGACGAGTTCAAAACGATGACCCTGGGTGACCTCGCCGACCTCACGGCGCGCCTGACCACGGGCTTGGAGTCGTTGGGCATCGGTCCTGGCGACACCGTCGTGATGATGATGCGCAACATTCCGGAGTTCCATGCGCTCGACCTGGCCGTGCTGTTCCGCGGCGCAACGCCAGTGTCGATCTACAACTCCTCTGCGCCAGAACAGATCGAGTACCTGGCCAACGACTGATCGGCCAAGTTGGCGATCGTTGAAGACGCCGGGTTCCTCGAGCGCGTGCTCAAGGTGCGCGGCGAACTACCTGCGCTCGAACAGATCGTCATCCTCAACGACAGCGAAGGCGTCGGCGACGACATCGTGCGCTACGACGCGCTCGCCGCCAGCGAACCGGCCGACCTCGCGGCGTCTGCACAGCTGGCGACACCGGACAGCCTGGCAACGATCATCTACACCTCAGGAACGACCGGACCGCCCAAAGGTGTGATGCTCTCGAACCACAACGTGGTGTGGACCCTCGAGTCGGTCGGCGAGAACATGAAGCTGCAGACCGACATCACCAACTTCGCCGGCAAGAAGCACGTGTCGTACCTGCCCATGGCGCACATCATGGAACGTCTCCTCGGGCACTACTACCTGGTCGACTTTGCGACCGAACTCACGTGCTGCCCGGAGACCTCGATGCTCGCCGGGTACGTCGGGGCGGCGAAGCCGAACGTGATGATCGGCGTCCCCCGCGTGTGGGAGAAGTTCTACGCCGGGGTCAACGCAGCGCTCGGAGCCGACCCTGAGAAGGCCAAGGCCTTCGGTGAAGCGCTCGACGCCGCACTGCCGATCATGGCGAAAATGGACGCGGGCACAGCGACCCAGGAAGAGATCGATACCTGGAACTTCCTCGATCAGGTGGCGTTCACCACCGTGCGCAGTCTGATCGGCCTGGACGAGACCGAGATCGGGATCACCGGCGCCGCTCCGCTCCCCGCCGAGATCCTCGCCTGGTTCCGGGCGATCGGTGTTCCGCTCACCGAGGGGTACGGCATGTCCGAGACCACCGCCGTGCTCACGTGGTCGAACACACCGAAGCCGGGATATGTCGGTACTGCGGGACCCGGCGTCGAGGTCCGCATCGCCGAGGACGGCGAAGTGCTCGCCCGCGGCGACAACATGTTCGTCGGCTACCTCGGCCAGCCCGAGAAGACCACCGAGACGCTCGACGACGATGGGTGGGTGCACACCGGCGACATTGGCGTGCTCGACGACGACGGATACCTCAAGATCGTCGACCGCAAGAAGGAGCTGATCATCACCGCCGGTGGCAAGAACATCAGCCCGGCCAACCTCGAGTCGGAGCTGAAGATGATCCCGCTCGTGGGTCAAGCCTGTGTGATCGGCGACCAGAAGCCATTCGTTTCGGCCCTCGTGGTGCTCGACCCCGACGCAGCCAAGAGCTGGGCGGCGAGCCATGGCCTCAGCGGCGCCGACGCCGACCCCATCGCGCTCGCCGAACACCCCGACGTGATCGCCGACATCGACAAGGGACTCGCCGAAGTGATGGCCGGGTTCAACAACGCGGAAGCCGTCAAGAAGGTCAAGGTGCTCGGTGAGGAATGGCTCCCCGACTCTGATCTGCTCACGCCGACGTCCAAGCTCAAGCGCCGCGGCGTGCTGACCCGGTTCGCAGACGAGATCGACGCGCTCTACGCCACCAACCGGTAGCCGACGCCACGCGCCGTGACGATCAATTGCGGGTCGTCGGGGTGGTCTTCGATCTTCAACCGCAGCCGGCGCACGTGCGCGTCGACGAGGCGCGAATCGCCGAGGTAGTCGTACCCCCACACGCGCTCGAGCAGCTGGTCGCGCGAGAGCACCGCTCCCGCATGATCGGCGAACTCGCAGAGCAGGCGATACTCGGTTTTGGTCAGGCTCAGCTCGACCCCACCCTTGAACGCCAGGCCCTGCTCTCGCCGGAGTTCGATGTCGCCGAACTGCATCTGCGGCTCGCTCGTCGTGGCATGGAGGTGGACACGTCGCAGCAGCGCTCGGATCCGGGCCGCGAGTTCTTTCGGAACGACCGGTTTGGTCACGTAATCGTCAGCGCCGGCCTCCAGGCCGGCCACCATGTCGACGGTGTCGGTCTGAGCAGTGATGATGATGATCGGCACGATGCTCGTCGACCGGATCGCACGACACACGTCGAAACCGCTCATGTCCGGCAGCCGCAGGTCGAGCAGCACCAAGTCGGCCGGCTGACGCTCGAACGCGGCCAGACCGGCGGTGCCGGTGCCTGCCTCGGTCACCGAATACCCCTCGTCCTCCAACGCCATGGACAGCGCCAGACGAATTCCGTCGTCGTCTTCGATGAACAGCAGCGACTCCATCTCAGCTCTGATTCTGCCGGGTGAGCCTGCCCGCAGTGCGCTCTTTGTTACTGAAATCGCACAATCTCAGCGCTGGCCTGTCACATCGGATCCGCAACATAGTGATTGTTCACGCTGCCCCGGTGGGGTGCCTTCCTCCCCCTGGCGCCTCACCGGCAGCGCGTGGACGCTCTGGAGGTCGCTCATCTTGCCCGTCCGGTCGACGTGACAGCGGTGGCGGCGCCGTTCTGTTGTCATGCTGAGCCAGAATGCATCCGTGGCTCGCCGGCGAACACTGCGATTGCGGACACGCATCACCTTGTTCTTCGTGTTCATCGCGTTGCTCGCCGGCACCGTCTTGATCGGCGTCACCTACGGGTTTGCCCGCAACAACCTCCTCGACGAACGATCCGACGACGCGCGCCAGCAGGCGTTCGAGAACGCCGATCAAGTCAGTCGCCGTCTCACCGACAATCCCGAGTCGATCGGAGTGTTCTTCGACGGCGGGCTGCGCACCGAGTCGGATGGGTTCGCGGCGCTGCAGTCGGCGGCGGGCGCCCCGATCGCCAACGACACCGTGGTCACCGACGTCCGCTACCAAATCGGCGCCTTTCCGACCCGGCTGGTCGATGCCGTCGCCGCAGGACGATCCGGCCAGCAGTACACGACTATCGACGGCGACGACTATCTCGCCGTCGGCGTGTACCTCGCAGCGCACGACGCCGGCTATTTCGAGGCGTTCTCGCTCGACTCGACCGAGAGCACGCTCACGGCCATCCTCACCGCGCTCGCACTCGGCGCAGCAGGCACGCTATTGCTCGCATCGCTGTTCGGTTTGGCGACCAGCCGGCGACTCCTTGCGCCGCTGAAGCAGGTCGCCGACGCAGCAGAAGACATCGCCTCGGGTGGGCTCGACACGCGATTGGCCCCGGAATCCGACCCCGACCTCGATCGGCTCGCCGGCTCGTTCAACGAAATGGCCGACGCAGTGCAGGCGCGCATCGAACGCGAGGCCCGATTCGCCTCCGACGTCAGCCACGAGTTGCGTTCACCGATCACAGCACTGAGTGCGGCGGTCGAGGTGTTGGACGGCCGCCGCGACGACATCCCCGAACGAACCCAACAAGCCCTCGACGTCGTCATCGGCCAGGTGCGTCGGTTCGACTCGATGGTGATCGACCTGCTCGAGCTCTCGCGGCTCGATGCCGGACCGGCCGAGCTCAACGTCGACGATGTCGACCTCGTCGATCTCACGCGCCGGATTGCGTCACGGTATGGCGCCGCGGAGGTCCCGATCGATACCGGCACGGGTGACCCGGCACACGCACAAACACCCATGGTGACGATCGACCGTGTGCGCTACGAGCGCATTCTGGGCAATCTGCTCGACAACGCAGCCACCCACGGCGGCGGCGCTGTACGTATCGAGATTCGCCCGATCGGCGCCGCCGACATCCTGATTGCCGTCGAAGATGCGGGGCCCGGTGTTGCCAACAGTGAGCGCCAACGAATCTTCGAGCGCTTCGCCCGAGGAAGCGCCGCCCGCAGCCGGATCGGCACCGGCCTGGGACTGGCGCTCGTCGCCGAGCACGCCGCCGCGATGGGTGGCGCGACTCGCGTCGAGGACCGGATCGGGGGCGGCGCACGATTCGTCGTCGAGTTGCCCCGCCGCGTCGAAGGGCGCGTCGTGGTCAATCCGACGCCACCTCACGGCATTGCGCCAATCACGAGTCCACCCACTCCAGTCGAGCCGGCCAGATCATGACCCCTCGACAGCGCACGGTCGGCTGCGCCGTCCTCGCCGGCGTATTGATCTCGGGATGCGGCGTGCCCACCGGCGACAGCAGTTTCGACGAGATCCCGCCCGCGGAGATCCCATTCGGCCTGAACGCGGCACCGACGACCACCACGACCACTACGACCACCACCACGACCGTGCTCGATGCTCCGCAGACGACGGCGTTGCCGACGACCACCACGATCGCGCTCTCTCCGGTCCAGATCTACTTCCTGTCCGGTGGCGACTTGCAGTCCGTCGAACTCGAGCTGCCGCGCGGTTTCGGAGCGACGCAGGTGAAGGATCTCCTCGAGGCGGGTCCACCGGAGGGATCGGCGGGTGTCGGACTCGACTCGCTCATCGAACAGGGCCTCATCGTCAGCATCGAAGAAGCCGGCGGTGTGTTGACCATCGATCTCGACGAGGAGCTGTTCGACGACATCGCCAGCTTCAACCAGAGTGAAGCGTTTGGACAGATCGTTCTGACAATGACGACGAGTGTTGGTCGGATCGGCCAGGTGTCGTTCACCATCGGCGGCGAACCAACCCGCGTGAGACTCGGCAACAGCGACCTCTCCGGCGAAGGTCAGCCGGTCGCCTACGACGACTACCGCGTGCTCATCGCCGGCCAGACCGAGCTACTCCCCCAGACGACGACCACCGTCGAGTCGATCGACGAAGGCGCCACCGACCCGGAGTCGACGGATCCGGAATCGAACGGCGCACGGTCATCCGTACCAGGTTCGACTGCCGACGATCAGTAGCCCAGACGCTCCACGCGGTCGGGCCGGCGCTGCCAATTCTTGTCGACCTTCACGCGGAGCTCGAGGTATGCACCCTCGGGGAGTTGACGACGCACCTGCTGGCCAACCCGTTTGAGCACTTGTCCCCCCTTGCCGATGACCATTCCTTTTTGGCTGTCGCGCTCGACGATCACGTCGACCCGGATGCGCGGCCACTCCCACTCGACTACCTCTGTGGCAATCGAGTACGGCAGCTCCTGGGCCGTCTCGGCGAGCAGCTGCTCGCGCACCAGCTCCGCAACTCGTTGCTCCTCGCTGATGTCCGACACCGACCCCGGCGGGAAGTACAGCGGACCGGAGGGCAGCCGCTGCACGAGTTCATCGGTGAGTGCATCGAGGCCCTCCCCCGTTCGTGCCGACACCGGCACGTAGGCCTCAGCATCGAGCTGCGCCGCCGCGCTGAGCATCTCGAGCACCTGTGCTGGTCGCGCCCGGTCGATCTTGTTGACGATGACCAGCGAGATCGCACCGATGCGCTCGGCCACCCAGCGATCCCCGTTGCCGAAGGGCTGCGTCGCGTCGAGCACGAGACACCTGACATCGACGTCGGTGGTGCTCTCGAGCGCGGTGGCGTTGACGCGCTCACCGAGCGCGGTGACCGGCTTGTGCAACCCAGGCGTGTCGACGAATACCAACTGCCACGGCGGCTCGGCGGCCAACCTGGTGGCCACGCCCATCACTCGGTGACGGGTCGTTTGCGGTTTGTCCGAGACGATGCTGACCTTCGAACCACAGACGGCGTTGATGATCGACGACTTGCCCACGTTGGGCCGTCCGACGAGCACGGCGAAGCCGCTGCGCAGACCGTCGGGCACCTCCTCGCGCTGCGGAACGTCCGTCGAATCGTCGGTCACGGCACGAGTTTGCCAAGCTCGCCGGCATGACGCGCATGATCGATGGCCTCTCGGAACTGAAGACGCTCGTCGGCGAGCACCTCGGGTACTCGCCGTACGTCGAGGTGACACAGGAAATGGTGAACACCTTCGCCGACGCAACCGGCGACCACCAGTGGATCCACGTCGACGTCGAACGTGCCAAGCAGGGCCCGTTCGGTGGACCGATCGCCCACGGCTACCTCACGCTGTCGCTCGGCCCGATGCTTGCCCCGCAGGTGTTCGGCGTGTCGGGCATCACCATGGGTGTCAACTACGGCTCGGGCAAGATCCGCTTCCCGTCACCGGTGCCGGTGGGCTCGAACCTGCGCCTCGGCGTAACGTTGAAGAGCGTCGACGACATCCCCGGCGGCGCCCAGGTGGTCACCGACTTCGTGTTCGAGGTCGAAGGCGCCGAGAAGCCGAGCTGTGTCGCCGAGGTGATCACCCGCTACTACGAGTGACCGCTCCACTATGACGGCTCGGGCTGGGTTGCAGGTCAGTGTTCGCCGTTCGGCTCGAGCGCCGCGAGCAGTGCGGGAACGCGCTCGGCCAACAGTTCGAGCGGTTGTGTGTCGTGGCGGGCTCGACTGAGCAGCAGCGCACCCTCGAAAGCGGCGAGCAACAACTCGGCCGTGTCCGCCGCTGCGGCGCCGTGCGACTCGGCGAGTCGATCGGCGATCACTGCGCTCCAGCCGTTGTACCCGGCAGCGATCTCGTGTTGCACCGCGGGCAGACGGTGGGCCACTTCGAGCGCCATGGTCGCCAGCGGGCACCCGTCGGCAAACCCCGACTCGTCGAGCATCCGTGCCGAGACCCGGATCCAGCGCCGCATCATCGCTACCGGGTCGTCCCCCGAGTTGATCAGCGCCTCGATCTGTTCGCCCGTCACGCGCCCGACGTACATCGCGACGTCGACGGCGAGTTGCTCTTTACCCTCGGGAAAGTGATGGCCGATCGAGCCGCCAGGCGCACCGCTCTCGGCCACGATCTGGCGCCAACTCGTCGCCTCGTACCCCTGTTGTCGAAACAAGGTCGCCGCCGTGTCGATCATGGCCGACTTCGACGGGGAGACCGTGTCGTCACGTCCCATGTACTGCTCACTTCCACTTGTGGTGACCGGCTGACCTGAGTATAACGAACGTCATACATAGCCGCGAGCAATCGTGAGACGGCCACCAATCAGCGAGGAGCACCAATGTCGAAACGAGCGTCGATCGCGATGAACGACCAGGAGGTCGCCGATTTCTTGGCCGGACGCCACGTCATGAACATGGCCACGATCGGCCCGACCGGCCGCCCCCATCTGGTGAGCATGTGGTACGGCTGGGCTCCCGACAGCCGGCTGGCGTGCCACACCTACCCCCGCTCGCAGAAGATCAAGAACCTCGAGCGCAACCCGGCGCTCACGGCGCTGGTCGAAGACGGCACGAACTACGACGAGCTACGCGGCGTGCAGCTCGTGTGCGACGCACAAGTCGTCGACGACCGCGACATCGTGCATGCCGTCGCCGAGTCGACCTACGAGCGGTACACCGCCGAGCAGGCCGGCCCACTCAACGATGACACTCGTGCGTTCCTGCACGCCTACGTCGCCAAACGTGTCGCCGTGCTCCTGGACGTGGTCGACACGGCCAGTTGGGACCACGCCAAGTTGCAGTCGGCGACGTGAACAGTCATGGGCTCGACGGCGTCGCCGAGCCGGACACGCACTACTGCATCCGTCGTGCCGCCCAATCGTAGTAGCCGAGGATTCCGCTGATCAACAGCCCAACGCCCATGACGAACGTCGGAAGGAGCAAGTTGATCGCATGGTCGATGAAGGGCGATGCCGCGGTCGCTGGGGACGGCGCGCCGCCGTACGCTTGATGAATCCGCAGGTTAATTCGGTCACTGGCGCGTAGCTCCGCCAGCTGTTGGCGGTTCATCGACAATCCGTTGTTGGTGCCACGAACCTGGTTCATCGGGCCGGTCGAGCCGGTCAAGGGTCGGGTCGAGCCGGGTGGCCGAACACTGATCGGCGGCGGCGGCGGATTCGTGGCCGTTGACCTGGCCTTGATGATCGCTCCCCTCGCGTCCCACGCAAAGCCGACGACGAAGGCCAACGAGATGCCGGCGTTGACCCAATACACCGCCGCCAACTCGACATTGCCGGCGAGGTAGGCATCGACGCCGAGCGCCACCTGGTACCCGGCGACGATGAGCATCAGGATTGCGCCGCCAATCATGCCGACCGGTCCGAGAAACGACAGGAGCAGGGCGAGAAGGGTCAGGGCGTACGTCACGACCATCACCGTGCCGGGACTGTTCCAGTCGTCGAACCAGCCTTCCGACGACCAACCGGTCGGGTCGACCAGATTCACCGGGTCGTTATCGGCATACGCATACGGCGTCGGCCCGGCGTGCGCCACGGGATCGGTGGTCGTGAACAGTCCCAGCTCCGGAACGTAGGCCCTGGCCGAGAACACGACGACGTCGGTCGCTAGGTCGAGTGTCGTGCCGCTGTGACCCATCCGCCAACCGGCCGCTGCGCCGGTGTCGCTGTGCTCACCGACGAGCAGTTCTCCGTCGGGGCTGTAGTACCGAGCGCTCCCGCTGACTGCGGCATCGTCGGTGTCGAACCACAGGTCTCCGGTGATCGTCGCCACCGACCAGGTCGGAGCATCGGTATCGACGGCGAGGGTGACACCGCCGGGGAGCTGGTGCGCCTCGCTGATCACCGCACCGTCGTCGGCGAGGGCGAAGGGGCCGCTGAGCAGCCGGGCCGCGACAAGTCAACCTTCGGTGATGACCTCACGGACGATGGCGCCGCTGGCATCGCGATCGAGTGCAGTGTGCCGCACGTCGTCGGCCACCGCGGCGACGAGCCCAACCGCGTCGTAGTCGAGGAGGACCTCGTCGAATCGAGTGATCGACCCGTCGGTCAGCTCGAGCGGAATGGCCCGCTCGGTCGTCACACCGTCGGCGCTGGCAGTGACGGTTTCGTGGACGGCGGTCGGCGCGAGATCGGGGTCGTAGTGGTACTGCAACGCCGTCGTTCCGCCGCTGTCGGCGGTCGTCTTGGCGAGCCGCAGGCCGCGTTCGATCACCCACGTCCATTGGGTGTCGAGCGGACCGTCGCCGGTGCCGGTCACCGTCGCCTCGATGAGCGCCGACGACGTCGGGTCGTAGGTGTAGTCGAACGTTGCGGAACCCTCGGGTGCCACCAGCGCGTGTTCGAGGATGCGGCCCGACTGGGTGGTCGCGGTCAACTGGTCGCTCCAGACGTCCCCGGCAGCGTTACGCCACTCGTGGATCGCCGGCTGCCCGGTGACGGCGTCGTAGCCGATGCTCAGCGAGAGCCCATTCGAGTACGCAATCGCCACGGCGCGTCCGGCGGTATCGCGCTGTTCGATGGTGGCTGCGTAGACGCTCCCGTCGTGAGCGGTCAGTGTCTCGCCGGTGAATCGGCCCGCGCCGTCGATGCAACCGCCACCTGGCGATCGGCGAATCGGCGACTGGCACGTTCACGGTGGTGGAACGATCGCCGTTCACCGGCGAATGGCGCCAGCAGGTGCAACTCGACGGGCCCGGGACCTTTGGCCACGACATCAACTACTCGTGGGGCTTGCTCACCGTGAGCGATGGCGCCGGGCTCGTGCGGGTGTACCGAGACACCGGGTTCCAACCGTGGAGTCACTACGGCGACTGGAGCCAGGTCGACACTGCCGGCGGAGGTCGGCAGATCACATCGGCGGGCGGCTCACAGCTTCGGGTGCGCCTCGTCGAAACGTATTCGCCAACCACCGCAGGCTTCTCGACCATCACTACACACGCCGGTTGATCGACGCTCGCCCGCTCGGAGGCCCGCTGGGCATCGGACGGCGACATCGGGCAACATCTGGTGATGGCCCCCGTCTCGTTCACCGTCGAGCATCAGTTCACCGCCCCACCCGAGCGGGTGTGGGACGAACTCGTCGATTGGAAGGGCCACGAACGGTGGATTCCCGCAACCCGGGTGGAGGTTGGGCTGGGCGAGCCGACCGATGTCGGGACCGAGTTCGTTGCGACCACCGGCGTCGGTCCCCTCGCTCTCCCCGATCGGATGCGGGTGACCTCGTGCGAGTGGGACGCCGCCGCACGCACCGGCCGATGTGCGGTCGCCAAGCTCGGCCCCGTGCTCACAGGACACGCGGGATTCATGGTGTCGCCCGTCGAGGCCGACCGCGCCGACCTCATCTGGTTCGAAGAAGTGCAGGTGCGGTATGCCCCGGCATTCCTGGGGCCCGTGCTCGGCCGCGTCGGAGCCGCAGGATTCCGATCGGCCATGAACCGGCTGGCGAGGCTGCTCGCCCAGCCGAGCGGTGTCGATACCCACTCCGGTTGAACGACCCGCGATGAGCGCCGACGGATTCGCCTGCGACACCGTCGATTTCCTACGTTGCGACGATGTCATCGCAGGGGGCGATCACCATCCCGCTGGCCGCCGTTCATGAGGCGATTGCCGCGTCGCAACCCGACGCCGACTGCCTCGTGTTCCGCGACAAGCGCCTGAGCTGGGCCGACGTCACCGAACGCACGCGCCGACTGGCGAACCATCTCATCGACGCGGGACTGGGGTGTGACACCGAACGCGCCGATCTCCACGGCCACGAGAGCGGTCAGGACCACCTCGCCATCTACCTCCACAACGGCAATGAATATCTCGAGGCAATGCTCGGCGCCTTCAAGGCAAGGGTCGTGCCGTTCAACGTGAACTATCGATACGTTGCCGACGAGCTGCTGTACCTCCTCGACGACGCTGATGCCACCGCGATCGTCGTGCACTCGGCATTTGCTCCCACGCTGGCCGAGGTCTTGCCGAAACTGCCCCGCCTCACCACGATCCTGCAGGTCGACGACGACTCCGGGAACGATCTGTTGCCGAGAGCCGTGTGGTACGAGGACGCCCTCGCCGCGGCGTCGCCCGACCGACCGGCGGTCGACTGGAGTGCGGACGACCTCTACATGCTGTACACCGGGGGCACCACCGGGATGCCCAAAGGTGTGATGTGGCGCAACGGCGACGCCATGGCCGAGTGCTTCGGCGGATCCCAGACCGCAACGACGGTCGAGGAGTTCGTCGCCGGCGCCAACACGGGACTGCAGGCGCTGCTGGCGCCACCATTCATGCACGGGGCCGGCCACTGGATGAGTTTTCGGGCCTGGCTCGGCGGCGGCACGGTGTTCGTGCAGTCGCATCCCGAGCGACTCGTACCGAACGACATCTGGTCGCTCGTCGAGCGAGAAGCGTTGAACTTCCTGCTCATCGTCGGCGATGCGTTCGCCAGACCCTTGCTCGATGAACTCGACCGCGCCCGTGGTGACGGCCGCCCCTACGACCTCGGATCGCTCAACGTGATTCTCTCCGGCGGCGCAGCCCTGTCCGAGCCGCTCAAGCGGCAGTTCCTGGAACACCTCCCGACGGTGCTCATCGTCGACGGACTGGGCTCGTCGGAAGCCGGCGGCCAGCTCTCTCACGTGTCCACGGCTGGCTCGGCGTCGACCGGCACCTTCGAGATCAGCGAGGGCAACGTGGTGCTCTCTGCTGAACTCGACCGGGCGCTGCAGCCCGGCGACGATGAGCTGGGCTGGCTCGCCAAGACCGGGCGGCTGGCGCTGGGGTACCTCGGCGATGCCGACAAGACCGCCCGCACGTATCCGACGATTGACGGCGTGCGCTACGCCGTGCCCGGCGACCGTGCCCGCCTGCTCGATGGTGGCCTCGTCGAGCTCCACGGCCGCGATTCAGTCACGATCAACTCCGGAGGCGAGAAGATCTTCGCCGAAGAGGTCGAGGGAGCGTTGCGAACACATCCGGCCGTGTACGACTGCGTCGTCGCCGGTCGACCGAGCGAACGGTGGGGCGCAGAGGTGGTGGCGATCGTGCAGCTCCGCGACGGCGCCGACACTACTGACGACGAGCTGCGCGCGGCCGCCGAATCGCGTATCGCCCGCTACAAGCTGCCCAAGGTGGTTGTGCGCGTCGACCAGATCCAGCGTTCACCGTCGGGAAAGGCCGACTATCGATGGGCTCGGGAGACGGCGGTGGCCTATCGTTCCGACCATGGGGTTGCTCGACAAACTCAAGGGTGAACTCGTCGACATCATCGAGTGGATCGACGACTCTCGATCGACACTCGCCTGGCGATTCCCGCGGTACCAAAACGAAATCAAGAACGGCGCCGAACTCATCGTTCGTGAGGGCCAGGAGGCGGTGTTCGTCTACCGGGGAGCTCTGGCCGACACCTTCACGCCGGGTCACTACGCGTTGACGAGCGAGAACCTCCCGATCTTGTCGACACTGCAAGGGTGGAAGCACGGCTTCGACAGCCCGTTCCGCTCGGAGGTGTATTTCATCAACACCCGACCCGTCACCGGCATTCGATGGGGGACGCCGCAGCCGGTCACGGTGCGCGACCCGGACTTCAAGATGGTCCAGGTACGGGCCAACGGGCTGTGCGTCGTGAAGATCGACGACATCGAGATCTTCTTGAAGGAGGTGATCGGTACCGATTCCGCCGTCGAGGCCGAGGAGATCACCGAGCTGCTCCGTCGCGTGATCTCGATGGCGTTCTCCGACATGGTGCTCGAGACCGGGCTCGGCGCGATCGACCTGCAGGGTCACCAGGTCGAATTGTCGGAACAACTGCGCGAGTTCGTCATCGAGCGGGTCGACGACGAGTTCGGTCTGACGATCCCCGAGATCACCATGAACATTTCGTTGCCCGACGAGATCACGCAGGCAATGACTCGCGGGGTCGCCAAGGGCGTCGAAGCGTCGGGGTTCGTCGAAAACGTCGACCTCGGCAAGTACCAGCAGGCCCAGGCCGCCAATGCGATGGTCGCCGCCGCCGAGAACGAGGGCGGCTCGGTGATGGGCGACATGATGCAGATGGGCATCGGTGTCGCCATGGCCGGTCAGATGGCTAACCAGATGGCAGGAGGGTTCGGCGCATCCCAACAACCGGCGGCGCCGGCCGCTGCGGCAACCCGGGCGGTCCGTACAACATCGCGCAGATGCAACAAGGCGTCGCAGGCGGCCAGGTGACCGGCGAGACGCTGGTGTGGGCACAGGGAATGGCCGGATGGGTTCCGGCCCAGACCGTGCCTGAGCTCCAGGCCTTCTTCGCCACTCCCCCGCCGATGCCCCCGACACCACCGCCGGTGCCTGAGTGAGCGATCCGCAGCTCCCGCCACCGCTTCCGGAACCGGGAGCAGGTGGCGACGCCGATCTCGATGCGGCATCCGCCACGCCACCGGACCTACCGCCGCAGGGCCCGGGGCCCGAACAACCGCCGACACTCGAGTCACTGGCGATGACCCACGACACCGAGGCCAGCCGAACGTACCCTTGCGAGGCTTGTGGCGGCGAGCTGCACTACGACATCAAGCTGCAGATGCTGAGGTGCAGCCATTGCGGCGCCACCCACGACCTGCGGGAAGTCGAGGGCGCTGTCCAAGAAAACGATCTCCGCGAGGCACTCGCCCTGATCCGCGCCGGCGCAGTCAGCCATTCAGCGGCGTTCCTGCCCGACGAGAGGGAGATCATCTGCCAGAACTGTGGCGGACACACCACCTTCTCCGGGAGCTTGACGGCGACGATGTGCCCCTATTGCGCGACGCCGATTCAGCGCGATGACGTCCACGCGGCGCCGCAACGCCTTCCCGTCGATGGCGTACTCCCCTTCGAGGTCCCCGAGGGTCGGGCTCGCGAGTTGATCGAGGATTGGATCGACAGCAGGTGGTTCGCGCCGTCGGAGTTCAAGAAGTACAACCGCACCGGTTCGTTCGCCAGTGTGTATGCGGCGTATTTCACCTACGACGCCGACACGTTGACCACGTATCGCGGCCGTCGCGGCGACCACTACACCGTCACCGTCGGCTCAGGCGACAACCGCCGCACTGAGGTGCGCACACGCTGGCGCCGGGCCGCTGGTCAGGTACACAACATGTTCGACGACGTGACCGTGTTCGCCAATACCGGACTCGACGGCTCGCGCATCGCCAAACTCGAGCCGTGGCCGACCGAGCGATCGAAGCCGTACTCGGCCGAGTACGTCGCCGGTCACCTCGCCCGTACGTATGACCACGACGTCGAGGAGTGCCTTCCGGAGGCGACGTCGCGGATGGAGTCCGAGATCAGCTTCGATGTGCGTCGCGACATCGGTGGCGACGTCCAGGAGATCCACTCGATGAACATCGACTGGCGAACGATGACGTACAAGCATCTGCTGCTGCCGATTTGGCTCCTCACCGTGATCTACGAGCAGCGGCCGTTTCAGGTCTACATCAACGGTGTGACCGGCGAGGTCCACGGCGAACGCCCCTACAGCAAGGTCAAGATCGCGCTCGCCGTCGGCGTTGCGTTGACCATCCTCGTCACGATCCTCGTCGTCTACACCGCCTCGGGCGGCGGGTAGCGGTGGGAACGGCGATCACCATCGCGCTCGTCGTCGCCGTGGGCGCGATCATCGCCTTCGGGGTCGCACTGGCCGTCCGCGGGAAGCGGGAGTACGACACCGCCAACGAGATCGTGCCCGGCATCCCGAGCGCTGCGCCCGACTCGTGGGCCGGCTCCCACTCCCCCGAGGCGAAGCTCCATCGCCGGCTGCGCGACGCGGTCGCCGCGCTCCGCGCCAACCCCCACGTTGCCAAGCAAGGGCTGGCCGATACGACGGCAGCCCTCGAGCGTGAGGCGCTGGCCATCGACGAACGACTGATCGCGGCGGCCGCGCTCCCCGAACGCACGCGAGCCGACGCCGTCGCGGCGTTCGAGCCGCTCGTGACCGGCCTGGAAGACGCCATGACCGACCTGGTCACCAGCGTCCAAGTGGCCAAGAGCCAAGAACTGGTCGAGCGAGCGGTGAGCGATGCCGACCTCCGGTTGCAAGCACTCGCCGAAGCGCGCGCCGAGGTCGAACGCATCGATCATCGCCAGCAAGGCACGCTCGACGACCCTCCTCCCGCTTCTGCGCCGTAACCTCCCGGTCGATGACCGCACGATCGTGGGATACGACCGAGCTCCCGCGCGGCGACGACAAAGTTGTTGCCGTGCGCGAGATGTTCGACGCGATCGCCCCGCGCTATGACCGGCTGAACCGGATCATCTCCTTTCGTCTCGACGTGCGCTGGCGACACCAGGCGGTACGTGAACTCGGCCTGCGGCCCGGCTCGCGGGTAATCGACCTCGCCAGCGGCACCGGCGACCTGTGCATCGACTTGCAGTCAGCAGGTCTCGTTCCGTTGTCGTTCGACCTGAGCTTCGGCATGCTCGCGGCCGACCGATCAGGGGCACCGCGCGTCCAGGCCGACATCTTGCAGCTCCCGCTTCCCGACAAGGCGATCGATGGCGTCACCTGCGGGTTCGCTTTGCGCAACCTCGTCGATCTCGACGTGTTCTTCAACGAGGTGGCGCGGGTTACTCGCCCGGGTGGTCGGATTGCGTTGCTCGACGTGGGGATCCCCCACAACCCGGTCGTGCGATGGGGCAACGACGTCTACTTCGGACGCGTGGTCCCGCGTATCGGCGCGCTGCTCTCCGATGGACCGGCCTACCGTTACCTCCCAAAGAGCGTCGAGTATCTCCCCTCGCCCGACGTGATGGTCACCTCGTTGACCGACGCCGGCTTCACCGAGGTGCGGCACGCCCAGTTGAGCGGTGGTCTCACCCAGTTACTCACTGGTACTCGTCGCTGATGCTCGCCGTTACCCGACTGCTCGATGAGCTCGACGGAGCACCAGACGTCGTCGACCTCAACGACATCGCCCGCTCCGACGGCTCCCTGTTCGTTCAGAACCGAGTCGGTGTTGCTGGTCGCGGCGTCGCGGCCCGTGGCGATCGCAACGATGTCGAAGCGACGCTTCATGCGATCGACCACGACACGACCGTGCCCGAAGTCGAGCCGCTGGCGATCGGGGTCCTCGGTTTCGACCCGGACGACGCGGGCGACATGGTCGTTCCGGCCGTGACCGTGCGGCGGCTGCCCGACGATCGAGTCGCGGTGACCACCGTCGACGGCGCAGAGTGGCGCGAGGCGCTCGCCGCCCCGACGACCACCACGACGACCGCAGGGGCGTTCAACGTCACCCCAGAACCGGTCGACCGTTATCTCGCAGCCGTCGAGACGGCGCGCGACGCAGTACGCGACGACGACCTCATCAAGGCGGTGATCGCCCGACCGATTCGGGTCGAGAGCGACACCCCGATCGACGTGCATTCGGTGCTTCGACGACTCCGATCGGCGTTCGGTTCGAGCTACCGCTATTCGTTCGACGGACTCGTTGGCGCGTCGCCGGAACTCCTGGTCGAGGTAGACCGCAGTGTCGCATCCGACGACGCTCCAGACCCGGTCACCATCGTGCGCTCGCACCCGCTGGCGGGCACGGCACCACGCACAGGTGACCCCGTCCGCGATGCAACCATCGCCGCCGAGTTGATCGACAGCACGAAGAACCAGATCGAACACCGGGTAGTGATCGATGTGGTGCACGACACACTGCTCCCGTACGCCAGCTATCTCGACTGGGAACCCGATCCATCGATCGTGACGGTGGCCAACGTGCAGCATCTCGGCACGCGGATGGAAGGCGTGCTGTCGGATCCTGCGCCATCGGTGCTCTCGCTAGCGCGGGCGCTCGCCCCGACGCCAGCACTCGGCGGGCACCCCCGCGATGCCGCAATCGAGTTGATCACCACGCACGAAGGCTTCACCCGGGGCCGCTATGGCGGTGCCGTCGGATGGGTCGATGCCGCGGGTAACGGCATGTGGGCCGTCACGATTCGCTGTGCCGAGTTCTCGCCCGACCGCCGAACCGCGCGCCTCGTCGCCGGAGGTGGGATCGTCGCCGACAGCGAACCTCATGCCGAACTCGCGGAGACACAAGCGAAGTTCCAGGCGATGCTCGGCGCGATCGTTCGTCCGTAGCGGTAACCGAGATCAAGCCGGTGTGTGGCGGCAATGACCGGCGCCGCCTCAGGCGCGGTGCGATGTGCCCTGCGGGTCGACCGCCGCCGCCACCGCTCGTTGCAGCTCCTCGTGCACCGTCACGTTGGCAACGCGGTCAGAGATCACCCGAGCCACCCACGGACCAGGTATCGCCAGCTGATCGGTGAGCTCGGCGGGTCGACTCACGTTCATCGCTGGCAATCCGTGCGCCGCCGCCAGCGCCAGCACATCGCTGCCGTGCGGCGTGCCGAACAGCTGCTCGAAACGACCCTCTGAGAGCTGCCGGGCCTGAGGAAGAAAAGAGAAGATGCCGCCGCCGTCGTTGTCGATCACGACGATTCGGAGATCGGCATCGCGCCCGGCGAGCGCGATGAGTGCATTGACATCGTGAACGAAGGCCAGGTCCCCCAGGAGCACGATCGACGGGTGGCCTGCCAGCGATCGACCGAGCGCCGTCGAGATCGTTCCGTCGATCCCGTTGGCCCCCCGATTGCACCACGCCGATGCCTGGGGGCCACCGAACCACTCGAGGTCACGGACCGGCATCGACGAGGCCACGGTGAGCTGCGCCTGCGCGGGACGATGCGTCGCGACCAGCCGTGCCACACCGGGCTCCGTCAGGCGCTGAGACCTCGCGAACTGGTCGAGTACGTCTTCGACCGCCACTCGCGCCCGCTCCTCTGCTCGCCGCCAGCGCGCCGCCCACGGCGTGCCGATAGCGCCGGTCTCGACCGCGGCGAGCACGTCGTGGAGATCGCAGTATGCGCTCACATCGAGGCCCGGATCGACTCGGCCGGGTCCCCCGACCTGGACGAGTGCCGCCCCCGCCGCGACGGCGCGAGACGTCCACTCGACCAGCACACGCGAGGCCGCGGGCCGCCCGACGCGCACGATGCTCGACGGCAGGTGGTCGTTGGCGAACGGGCCATGACGCAAGAGTGCGTCGGCCATCGTGACCGCATCCTCATCGCGCAGCCCTGAGAGCGGATCGGCGATCACCGGCCAACCGGAGCGAGCAGCCAACTCCCGCACGTCGCTCGGATCGACCAGGCTGCGGCCACCGGCGAGGATCACTCCGCGCGGGGTGTCGAACCCGTCGGGTACACGATCGACCACGAACTCGTTGCGAGCGCGGTTCCCCTGGTCGACGGCTCCGAGAGGCGGAGGCAGCTCGTCGGGTGCGACAGCCAGCGGCTCGCGGAACTGGAGATTCATCTGCACGGGGCCCGCAGTGGCGTGGGCGAACACATCGGCGGCGATCGCCCGCCACGAGGCCCGATCGGCAATGGCGTCGTCACCGAGGTCGAGCATCAACTCCACGTAGGAGCCATAGATACCGGGTTGGTCGATGGTCTGCGGCGCGCCCACCCCGCGCAGTTCCGCCGGACGGTCAGCGGTCACCATGATCATCGGCACCTGCGACAACGACGCCTCGACCGCCGCTGGCAGAAAGTGAGCCGCCGCAGTCCCGCTCGTGCAGAGCAGCAGTGCAGGCGCGCCGTCGATGCCCAGCCCGAGCGCAACAAAAGCCGCCGCGCGCTCGTCGTGCACCACGTGTAACGCCACATCGTTGCGGTCGGCTAGCGCAAGCGCCATCGGAGTCGACCGCGAGCCGGGAGCGACCACGGCTGCGGTCATCCCGCTCCGAACCCACTCGTCGACGAGCGTCGCTGCGAAGGTCGCCTGTTGCCTGCCATCGACCATCGGAGCTCGACCATAGAACGGCCGACGTCGAGCCGCGCAACGGCGCATCGGATCGCCGTGTCGCCACACGCCCCCACACCCTCGTAGCGTGTGGCCGTGGACGTCTCCGAGCACACCGACTCCCCCATCGAATCCAACAACACGCAGCGGCCCACGGTCTCCGTCGAGATCTATTCCGACGTGGTGTGTCCGTGGTGTTACATCGGGAAACGCAAGTTCGAGGCGGGACTCGCCGAATTCCGTGCCGAGCACGGCGCCGATGTCGACGTCGACGTGGCCTTCCGCCCGTTCCAGCTCGATCCGACAGCGAGCCCAGGACGGTCCGGCCCAGTATTCGACGCCTACGCTCAGAAGTTCGGCGGGCCCGAACGGGCGCAAGAGATTCTCGATCACGTCACGTCGGCAGCCGCGGCTACGGGCATCGAGTTCCGCATGGACCGCGCCCTTCGGGCGAACACGCTCCTTGCGCACCGACTGCTGTGGCTGAGCGAGCAGACGGAGTCGCCCGTCACGCAGGACGCAATGAAGGAGCGGCTGCTGCGGGCCTACTTCCACGACGGCATCGACATCGGTGATCCCGATGCCCTCGCCGACCTGGCCGCCGACGAGGGCTTCGACCATGCGACGGTGCGTGAGTTCTTCGACAGCGATCGGGGCAACGCGGAGGTCGCGGCCGAGCTGCGCGGCGCCGCAGACCGCGGGGTCACCGCTGTTCCGACCTTCGTGTTCAACGACACGTGGGCCGTTCCCGGAGCACAAGAACCAGAGACATTCGCCCGCGTGTTGACCAAGATGGCCGCCAACGCCGGCTGACGTGCGCCTCGTCCTGGCCCACGGCTTCACCCAGACGGCGCGCTCGTGGGACGTCCTCACACCGGCGTTGCGTGCTCATCTCGCCACTGACTCGGTCGAAGACGCCGAGATCGTCGCTGCGGATCTGCCCGGACACGGCACCGCGGGTGAGCTGCGGCGCGAGCTCTGGGGCTGTGCAGACCATCTGGTCGAAGTCGGCGGTGACGCGATCTACATCGGCTACTCGATGGGTGGGCGAATCGCGTTGCATGCTGCACTTGCGCACCCTGCGGCGGTGCGCGGCCTGGTGCTGATCGGCGCAACACCGGGCATCGCAAGCGAGAGTGAACGCTGTGCGCGACGCGCTGCCGATCGCGAGCTGGCCGATCGACTCGAGCGCATCGGGGTCGATGCATTCCTCGACGAGTGGCTAGCGTTGCCACTGTTCGCCGGCCTCGACGCATCAGCGGCGATGCGCGACGACCGACTGCGAAACCGGGCCGCCGACCTGGCGTCGTCGCTGCGGTTGACAGGAACCGGGTCACAGAGCCCACTGTGGGATCGTCTCCGCGACATCACAGCTCCCGCGCTCGTGATCGTCGGCGCCAACGACCAGAAGTTCAACACGATCGGACGTCAGATGTGCTCCATGTTGCCGTCCGGCGAGATGATCTCGATCTCCGACGCCGGGCACAGCGCCCATCTCGAGCAGCCGAACGCCACGGCTGCGGTCATCGCCGACTGGGTCGGCGGCCGCGTCCACAACACGGCGTCCGCTACCCGCTGATCGCCAGCCCGAGAGCCGCGCCGGCGCCGAACACGAGCTGCACACGTCCGGTCGCGCCGAGTACGGCGATCAACGCTCCACCGCTGGCACCCGAGAGGACCGCCCGGATCGGGCTGATGGCAACGGGCAGGGCGACCAACCCGAGGAGCGCCCACGGCCGGCCGATGGACACGATCAGGAGCACGACAAAAGCCGCTCCGATCAGCGCTGTGTACAGCCCCCGCGTTCGTTGGTCTCCGAGGCGGACTGCGAGGGTGCGCTTCCCCACCTCTCGATCGGTCGGGATGTCGCGCAGGTTGTTGATCACTAACAGTGCGCATGCCAGCGCGCCCACTGCAACGCCCATCGACATCGACAGCGCAGTGACCTCCTCGACCGCCGCGAACGTCGTGCCGGCCGTAGCGACGAGCCCGAAGAACACGAAGACGAACAACTCGCCGAGGCCCAGATAGCCATACGGCTTCGGCCCACCGGTGTAGAACCACGCAGCAGCGATGGCCGCAGCGCCCACGGCGAGGAGCCACAGCGATGTGTCGAGCGCGATCGCCAACCCGGCGATTGCGGCGACCGCGAACGACAGCAGCGCAGCTCGCTTGACCGCCGATGGTGCAGCAAGCCCACCGGCGACGAGTCGAGTCGGCCCAACACGAACGTCGTCGGTCCCCCGGATGCCATCGCTGTAGTCGTTGGCATAGTTCACTCCGATCTGCAGCGCAAGGCTGACGCCCAGCGCCGCAGCGACTCGCCACCACACGAGCCCGTCGGCGGATACACCAACAGCGCAGGCCGCTCCCACGGCGACGGGGACGACTGCGGCGGGAAGGGTGCGCGGACGAGCTCCGGTGATCCAACGGTTCATGATTGCGCCATGATGGACCGATGAGCGAGCTCTGGCAACGTCCTGCACTGGTGTTGGCGGCCGACATCGCGAACGGGCAGGTGTCGAGCCGTGAAGTGCTCGAGGCCCACCTCGAGCGCGTTGCGGCCGTCAACGGTGGTCTCAACGCGATCGTGCGACTACTGGCCGACGAAGCTCGCGCTGCCGCCGACGAGGCCGACGCGGCGGCCACACGCGGCGACAAGCTCGGACCGCTGCATGGCGTGCCCTGTACCGTCAAGGAGAACATCGATCTGGCCGGCACGCCGACGACCCAGGGCGTCCCGGCTCTCGCCGAGGCGAACGCCCAGCAGGATGCACCAACAGTCTCCAGGATGCGCGAGGCAGGCGCCATCCCGTTCGCCCGCACCAACCTGCCCGATTTCGGTCTACGGGTGCACACCGACTCGTCGCTGCACGGCCTGACGCGCAATCCGTGGAACCCCAATGTCACCGCTGGTGGATCGAGTGGCGGGGAGGGCTCGGCGATCGCCTCGGGGATGAGCCCGATCGGGATCGGCAACGACATCGGTGGATCGTTGCGCAACCCTGCCCACTGTTGCGGCATCGCCTCGCTCAAGCCGACTGTCGGCGTGATCCCGATGGCCACGGAGATTCCGCCACAGGACATGGGCCTCGCAGCACAACTCATGGTCGTCGAGGGTCCGATGGCCAGAACGGTCGCCGACGTGCGCGCCGGGCTCGACGCGCTCGCTGGGCAACACTGGCGCGATCCCCGCAGTGTGAGCGCGGTACTCGCCGACAACTCGCCGGGCGAGCGGATCCGCATCGCCGTGCTCGCACCACCCGAGGGCCTGACGATCGAGCCGGGCATCGCCACAGCGATACGAAGTGCCACCGACCATCTCGCCGACGCAGGCCACGACGTCGTCGAGGCCACACCACCCGACGTCGAGCTGGTCGTCGAGCTGTGGCAGGGTCTCCTCGGCGCCGACATCAACAGCCAACGAGAGCTGCTCGAGTTAGTGATGGGCCCGGATGCCAAGGCATTGCTCGACGCCGCCCAGGGCGCGACATCCCCTCCGAGTTATCCGGAGGTCACGACGATGCACGTCGAGCGGTACCGGTTGCTGCGCGAGTGGGCGCAGTTCTTCCAGGAGCATCGGGTCCTCCTGTCGCCCACGTGGGCCCGCCCCGCGTTCGCACATGGCGCCGACGTCGACCCCGACACCGGCTTGGAGACGATGCTCACCACGATTTGGCCCGTGCTCTCAGCCAATCTCCTCGGAATGCCTGCCGCGATCACTCCCGCGGGGGTCGCCGACGGGCTCCCCGTCGGCGCACAGGTGATGGCTGATCGATTCAACGATCTGCGGTGCTTGACGATCGCCGCGGAGATCGAGGCCGCAGTGGGCCCACTCACACCGATCGACCCGGTCACCGCCTGACTGGATCGTTGTCGTGGCCCGCCTCGTCGCCATCGACCAGGCTGGTGGACCGGCGTTCGTCGACGAGCTAGAACGCGTCTGGGCAGCCGGCGATGCTGCGTTTCCGGTCGATCAGCGTCTCCCCCCAGCTCGGCGCGCCGATCTCTGCATTGCGATGCGCGTCGGCGAGGAGGTCGATGACGGTGACGCTTTGATTGTCGCCACCAGCGGCTCGACCGGTCGACCGAAGGGTGTGGTGCTGACGCATGACGCGGTCGCCGCCTCGGCGCGAGCGACCAGCGCGGCACTCGACGTCGCCGACGACGACCACTGGCTGGCGTGCCTGCCGCTGTCGCACGTCGGCGGCCTCTCGGTGCTGACCAGGGCGTTGTTGACCTCGACCCCGGTCACCGTGATGCCTGGATTCGACGCCGCCGAGGTGATGCGCGCCGTCGACATCGGCGCCACGCTGGTCTCGCTGGTGCCAACGGTGTTGGCACGCATCGAGCCCTCCCGATTTCGGCGCATCGTCATCGGAGGCACGCGGCCGCCGAGTGATCTACCCGCCAACGCGGTCACGACCTACGGCATGACCGAGACCGGGAGCGGTGTCGTGTACGACGGACGACCACTCGACGGGGTCGACGTGCACCTCGACGACGCCGGCGGCATTCACCTCCGGGCGCCGATGTTGTTGCGTTGCTACCGCGACGGCACAGTTCCGATCGACGCCGATGGATGGTTCGCGACCGGCGACGTCGGCCGTTGGGTCGAGGGCAACGACGGTCCGCGCTTGCACGTCGACGGTCGACGCGGTGACCTCATCATCTCAGGGGGCGAGAACATCTGGCCTGACGCGGTCGAGGCGTTGATCGCAACCCATCCCGACGTCGCTGAGGTGATGGTCCGCGGCACCGACGACCCCGAATGGGGGCAGCTCGTGGAAGCGGTCGTCGTGCCGGTCGATCGAGCTCGACCGCCGAGTCTCGACGACCTCCGCCACCACGTAAGAGCGACCGATGCGGCCTACATGGCGCCCCGACGCCTCACGCTCGCTACGGCGTTGCCGCGCACCGCTCTCGGCAAACTACGTCGCAGCTAGTCCCGTGCGCGTACGATCTCTGTGTGCCACGTGGGCGAACAAGGGACAAGGATGCGCATCGCCGAATCCTCGACGCAACGTACAAGTTGATCGGATCCGGCGACGGCGGCACCGCGAAGGTCGACGACATCGCCAAAGCGGCGGGCGTCGCCAAGCAGACCATCTATCGATGGTGGCCATCGCGCACCGCGGTGATCTTCGATGCGTTGGTCGACGGGACCGTGCAGGCGACCCCACTCGGTCAGAGCGAAGACCTGCGGGAGGACTTCACGAACCACCTCCAGGACGTGATCCGCGTGTTCAACTCGCCGACCGGGCAGCTGATCCGCGAGATGCTCGCCGCCTCTGCCCACGACGCCCAAACTGCCGAAGAGTTCCGCCAACGGTTCTGGGCACCGCGTCGAGCAAATTCGAAGGCTCGATTACAGCGAGCGATCGATGCCGGCCAGGTGCGCGAGGACATCGACATCGAGCTGGCGCTCGATGCGCTGTACGGGCCGGTGTGGCTGCGACTCACGGTCGGCCACAAACGCTCGACTCAGCAGCAAGCCGCGACGATCGTCAGCAACATCATCGACGGCATCGGTCTCTGACACGCCCGTCGATCATTCCGACGCGACACCCCCGCCCGCAACCCCCGCGCCACCATCGATCACGTAGGTCTCGCCGGTGATCCAACTCGCCGCATCGCTTGCGAGGAAGAGCGCAAGGTTGGCGATGTCCTCGGGCTCACCGACTCGCCTGAGCGGCAATCGAGCCGCCAACGACTCACCGAAGTTGTCGATGAGCACCTTCGCAAAGTCGGTTTTCACCAGGCCGGGCGCGATCCCCACGACACGTGTGGGGCCGAGCTCGTGGGCCAGCTGGCGGGTGAGGTGAATGAGCGCAGCCTTGGTCAGGTTGTACACGCCCAACGCGCCCTCGGCACGCAACCCGCCGACCGACGCGATGTTCAGGATCACTCCCGGCCGCTCCTTGAACGACTGCTCCCAGGCAGCCTGGGCGAAGAACAGTGGGCCCTTCAGATTGACCTGGAACGTCTTGTCATAGCGCCCCTCGTCGACCCCCAACGTCGGGCCGTAGTACGGATTCGTCGCTGCGTTGTTGACGAGCACGTCGAGACCGCCGAAGCGTTCGATGGTCGCGGCCACCACGCGTTCGCCAGCGCCGTCGTCACCGGCATTGGCGGCAATGACGTCGACGTCCCCCGCGCCGCCGGTCATCTCAGCGGCGGCCGCCTCCAGTTGGTCCTGCTTGCGGCTGCTCAGCATCACGTTGGCACCTGCCGCTGCGTAGCTCTGGGCGATCGCCTTGCCGATTCCCTTCGATGCCCCGGTCACGAGCGCGGTCTGTCCAGCGAGTGAGATCTCCATGCCGGCGACGCTAGACGCTCGACATACCGGCTCCCGGTTCGACGGCAGCGGGTCAGTGCTCGTGACGGAATCCGTCGGGCGTCGGGCCGTGCCAGTGGTAGCGCTCGAGAAGGCGGCGCTCCTCGCTGCGCATCGCCGTCGCCTCGTCAGGATCGGCATGGTCGTGACCGAACACGTGCAGGATCCCGTGCACCACGAGCAGGGCGATCTCGTCGACGTACGTTCCGGCGTGGTCGGCGAACTGATCGACAGCAACCGCGGGGCAGACGACAACGTCGCCGAGCAACAACGGAAGCACCGGCTCGCTGTCGGCCCCGGGCTCGCCCGGAGCATCGAGCTGGGCAGCGAGCACATCGGTTGGACGGTCGATCCCCATCCACTCGGTGTTCAGCGTCTGCATCGTTGCGCGGTCGACGAACGTGAGCGTCAGTTCACCGCGTCCACCCAGATCGGCGACAACGGCCGCGGCGAGTGCTCGCCAACGCCCCAGATCGACAGGAGACTCCGGCGATGCGCCGACGTCATCGAGGTCGCGCTCGTCGGCCGCAACGACCTCGACCTGCACCGGTCAGCTGCTGCGCTCGTATGCGGCAACGATGTCGGCGACGATCCGGTGGCGCACGACGTCATCGCCCGACAGGTGGACAAATGCCAGGCTGTCGATGCCGGTGAGCGTCCGTTCGAGTCCTGCCAACGCGCTCTTTCCGTTGGGGACGTCGACCTGGGTGGTGTCGCCGGTGACGACCACGCGCGAGCCGAACCCAATTCGCGTGAGGAACATCTTCATCTGTTCAGGGGTGGCGTTTTGCGCCTCGTCGAGAATGATGAAGCTGTTGTTCAACGTGCGTCCGCGCATGAACGCCAGCGGCGCCACCTCGACCACCTGTCGTTCGAGCAACCGGGTGACAGCGTCGGGGTCGAGCATGTCGTACAGCGCGTCGTAGAGCGGGCGCAGGTACGGGTCGATCTTGGCCATCAGGTCGCCGGGCAGGAAACCCAGCCGCTCTCCCGCCTCTACCGCGGGACGGGTGAGGATGATGCGCTGCACCTCTTTGGCCTGCAACGCACGCACCGCCATGGCCACCGCAAGCCACGACTTCCCTGTCCCGGCCGGACCGAGACCGAAGGTGATGACGTTCTCGGCGATCGTGTCGACGTAGCGCTTCTGTCCTGCCGTCTTTGGCTTGACCTGGCGACCCTTTGCACCGCGCAATACCTCATGGCTGAGGATCTCACTCGGCCGTTCGGCGGCGTCGACCATGTCGAGAATTCGCTGCAGCGTCGGATCGTCGAGCTGCTGACCACGTTGGAGCAGCATGATCAGCTCCTCGAACAGTCGGGTCGCATCGGCCACTCGCGTGGTGTCCTCGCCGTCGATACGCACCTCGTTGCCGCGCACGCTGATGCGCACGGCGGCGAAGCGTTGCTCGATTTGGCGGAGGAATTGATCCCGCGGGCCGACGAGCGCCGTCATCAGATGCATGCCGGGAACGACCACGGTGGCGTGGGTGCTTGCTGTGGTTCCGGTCATGTGCGCTCCCCATGGTACCTCGGTGCATTGACCACCGACGAGGGGATTCGGCCGCGCACGACCCAATTCCCGATTGAAGTGATCGGGTTTATACTGGGTGCGTGCCTTCCTCCGCCGGTGTTCATTACTCGGCAGTGTTCTCGTTCCCCGATCCGGTCAACGAGACCGCAGCTCGTGTAGTGGCGGCCGGCGTCGTCACCCTTTCATCCGCAGTGCTGGCGACATCGAGTCCGTGGCTGCTCGCGCTGTTGGTGGCCGGTTTCGCCGCCCGCGTCGCCACGGGCCCGACACTCTCGCCCCTCGGTCAGCTGTCGACACGGGTGATCACACCTTGGATCGAGCGCCGGTTCTCCGTGGATTCGAGGCAGGTGCCGGGACCACCGAAGCGCTTCGCGCAGGCGATCGGGCTGACGTTCTCCGGTGGTGCTGCGCTGGCACTCGCTCTCGGCGTCGCGACCGTCGCCGTGGTGCTCGTGGTGATGTTGATCGCCGCGGCATCGCTCGAAGCGGTGTTTGCGCTCTGCCTCGGTTGTCGCGTGTACCAGGCAATCTGGGGATGCGACGAGTGCGCCGATATCGGCGATCGGTTGCGGGCACTCACGACCGCGCCCTGAGATCGAGCGCCAGCTCCAAGTTCGCCATCGGTGTCGCCAGTTTGGGAATGTGATGGGATGACCGACGTGATCGACGTGCTCGAGGTCCGCCGCGACGACCTGGGAATCACCCGCCACACCACCGACGCGCTGCCGATGCTGGAGGAGGGTCAGGTGCTGCTGCGTGTCGATCGGGTCGGGCTCACCGCCAACAACGTCACCTACGGCGCCGCTGGCGACATGGTGGGGTACTGGAACTTCTTCCCCTCCGCTGACGACGGGTGGGGACGCATCCCGGTGTGGGGGTTCGCCGACGTGATCGCGGGTGATGTCGACGGCGTCGCCATCGGCACGCGGGTTTTCGGCTACCTGCCGATGGCCACGCACCTCGTCGTCTCCCCCACACGTGTGAGCCCGTCGGGCTTCGTCGACGGGGCGGCACATCGCGCCGATCTTCCTGCTGTGTACAACGGATACGGGTTCACGACCGCCGACCCCACCTACCAACCCGACACCGAGGATCTCCAGGCGATCTTCATCCCGCTTTTCGTCACGTCATTCGTGCTCGATGACTATCTGGCCGACAACGGCGACTTCGGTGCCGAGCAGATCATCATCTCCAGCGCGTCGAGCAAGACCTCGGCCGGCACGGCATTGTGCACCATCGGCCGCGACGGCAGCCGGCCGAGGGTCGTCGGACTCACATCACCAGGCCGGGTGGAGCACGTGGAGAGTCTCGGCTGTTACGACCGAGTGATCGCCTACGACCAGATCGACGAGCTCGACCTGGTCGCCTCGGCGTTCGTCGACGTCGCCGGCAACGCCAGCGTCCGCCATGAGGTCCATCGACGCCTCGGCGACCGGCTCGGCGCGTCGATTAGCGTCGGACTGACGCACTGGGACGCAACCGCCACCGACGAGGAACTCCCGGGGCCATCTCCGGAGTTCTTCTTCGCGCCAAGCCAGATCCAGAAGCGAGTCGCCGACTGGGGGCAAGACGGCTACCAAGCCCGCCTCGGCGTGGCATGGGAACGGCTACTCGAGGTCGCGCCGAGCTGGGCCACGATCGTCGAACGGCCCGGGCTCTCGGGGCTGGAGGAGGCGTACCTTGCGATGGTGCAGGACGCGGCCGACCCGAGCGAAGCCAGCATCGCGGTCCTCAGCTGACACGCCATCAACGCTGCGCTCGTCGGCCACATCCGGCGTGTCGTGTACGACAGCCACGGTGTGATCACCGATCTGGGTCGGCGGTCGCGGTTGTTCACCGGTGCCGCTCGCGAGGCGGTGATGTTGTTGGCGACGGAGTGTGCGTGGGCTGGTTGCGACCGACCCGTGAGCCGGTGCGATGCCGACGACAACCTCAGTTGGGGGGGGGCGCACGGTGCCACAGTCCCGCACAACCCGCAGAAAGAACACGGCTTCCGCGTTCATCGCGACGCTGACGGCACCTGGCACACCCACCGCCCCGACGGCACCGTCATCACCTGACTGCGCTCCGGACAGGCGGGATCTCGCCCCGCTGTCCAGAGCTGCAGTGTGGAGGCGACGCCGGGAATCGAACCCGGGTAGACGGCTTTGCAGGCCGTTGCCTAAGCCACTCGGCCACGTCGCCAAGTCGGAGACCCTACTGGGCGTGAGGCCACTCCGGACAGCCAGCGGCGAACCACTCCCTGAGGCGGGCCAGACCCTTGTCGATCGACACGCGCGGATGCCAGCCAAGATCGGTCGCAGCAGGGCGGGGATCGAACCAATGAGCGGTGCCCAACTGCTCGGCGACGAACTCCGTCATCGGCGGCTCCGAGCGCGACGCAACCACCGACCATGCGCGCTCCACCAACGCACCCACCGGTCGCGCCACCCGCACCGGGACGTATCGCGGCTCAAACGGCACGCCAGCGGCTGCGCAGATGCCTGCGATCAGTTCTGCGATCGGACGGGGCTCGCCGTTGGCGACGACATACGCCCGGCCCACGCACGGTGCACCCGGCTCGAGCGCATCGACCGCCGCGACCAGCGCATCGACGGCGTTGTCGATGTAGGTCGTATCGATCAGCGCAGCACCGGTGCCAACCAATGTCAACCGACCCGCAGCGGCGCGATCGACGATCCGCCCGACAAGCTGCTCATCGCCCGGCCCCCACACCAGATGAGGTCGAACCGCGACGACGCGCGTTGGCTCCTCTGACGGCGCCAGTGCCACCTGCTCGGCGCGCGCCTTCGACTCGGGGTAGCACGCACGCCGACGGCCAACGACGGGCGGTCCTGCGCCCTCACCAACGAGTGAGTCCCCTTCGTGGGCGACCGACGGCGACGACACGTGCACCACGCGCTCGGTCCCCGCACGGCGGGCAGCCGCCAGCACGTTGGCGGTGCCATCGACGTTGACCGAACGAAAGTCCTCCCAACTACCGACGACGCCAACTCGTGCAGCCAGATGGACGACGGCGTCACAGCCATTCACCGCGTCGATCACGGTGCGCTCATCGCGTACGTCACCGAGCACCTGCTCAACGCCAAACGCATCCAGCGCGTTGACATGGCGTCGCTGCAGCGTCACCACGTCGTCGCCACGACCCATCAGCGCAGCTACGACCCCACATCCGATCCGACTGGATGCTCCGGTGACCAACGTGCGCATCGTCAATGTCGGCGCAGCGCCTTGGTGCGGCGTCCGGCCAACACGTCGCCGGCCCAACGGGCGACCGCGCCCCGGTCGATCTTGGCCTCGTGACGGATGTCGACGGGGATGTCACCAGCGGCGAGCACGGCGGCGACGGCGACACCCAGTGGCTCGACTGCTGACCGCACCTTGGCGGCGATGTCGGCGCTGGAGAGTCCGTTCTGACCTCGCTGCTCGACCACCACGACCAACTGCTGCCTGCCTGACGGGCCGACGCCAACAGCGGCAACTCGGGTTCCTCGCAGTCGACGTTCGACCGCTCGTTCGACGGGGACCGGCGTGATCGGTGCGCCCGGCGCATCGATGACGTGCACGCTCCGACCTTCGACCCACAGTCGGCCCTGCGCGTCGACGTGACCGACGTCGCCCGTGCGATGCCACTGCACCCCGGTCGCATCGACCGGGCGAGCCGCCGCCTCGGTCGCCCAGAGCCCGTCGTAGCCGGCGCTGGTCCACGGCGACCGGACGAGGATCTCGCCCGTCACGCCTGCGCCGAGCGCGACGACCGGCTCGCCGGCGTCGAAGTTATAGGCCGCGATGATCGCGTCGACGCCGTCGACCGGCGGACCGACGCACACTCCACCGTTCGGATCAGCCTGGTCGGCAACGTCGATCGCCGCCAGCTCGATGTCGGCGACCGGCAGCGACTCGGTCATCCCGTACGGCGTGTGCAGCGTGGCTGCCGGCGCCAGATCGGCAACGTCGTGCAACAGCTCGGACGGCACCGGCGCACCGGCGCTCATCACCACTCGAAGTGACCGCAGCCCATCGACGTCGGCGCCGCCGTCGAGTGCGCTGGCCGTGCGCACGACGTTGGCGAGCGCGGCCGGAGAGGCAAACGCCATCGTCGCACCGACCGCGGTGCAGGCGGCGGACAACGCCGTTGCCGTCAACGTGCTGGGTCTAGTGACGTCGCTATCGGGAAGAGCCGTTGTGATCCCTAGACCGGGGCCGTAGAGGGCAAAAGGTGCGAATGCAGCAACGAGGCGGTCGTCGGACGAGATGGAGTACGTCGAGGCCAGCGCATCGCGCTGGGCAGCCAGCTGGGCATGGGTATAGCGCACCCCTTTAGCCGGTCCGGTGGCGCCGGATGTGAACAGCACCGCAGCCGGTTCGTCGGGTCCCGGCACCGGGAGCTCACCGCTGGCCGATCCATCGAGCAGGGCGCCTGGATCGATCATCGTTGCGCCTGGGGCCCAGCGCAACAACCGTGCCGCTGCCCGTGCCTGTCTCGGTCCGACGACGAACCGGGGCCGCGACGAACGGATCGCCGTTCGCAGTCCGGACAGCCCGAGTCCACGGTCGGCAACGGCGGCAACTCCACCGGCGCGCACGATTGCGTAGGCCACGACGAGTGCGTCGACGCCCGGTGGCGTGAGCACGGCCACCCGATCACCGGGCCTCACGCCAGCAGCGCGCAGCGCATGTGCACCACGCTCGATCCGCTCCCCCAGTTGGGCCCACGTCAATGTGTCGCCATTCGCCATGTCGATCACGGCGCGTTCGTCGGCGCGACTCGTGGCCGCATCGTCGATCGGCGCCCACAACGGACGATGGTCCGACAAAGTTGCATCGGCCGAAACCGCCACCACCGGTGTCGATACGGGCAGAGCCGATGGCATCGCGCCGTCGATCCAATCGACGATCACCGTCGCCGCCGATGGCGACCCGATGTGCTCCAAGGGCAACAGGTGCCCGCCCCGGGGGAAGCGATGACGGTCGGCATGCGGCATCCGAGCAGCCAGATCATCGAGGAAGTCGTCGTTGAACACCGGATCGTCCGGGCCCCAAGCCAGCAGCACGGGTGCGCGCACATCGGCGAGGCCTGCGGCAACAGCGGCGAGGTCGGCCTCGCTCGGCGCGTCGTCACGCAAGGGGATGTCATCGACGAAGTCGGCGATCGCCGCCCGCTGCGGGGCACCGCGATATGGGGCCGCGAGCGCAGATCGCTCGACCTTGGTCAGGCGGTCGCGCGACAGCCGGCTTGCGCCACTGACGAACAGCCGCGTCCCGCGACACACCGCATCGAGCAGGAACGGCGAGGCGGCCAACCGGATGACCGCAGGGGCTGATCGCCCCGTCGGCACGGCGATGCCGGTGTTGCACAGCACCATTGCGGCCAGATCGTCGGAGTGATCGACGGCCCACCCCATCGCGATCGCACCACCCCAATCGTGGCCGGCGATCACGATCGGCCCCTCGGCGGTGAGCGCCAGCGCATCGATCACATCGGCGAGGTCAGCAACGCGATCCGCATACCGTCGTCGTGGCGTGCGCTCGCTGTAGCCCATGCCCAGCTGATCCACCGCAACGACGCGGTGACGCGGCGCCAATGTGGCAACGACGGTCGACCAGACGTAGCTCCACGTGGGGTTGCCGTGCACGCACACGACCGTCGGGCCAGGCGCCTCGACCTCAGGCAACCCGGTGTCGAGCACGTGCCACCGGCGAGTCGCACCACCGCGTTCTGGGACGTCGACCGTGCGCGACCAGTGGGCCGGCACCCCCCACCGTTCCCAATCGGCGGGCGTCGGCAGCGCCGGAGTCACCAAACGAGTTCGGCGATACTGGTGTTGAGGCCCGAGCCGATTCCCATGCACAGGACACGATCGCCGCGCTGAATGCGGTCGGCCGCACTGACCAGCGTGATCGGAATCGCGGCGGGCCCGACGTTGCCGTACCGGGGAAACGTCAGTGGCACCCGATCGAGATCGACGCCGAGCCGGTCGGTGATCATGCGGGTATGCACCTGGCTCACCTGGTGGATCACGTACCAATCGAGACCGAGCTCCCAGTCGAAGTCGTGCCCGGCGTGCTTCCACGCCGCTTCTGCGAGATCGAGCCCGGCGACGAGCAAACCATGCGTGTCGGTCGTCATCCGATCGAGGTCGCCGACACACAGCTCGTGGTGCTCGGTGCCCGCACGAGCGATGCCGCCGACGAACCGGTGGGCATCGGGGTGTTCCGAGGCGCGACACATGATCGCCGCCGCCGCACCCGATCCGAGCGTGAGCGAGGCGAATTCGGCGAACACGTCGGCCGCCGTGGTGTCCTCACTCCGGAGGCGCTCGATCGTCGCCAGCTGCGTGTGCCGACTGCCTTCGCCGTCGACGATGATTGCGTAATCGATCATCCCGGCGTCGATCGACGCAGCGGCGATCTGCATGCCGTTGATGAACCCCAGACAGGCATTGCCGACGTCGAAATTCAGGCACGCCGGCGAGAGCTCGAGTTGATGGTGCACCGCGCACGACACCGACGGTTCGAGGTGGTGTTTGCACACCGAGGTCGAGATCAGCATGCCGATGCGTTCAGGGTCGATACCGGTCGACTCGATGACGGCTCGACCGGCCATCGCCGCAGCCTCATCGAAGGTGACGCCCTCGGGCCACCACCGCCGCTCTTCGATGCCGGCGAGATCGGCAAGGGTGCCCGGAGTGAGACCCGTGCGATCGTAGGTGGCAGCGAGCTGCTCGTCGATCCACGCCGAGGTGATCACCTCGGGCGCCTCGACGGCTTCCACTCCGAGGACGGCGACATCGCGTGGACGGAAGACGGAGTTCCCGGTCATCGCAGCTCCTTTCGCATGAATGCTCCGGAGCCTACGCCGGAAACGCGCTGAGGTAGCGTCCTGCCGAGGAACAGCAGGAAGTGGAAATCGCCCACGGGCGGGGATCCGAGGACCAAAGGGGCGCAATCATGGACCTGACCAACGACACCGTCGTCGTCATCACTGGCGCAGCGGGCGGAATCGGGCTGGCGATGGCCAACTCGTTCGGCGCTGCGGGCTGCAAACTCGTACTGGCAGATGTCAATGCCGACGACCTCGAAGTGGCCGACGGCGAGGTGCGGGCGAGCCACGGCGTCGAGACGCTCACGTCGATCACCGATGTGAGCAAGGCCGACGAGGTCGACGCCCTTGCGGCTGCCACCGTCGATCGGTTCGGGGCAGTCCACGTGATCTGCAACAACGCCGGCGTTGCCGGCAAGGGCGATCCGTGGCTCGGACCCATCGAGACCTGGGAGTGGACGCTCGGCGTGAACCTGTGGGGCGTGATCTATGGCGTCCGTGCGTTCCTGCCGCGCATTCTCGAGTCGGGCGGCGGCCACGTCGTGAACACGGCCTCGATCGCCGGGCTGTTTCCCGGGTTCGGCCCGGCATACGACGCCAGCAAGCACGCCGTGGTAGCGCTGACCGAGGGGCTGTACCACACGATGGAGCCCTCGCCGGTCCCTGTCGGTGTCAGCTGTCTGTGCCCGGGTTGGGTGCGTACCGGCATCATCGACGCCGACCGCAATTGGCCCGATGAACTGGGCGCACGACCCGAGCTTGAAGTCGGCCAAGAGGTGAGGTTCAACTACGTCCGCACGGCGATCGAGGAGGGGATGCAGCCTGCTGCAGTCGCCGACATGGTTATCAGCGCCGTGCGCGAGAACCGCTATTGGGTGCTCCCGCACCCCGACTTCGTCGAGATGGCGATGGACCGGTTCCATTCGATCGGCGAGGGCGTCAACCCCGTCATGCCGAACGAGTCACCGGGGCTGCCACCGCGCGAACAGATGGTCGCTGAGACCATGGCGGCAGTGATGGCTGCGCTCGAGGCGCGGTAGCCGGCCGCGGACACCGCGACTCGCTTCTGGCTGAACGGAGGCCGAGAGGATGCCAAACCCTGCCCGAATCGTGTCGACGTCGACTGCGATCGCCCGGTCAGCGCCGCCAAAGTACATAGATGCTGGCGCTCAGAACCACCGTCGTGGCCCTTGCGGCGGGAGTCTCGTCCATCGTCGCCGTCTCGGGCGCGTCTGCCGACGAGAACGGGCCGGCAGCGGATTCGCCGGATCTCGTATCGGCGGTTTCGGTGGACCTAACGACCTGGCCGGCGTTCGATCCGCTCGCAACCGACTACGGCATCGTCTGCGCGAACTCAACCGAACAGGTGACAGTGATCGTCGACGCCGACGACGACGCAACGATTCTCGTCAACGGGCGGCAGGTCGAGAATGCCTCGCCGACCGAGGTACCCGTGCGCGTGCACGAGCTGATCGAGGTCGACGTGACCAGCGGGGCCGATCGCGCCGAGTACTTCTTGCGTTGTCTGCCCGAGGACTTTCCGCGAATGGAAGTCGAACGTCCGGGGTCACCCGAACCCGGGTGGTACACCTCCACCTTCGGCCAGGGTCCCTCCCCGTCGGGCAACTACATGGTGATCTTCGACGAGTACGGCGCACCGGTGTGGTACGCCGACTCCGAGGTCGATGTCCTCAATTTCGATCGGCGACCAGATGGATCGTTGCGGGCGACCAAGCTGTCGAGTATGGGATTCGGCACCATTGACGACGCGGTGCGCACTCGGCTCTTCGACCTCGGAGGTGCACCCGTGGGCGCCGGTGTCGTAGAGATCACCGCTGGACTCGGCGGGCTGCCGTATCCGGAATGGGAACAGGACTATCCGATCGATCACCACGAGCACGTCGATCATCCCGACGGCGGTTCGACGATCCTCTCGTACCCGTTGCGCGACGACGGCCTCGACCTCACGCCCTTGGAGGGCCTCGTGACCTGCCCGACCGGCGATACACCACCGTGCTTCAACGACGACGAGTGGATCGTCGACAACGCACTGATCGAACTCGACGCCGACGGGGAAATCCAATGGATATGGCATGCCATGGACCACTTCGGCGTGCTCGACGTCGCGTTCCCGCAGCGTTTCGCGCGGTACGCAGACGCGCCGAACGGTGGCGAGATCGACGTGATTCACACCAACTCGGTGCAACGGCTCGGGAACGGTGACTACATTGCGTCGGCCCGGCACATCGATGCGGCATACCGCGTCGATCGCGCCACCGGCGAGCTGGCATGGGTGCTGGGCTCGACGCCACCGGCAGGTGGGTCGCCGACGGCGAACGAGCGGCGGCTCGATGTCCTAAACGATCCATACAACGGTGTCATCCGCCCCCACGACGCCCGGTTCGACGAGAGCACGAACACCCTCACGATCTTCGACAACCGCAGCGCCACCGCCGATCCGGCCCGAGTCGCGGCGTACCGCATCGACGAGGCAAACATGACGGCCACGCTGCTGTGGCAGTTGCAGGAGCCAGAGCAACGACCGAGCGGCGCCCAGGGCGGCACCCGCGTCGCTCCCGACGGGTCCGTGTTGGTCACATGGGGTACCCTGCAGCCCGTGTTCCAGGAGTACGGCCCTGCCGACGCCAACGGCACTCGCGAGCTTCTGCTCTCGATCGCGCAGGTACCGTCGGGGATCAGCTACCGGATCATCAAGCATGCGCCAGAGGCGTTCGACCGCCAGACGCTGCGAGACACCGCCGGCGTGTCGATCCCGCCGCTCCCCTGAGACCCTGCAGACATGTCTCATAGCGACGAATCCGACGACAACACTGCCGCAGCGAACGTCGTCGCGGCGAACAACGCCCTGATCGGGGACAACGACCTCGAGGGCGTGCTCGCACTCTACGAAGACGACGCCAGAATGTTCCCCCCAACGGGCCCGGTGGTCGAGGGTAAGGCAGCAATCCGCACGTTCATGCAGGCCTGGCCGTCCTACCGTTCGTCGAAAGCATCCGACATCAGCGTCGAGGTGGGCAACGACCTCGCAGTCGCCACCTGCGCGGTGTCGATCGTGCACGCCAGCAGCGACGGCACAGATCGCCGCGTGTCCGCCAAACAGATGCTCACCCTCCATCGCCAAAACGACGGCCGCTGGTTGATCTCGGCGATCATCTTCAACGCTGAACCAGCGTCCTAATTGGCGCTCGCGGCACTCCACCAGTGATCCGGTGGCGGTCGGTTGATCGGTCGCCCGAAGAGCGCCCGAAAACGACGAATGCCCCGGTCGAGGGACCGGGGCATTCGTGCGGGATTCACTACCGGGGTGTGCTAAGCGGTATGGAATACGTCTTCCAGGACGACCGCAGCGCGGTGACCCGGTATGTCGGTGGTCACGTCGAGATGCACCAGGCCGGTGACAGGGTCGTAATGGCCGGTGACTTCGGTGATGGGGGAGACGTCCGAAAAGAACATATGGAAGGTTCCGACGATGCCGGCGAATGATGTCACTGTCACGGTGTTGTCGGCGTTGATGACGAAGTCGAGTTCGGTGAATCTGACGACGTCGGTACCTTCTTCCATCATCCCGTGGGTCAATTCCAGCGTGTCGGAGCAAAGTGTGTAGCCGTCGGGGCCTGGCTCGATTCCGCCCACGCTTCTGTCGGCGCTCTTGTTGTTGATCGTTGTGCCGTCGGTACTGGGCACGAAAGGACGACAGAAGTCGACGCCCAAGTTGACGGGCCTGAGCGTGCTGTTCGAGCTCGGGTGAAAGAAGACCGGAAGAATCGTCTCGAACAGATAGTTCCACGTGAAGAAGTCTGGCAACTCGGTGAACTCCAAGCCACCGCCGGTGTGGTCGACTGGCACGAACGTGATGCCTACTGGCGACAGGATCTCAGACGTCGGCGACACCATCCAGGGCCCGACGGGAACCTGCACTCTGGCCGACTCGCTGTCGCTCGTCGTCGTGGCTACCAGCTCGCCATCCACGTAGGTCTCGACGGCGCCTGCACCGCGCACGTCGATGTCGACGTTGACCGGGCGCTCATCGATAAACCAGCAATAGGGAAGAAACGCCCACCCGTTGCCGGCGTCCTTGCAGAAGTTCAGCGGCAAGTCATACAGGTTCTCCGCGAAATTCCTCAAGTCGCTGTAGTAGTCCTGTAATGCGAGATAGCAGTGCAGGGAGCCATCATGCAGCGGGTCCTTTCCGACTTTGCAGTCTGGCGGCTCTGGCGGATTCGAGGCCGAGCTGAAGGCTGCGGCAGCAACCGGGGCGAACGGCGGGGCGTCCGAGTCGCCGGAGTCGACCGGACTAGCAGCGGCGACGGAGCCGCCAAGGGCGAGTGATGTCGCGGCAACTGTGAGTGCTGTGAGAGAAGTGACACGGGAGAACATCGTCGGGCCTTTCGGGTACTGATCTGTGCGGGACGATGACCACCTAACACGGACGAGCTTTAGGGCGAACTCAACACACCCCGAAAGTCCTCAACTGATTCGTTTGTGTCACAACAGGCAGGTCGCGCATCCCCGACCACGCCCACCTGCAAGCGCCGACGCGGGCTCGCAGCAGCGACGGCACGGAGCGCGGCGTGTCCGCCAAACAGATGCTCACCCTCCATCGCCAAGACGACGGCCGCTGGTTGATCTCGGCGATCATCTTCAACGCTGAACCAGTATCCTAATTGGCGCTCGCGGCACGCCGCCAGCGATCCGGCGGCGGTCGGTTGATCGGTCGCCCGAAGAGCGCCCGAAAACGACGATTGCCCCGGTCACTCGACCGGGGCAATCGTGCAGGAACCGACGACCGTTAGGGCGCGACGGTCGCGGCGTCGAAGTCGATGCCGAAGGTGACGGGCCTGAGCGTGCTGTTCGGGCCCGGGTGAAAGAAGAACGGAAGAATAGTCTCGAACTGCCAGTTCCACGTGTAGAAGTCTGGCAACTCGGTGATCTTGAAGCCATCGCCGCTGTGGTCGACTGGCACGAACGTGATGCCTTCTGGCAACACGATCTCAGACGTCGGCGACACCACCCAGGGCCCGACGGGAACCTGCACTCTGGCCGACTCGCTGTCGCTCGTCGTCGTCGCTACCAGCTCGCCATCCACGTAGGTCTCGACGGCGCCTGCACCGCGCACGTCGATGTCGACGTTGACCGGGCGCTCATCGATCATCCAGCAGTAGGGGAGAACCGGCCACATGCTGCCGGCGTTCTCGCAGAAGGCCGCCGGCAACTCATGCCAGTTGTGCAAGAAATTCCTAAGGTCCCCGTAGTACCCCACATGCTCGAAATAGCAGTGCAGCGAGCCATCATGCAGCGGGTCGTTTCCGATGGTGCAGTCTGGCGGTTCTGGCGGATTCGAGGCCGAGCTGAAGGCTGCGACAGCGGCCTGGACGAACGGCGGGGCGTCCGAGTCGCCGGAGTCGACCGGGCTAGCAGCGGCGACGGAGCCGCCAAGGGCGAGTGATGTCGCGGCAACTGTGAGTGCTGTGAGAGAAGTGACACGGGAGAACATCGTCGGGCCTTTCGGGTACTGAGGGGACGATGACAACAAACACGGACGGACTTAAGGACGAACTCAACGCACCCCGAAAGATCTCAACTGATTCGTTCAGGTCACAACAGGCAGGTCGGGCGGCCTCGACCACGCCCACCTGCAAACATGGACGCGGGCTCGCAGCAGCCGTGATCGCGTGGCGGCCCCCAACGCGAACGGTTTCACAACGCTTCGTGGGCCGGACGCCATTACTCCCGACAACGAGAAACGCCCCGGTCGGTCGACCGGGGCGTTTATGGAGCGGACGACCGGGATCGAACCGGCGACCTTCACCTTGGCAAGGTGACGCTCTACCAACTGAGCCACGTCCGCAATGTTCACCGAAGAGGTTTGGCCCGCTTCAGAGGGACCATAACTATACCAGCGCCGGGAGTGACCCGGCATCGGCGACAGGTGGCTGCCCGCAGACCGCACGAACGGTGCGCTGCTATGGATTAGCGCTGCTGGTCGGGACGCAGGTCGATGCGCAGGGTGAGAACACCGTCGTCGAGGCTCACGTCGGCGTCGCCGACGATGGCGAAGTCCTGGAAATCGAGTTGGGACTGCCGGATGAACTCCTGGCGTTCCTCGCCGGCGACCGGCGGAAGCGGCCGTTTCTTCACCGCGGCGGCGCGCTCACGAAACCGCTCCAACATTGCATCGACATCGAGGGAAGCCACGACGCCGACCCTACTGGGGGCGGCACCTCGTCAGCCCGGAATCCCGACCGGCTCGTCGCCCTCGTCGACATCGTGACCGCTGCTGTCGGCGTCATCGCCGTCGGCGTCATCGCCGTCGGCGTCATCGTGGTCGTCGGCGACATCGTCGGCGTCGTCGCCGGTGTCATCGGTGTCTCCAGCGTCGGCATCGCCATCGCCGCCGTCGGTGACCACGTTCGCAGCGTCGATGTTCGCCTCGACTGCTGTGACCTCTAATTCGTCGCTCGCTGCGTCGCTGTCATCGGTGTCGGCGTCGGTGCTCTCGTCATCGCTGCGCTCAGCCTCGTCGTTCGCGGCGGCTGCAGTGGCCTCTGGCTCATCGGTCGCTGCCTCGCCGTCGCCGACTTCGCTGTCGCCGGTGTCGCCGTCATCGGTGCTCTCGTCGCCGGTGCTCTCCGCGCCTTCGGCAGCGATCGCGTCATCGCGCAGGTCGTCGAATCCCGCGGCGTCGGGCGGAGCGTCGAATGCCGCATCGCGTTCGGGTTCGGGCTCGGCGCGCCACAACGGCGTCGCACCATCGGGCCGGACCTCGTCGAGGAGCCGTTGCTGGCTAGCCGGGTCTTGCTTGCGCCACGACCGCTCCCCCATTCGCTCCAGCGGGGCCAGCATCTCGGGATCGACCTTGGTCGAGCGCACGAGATACACGCCGAGGACCACCAGCGCGAGACCGATCACCGCAAGCGCGATCACCAGTGCGTACACAAGTCGTGTCGAGGCCGGGTCGCCGACCGTTGCCAATCCACCCGCGATCATGTCACGCCCACCGATCACAGATCGGCCTTCGCCGCCCGACCGAGAAAACGTGCGAGTGGCCCGGCCACCTGGTCGCCGTTGATCAGGAATGCATCGTGACCGTGTGGCGAGTCGATCTCCACGTACTCGCTCGGCACACCGCGAGCAGCGATTGCCTCGTGAATCTGCCGCTGTTGGTAGGCGGGATACAGCATGTCGCTCCAGATCCCGACCGACATGGTGGGAGCAACTACCCGGGCCATGGCGCGTTCGAGACTGCCGCGACCGCGGGCGAGATCATGCAGATCCATCGCCTTGCCGATCGACAGATAACTATTGGCATCGAACCGGCGCACGAGCTTGTCGCCGTGATGTTCGAGGTACCGCTCGACCTCGAATCGCTGCCACATGTCGAAGGTGTCGCCGACCTTGGTAGTGTCGGCCAACTCCCGCCCGAAGCGATCGGTGAAGACGTTGTCGCTGCGGAACGTGACCTGGGCCACCATGCGGGCGATCTCGAGCCCTTCGCTCGGCCCGTCGCCCGGGTCGGCGTCGTAGTAGTCACCGCCACGCCACTTGGGATCGAGACGGATCGCTCGCCGCCCGATCGCCCCCCAGGCGATCTGCTGTGCCGTCGCCTGCATACACGTCGCCACGGCGACCAACGAGCGCACCCGCCGGGGGTACATCACCGCCCATTCGAGAGCCTGCATCCCACCCAACGACCCGCCGACCACGGCCAACCAGCGACGGATGCCCAGCGATTCCATGAGCCGCGCCTGCGAACGCACCATGTCGCGGATGGTCACTACCGGAAACCGCGAACCATACGGTCGCCCATCATCGGGGTGCGGCGATGCCGGCCCCGTCGAGCCCTGACAGCCACCGAGCGCATTCGCACAGACGACGAAGTAGCGGTCGGTATCGACCGGTCGGCCGGGGCCGACCATGTCGTCCCACCAACCTTCGGTCGGATGACCTCGGCCCGAGCCCCCCGCCGCATGGCTGTCGCCGGTCCAGGCGTGACATAGCAGCACCGCGTTCGATGCGTCGGCGTCGAGGTGACCCCAGGTCTCATAGGCAACAACGACGTCGCGCAGCGCCACGCCCGCATCGAGGGCGAACCGCCGATCGGTCGCGTGCGTGAAGAATTGACGGTTGCCGGGATCGTCACCGGGCTGCCAAGCACCGGTGACGGGGAGCAGGTCGGGTGACGTCATGAGCGATGGGGATCAACGGGCACGGCGGCGGGACCGCCTGCGGCGAGCGTACCAGCGGGCTGATCAGGCGGTTTGGACGGTTCCGATCACCGGCTGCGCGTATCGCATCCGTTGGTCGAATCCGGCCTCGTAGGGCATGAAGCCGTTGCGATCCGGATACACGAGCTGCACGAGGTCGTATCCCTCGCCCCGGTACCACGAGTTCGCGGTCGCGAACATCGGCGCCCACTCCCGCAGATCGACGGGCGCGAAGAGACAGCGCAGGTCGTTGTCGAGCAGACCGGTCAGCTCGATCCCGTGCGGAATGTCGGTACCACCGCGGCAGGCGTCGACCACCAGACCGAGTAGGCCCTTGGCCGCAACAGGCGTCAATCCGAACACGGCGACCTCGCTGAAGCCAACGGCCTCGGGAACGCCGATGGTGTAGGCGTAGGCCGGGGTCGGCGGCTCCGTCGACGCGTCCGCCGCCACCGGTTCGAGTGCCCAACCATCGGTCTCGATCATCCACTCGATCTTCTCGGCGTGCGGGATGTGAAAGTCGGGAAGCTCCACCAATCGAACGGTAGTGCGCCCTGTTCACGGGATTCACGGCCAGATGTCGTTTCCCGTTCGTGGGCGCCGCTCGATCGCACCCGCCGTGCCGAGCCGCGTCGACACGCCGCGCTAGGCGCGGACCGGGATCGACTGGGCGAACGAGAAGAAGTTCGTCGGGTCGTACTGGGTTTTGACGTCGATCAGCCGATCGAGGTTCTCGCCGTAGTAAGCCTGCTGCCAGTTGTCCTGGAGAGGGTCGATGTAGTTCTGATACGAGAACCCGGAGTTGTACGGCGCCAGGCGCTCCCACACGTCGGTCAGCGCCGCCCGTGCGCTCGTCGCCGCGAACGGATCGTCCCCGGAAAAGTACGCCTGGTACTGACAGAGGAAGAGCTCGTCGCGATGCACGAAGGCGGTCGCCGTCGGGTCGACGTCGTTGATCGCTCCTCCGTAGCTGTCGAACTCCAGGACGCAGGTCACGCCTGCGAGCGGCCAGTTCGCTACTGCGTCGATGGCTGTCTCCAGGGCGTCGTTGCCATACGGCTCGCGGGTGAAGGCCGACTTGTAGTACGCATGCCCGCTGCCGGCCTTGCCGACAGGCTCGCGCTGACACTGCTGAATCCCGGTGCACCCAGCCTGGAAATACACCGACTCGATCCAACTCAGTGCGTCGACGCTCTGGGTCGTCAAGTCGGGGATGGCTGCCAGCGGTTGAATCAGATCCCGAAGCTCCGCTTCCGAACCGACGAACTGTCCGACCACCTGCACGGTCGGGCTTCCCGAGCCGGCCCCGTTGATCAGCTTGAGGATCGGGGTGAGCTCCGAGGGCATCGTGGCGATGAGATCTTGCCACGCGGCGAACACGTCGATCGCTCGATCGAAGTTCCAGATCAGCTGGAACACCGAGACATCGGCGGCCCCGGAGGTCTCGAATCCAAACTCGGTGACGATGCCGAAGTTGCCGCCTCCACCGCCGCGCAACGCCCAGAACAGATCGGGTTCGCTGCTGTCGGTCGCCTCGACCACGCTGCCGTCGGCGAGCACGACCGTGGCCCGACACATCCTGTCCGAGAGCATGCCGTATTGGCGGCTCTCGAAACCGAAGCCCCCGCCAAGTGCGAATCCCGCGATGCCCACTGTCGGACATGATCCGGCAGGCAGCAAGCGACCCGACTGGGCAAGCTGCTCGTACACGGTCACCAGCACAGCCCCTGCGCCCACGGTGGCGACGTCGCCGAACAGACTGACATCGGACATCGCCGCCAAGCTCACCTGCAGCCCCGGCGTGGTCGAGTAGCCGGCGTAGCTGTGACCACCACCGCGTGCGACGAGGGGAATGTTGTTGTCACGTGCGTACGACAACGCCCTCGACACGTCGTCCGCATCGGCTGCGAAGAGGATCGCCGACGGCGGTCCGGAGTTGGTTGCCAGGTTGTGCGGCGTTGCCGCCCACTCGAACGCCGGGTCTCCGGGAAGTATGAGGCGGCCCGTGACCGAGTCGGCCAGGGCGGCGACATCTTGCCCGTCCGCGCATCCCGACAGTACGTGCGGTGCGGCGACGACCGATGCGGCGGCAGCGGCCGAGGTACGAAGAAAACGGCGCCGATCGAGCTCCACCGAGCAGACAGTAGTCAGCCCCCGCACTATCGACTCCCGATGACATGGTCGTCGACGCGCAGGTCCGAGTGACCTGGCCGGGCATGGGGTCCCCGAGAACGCTGACGCGTTGTTGTTTGTAACGCTGACACGTTGTTGTTTGTACGGAGACTGCGATCGTCGACCGCACTCACGCCCCGTGGACGAGCTGCGCCCGACACGCGAGGCTTGCCGTGTTGTGCGGATGGTGGGCCCGTTGTGGCAGGGGCTACCGCGGCGTGGCGATGGCCTGAGTCGGTGGTCACGTCGAGGTGCAGTCGGCCGGTTCCTCGCGCTCGTCGCGGCTCCGGGAATTTAGCCTGAAGTAAGGTTTCTCAGAGGAGGCCAACAGGTCCACGCTCAAATGATTGTCGGTCGCAGAATCCGACCCCAGTCCCGCGTTGGACGACTGCGAGAAAGCGCGGCCAACAAGAATGCCACCCCGCGGCCCCCAGCGGCGTCGTACCCACAGAAATCTGATCCGTTGCGCCACCGCTACGACCGTTGCGATCACGATGCTGGTGACGACTGTGCCCGCGTCGACGGGTGCCGACAGCATGCCCGTTCTCCCCGAACTCTTCGATGAGCCCGACACGTGGGGTCTGCCGCCGCTCGCCGCCAACGAGGATTCGTCAGCTCGGTTAACCGTCGAACACGACGCGCCGCTGTGCACATCTGACGACGGCAGCTTCTGCGTGGTCCGCACGACCACACCGATTCTGAACGCGCACGGCGTCGGCGCACACCCCGAGTTGGGCTACGAGTACGCAGTCTGGGACCTCAGCGCCGAGAACGCGCAGGGCGCGGTCAGCGGAGCGACCTGGGACACCGAGTGGCAGGTACCCGCAGGGACCCTTCGCCAAGGCCAGTCGTACGTCGCCGCAGTATCGCCGGCGCGAACGCCCGGCGAAGACCCTCCGCCGGAGAACGACGACACCACGGTGCAGTTCTTCCACGTCGATCTAGCCGGCGTCGGGGTCCAGGAGATGTACGAAGACTCTGGATTTGCCGTCGCGCCGTACACCGGCGAGTTGACGGTTAGCGGGAACATCACTGTCAGCGACGTCTCGCTTCGCAGCGATGTCTCCTGGTCGTCTCTAGAGCGCTCGCAAGAGCAGGTCGGGCCTCTGACCGACCCGCTGCCGGAGGGTTGGTCAATCGATGTCGCTGCGCCAATCGAATGGCACCTGATCGAGGTCTTTCCAGCGTCCGGAGCGCTCCAGATGTCCAACGTACGAGGCGGACGCCAACGCTTCTACGACAAAGGCGACGGCACATACAACCTCGTACTCGAACAGGATGGGGAGGCCGCAACAAGCGCAGCAAAGATGACGCGCGACGAGACGTACGGTGGGTGGCGCTATCTGGATGAATTTGGGAACGAGTACGTGTTCGACTTCCGTGGTGAACTCCGTAGCTACACCCCAGCGTTCGCATCCGGCTTCGGCGCCGTCGCCTACGAGGTGACCTGGGTTGCACCGGGCCGCCTCGGCAGCGTCACCGATCCGGTGAGCGGCCGTAGTGTCGAATACCACTACGCCGGGGTCTCCCCCGTGTGCACGTCCGCGCCGCCCGGCTTTGACCGGGCGGCACTCCTCGACTTGTGCGCAGTAGCGGTCCACGACGACCCCGGTGATTCGGCGGCGACGCACACCACGACCCTGGGCTGGACCGGCAATCGACTCGCTGCGTTCCTGCGGCCCGACGGAGCGCGCACCGACGTGCGGTACGACCACAGCGGAAACGTCGTGGGACTGCGACATCCTGTTCACGCCGTCGCCGCGGCGATGGAAGCGATCGACCCTCAGTCCACGGACCTCGAGACAACGTTTGCGTACGATGAATCGGGCCGGGTCGAACAAGTGACGTACCCGGTGCGCGAACACGGCCAAGCGCGCGCGGTCGTTGAGTTCACGTACGAGCCAGGTGCCTCCCACATCGAGACGACCTCGGTCGAGACGACTGCCCCGATGTGGATCAGCCGCATTTTCGACCCCGAGTCGTGGGCGCTGCAACGAACCGAGATGAGCGACGGTTCCGACATCCAGATGCTGTTCGACGAGCGCGGCGTCCCGACCGGCAACGTGGTCAACGGCACGCTCCAGTCGTACTTCGAAGTGGTCGACAGCCCAGTCGTCGAGCACGTGACGTGGGGGCCCGCCCCAACACATATGTTCGACCCCGACACCGGTACACCCTTGGACGAATACCGGGACCGCATGCCGCGTTCGATCGAGCGGTTTGACTCCACGACTGATGCCACTGGCTGGTTGGTCACCTGGTGGGACTCCGTTGAGCGGGACCGGGCGGCCGCTGCGCTCACTCTCGAACAGCACTCGAGTATCTCGTCGGAATCCGGCGACCTCACCGAGGCCTGGTCCGCTGAGTTCATCGGCTTCGTACCGGCGATCGTCGGGGCCGAGTACTCCGTGGAGGTCGAGGGCGCAGAACTGCAGACGTTCCTCGTCGAGGGCATCGAAGGCGACCCGACCGTCACAGTCGATCGCAACGCTGGCAGCAAACTGATCGTCGAGGCCGTCGTCGCGGGAAGCTCGCCCCCGTCGACGGAGTCACCGCTCTCATTGGTCGTGTCGGCGTACGACGACGGAGTCGTCCACATTTTCGACGTGAACGAGACGACCGCTGGCCTCAATCTTCCGACCGAAACGACTCGCCGAGAGTTTCTGAGCACTGACGGCCCGCCTTCTGAAATCCGGCTAGTCCACCAGTACTCCGACCCGCTGATTGGATTGGTCGGCGAGTCCACGCGGTACATCGACGACGTCGAAGACCGCTCGCTGTCGTCGACATACGAAGGACTCACGCCGGAGTTCGACGAGCTTCACCGACAGCTCAGCCACACCGAGGGATCCGGATTCGAGGTCGCTCACCAGTACTGGGGACCCACCGAGCGGGCGACTCCGCCGGGCTATGCGTCTGCGGTACTGCAGGGTGGGCTCGAGCGCGCTGCCGTCGACCCGCATCCGACCGACCCGCAACTCGACGGGCGGACGATCTCGACATGGTGGACCGCTCACGGCCAGTCTGCGGCGCTCCACGACGACTCAACCGACACGACGATGATCTTCGAGTACGACGAACGACTACGACAGACACGTGTGTCAACATCTGCGGGCTTTCAACCCGGCGGTAACGGAGCGCTATCTGCGGCGCGAACGTTGGAGTTCGAGTACCTCGTCACCGCCGATGGCTACCCAGCGATACTGACGACATCGACCGTCGATAATGAAACGTTGACCTCGCTCGCGATCGAGAATTTTGGCGGCGCCGAGCTGCTCGTCACCGACTACGCAGGGGCCCAGACATACACCACGTACGCCGATAACGCCGTCACGAAAGTGACGTACCTGGCGACGTCGTCGGGAGTGGTCGAAGTCAGTTCGACGACCGAAGTCGACCCACGCACGTTGCAAGTTGTCGCAGAGCGCGCAACAACGCTTACCGGGGAGGAGCTCTTCGCCGACTTGACCTTCGACCCCGACGAACCGCTCAAACTGCAGCGCGTCGACTACTCCAACGGCCTCAGCGTGGAGTACGAGTACGACGACTTCGGCCATCAGGTCGGCCGAACCTGGACCGACGATCAGGGGACGCAGTGGTCCGATCACGTGACGTTGACCACGAGCGGCCGGGTCAGTGACCGACGGCAGGACGCGAACGACGTGAGCACTACATACGGCTACGACTTCCACCGGGACGGCACTGCCAAGGAGATGGTGATGACGTCGGGCAACGACACGATCACGTGGAGCCTCGGCTTCGACCCGCTCCCCGCCAACCTTGCCGGGAGCAATCCAGAGGCCGTACTCGACTTCACCCCATCAACGATCAGCACGGTGTGGCAAGACGGGTCGAGCGATGCCGTCACAATCGGCTATGACCGGTCGAATGCACCCCAGACCGTGACGCGTGACGGACAGGCAATCGAGCTAGTCATCGACCGGACGAACATCGTCACATACGACCAGACCAAGCTCGTGTTCGACCAGACGCACGCACCGATCTCCATTCTGAGCGGTGGAGGAGGCCGGCTATTCGAGTATGACGCCGCCGGAGTGATGACTCAGACGACGCTCGTCGCCGACGGTCGGGAGACGGTCATCGTGCCCGCGGCTGGCGGCCTGACGCTCGTCGACAGTGAGGTCGCGGGGCAGACAGTTGGCTTCGCTGGTGGATTGGTCGTCGAGATCGACGCTCGTGGCAACCGCGTGCGCATCGGCGACTACTTCGACAACACATGGGCCGAACTTGCGCCAGGCGCAACGCTCCTCGACACCGCCGAGCCACTTCGTTTTCTGCCGTACGGTCAACCTGTTCGCTCAGAAGAGGCGGCTCGAACAGGCGACGCCCCAACCCACAGTGCCGAAGAGCCCATCGATCTAGCGGTCGGCCCGCATCACGGTTGGCTCGGACTCACGGGGCTGGAGGAGCCAAACCAGATGACGTTCACTGGGGCCCGGGTGATGATCAACGAGATCGGATCGTTCGCATCGATCGACCCGATTCGCGCCGGTTCGACGGACTATTCGTACGCCGACGGAAACCCGTTCGATTGGCACGACCGCTCTGGCAATCAGCCGACCGAGCACCAGATGCAGGTCTTGTTTTCGACCCTGGGGATTGCGCTGTTCGCAGTGTCGCTCGCCGTGCCGGCCAGTGGCATCATCAAGATCGCTCTGTGGCACGTGATCGAAACGGCGCTGGAGGTTGGGTTGCTGTTGATCATGGTCGAGGCCGGCTACATCGACCACGAGCAGATCCTTGCGCTTATCGTGATGGTCAGCGTGCTCAACGTGGCAAGCCTGCTCGCGAAGTTCTACGACTTCGCACCGCTGCGGGCGCGGCTGAAGGGCAACGTCAAGATCAAGGCGGCGCGCCAGGCAAACGTGGGCAACACTATTTCCGCAGGCGCACGGCTCGACTATCCCCAGTGGGATGCAGTGATGGCGTTTGGCGCCCGGAAGCCCTCCGCGCCCCGGACAGCCGCAACGCCTGGCTCGTCGACACCACGAGCAGACGGCCAGTCGACTCCGCTACCGGACAACTCGAAGGCTCCGTATCGTGGTGAGCCGTTGAGCTCGGTTGTCGAGGGCCGCGTTTGGACGAACGAAGCGAGCCCGGGCGTGCACCGCGGCCTGAAGCCTCCCTGGACGCCAAACTCGGCACTGGCGAGAAAGCCGACAAGCCGCAGGCATTCGAAGAACGCTTGGTTGCCCGCAGTGCGTTCGAAGAACGCCGAACAGTGGTCACTCGACTTCTACCGCGAGTCCTCGGTCAGCCGCACCTGGCTAAATCGCAGCGGGGCTGAACCCACTACCCGAAGCCAGGCTGTCGCGAACAGGTCGGGCGGATCAGTAGCAACCGTACTGCTCCCAGGCGGGGGCCTGGGCCACCGCGTGCTCGCCTACTTCGACGGTCAGTGGCAGTGGGTCATCAGGATGGTCGACGACTGAAGCTGAACGGCCCCAGGCTCGTCATGGCGACCAACCCCGGCCACCATGGAGTCGCGCCATATCGCTCCCATCGCCGGGTGCTGCCCTCGATGTCGGTAAACAGAAAGGTGCCGACACGCGTCTCGCGTCCTTCGTTCGCCACGTCTCACAACGGAGTAGCACGGTCTCGGGCCGCCTCTGCATCCTCAATCGATCTCGCGAACTCGATCGAGCTCTCCGAGCAGCACATCGTGGAAGAACATCGCTGAGCTGGTTGCTCCCTCGAGGCATCCATCAACACCGGTCTCCTGCGTACACACCACCGCGAGGAGCCGGAACACGTCGGTGTCGATGCGAGCACGTCCACGAGCGCTAACGCGCATCTTGCGCCACTGTTGGGACGCCGGCTCCGAACCGTCGCCCGCTCCTGTCATTTGTAATCATCTGCGGCATGGAAGTGCAGGGAACAGTGGTCGACGGCTTCGAGGCGGTGCGCGACGCCTTCGTCGCCAACTTCGAGACACAGAACGAGGTCGGCGCATCGGTCGCCGCCACCGTCGACGGTGAACCGGTGGTCGACCTGTGGGGTGGCACCGCCACCTACGACCACGGCGAAGGCGACTGGGAAGAGGACACGATCATCAACGTGTGGTCGACGACCAAGACGATGGCCGCACTGACATGTCTCGTTCTCGCTGATCGCGGCGTCCTCGATCTCTACGAACCGATCGCAACGTACTGGCCCGAGTTCGCCGCGAACGGCAAGGACCAGATCGCCACCCGTCACGTGTTGTCACACACCGCCGGCCTCAGCGGCTGGGACGAGCCGCTCGTTCCCGACGACTATCTCGACCACGACAAGCTCGTTGCGCTGCACGCCGCACAGGCACCGTGGTGGGAGCCGGGCTCACAGCCCGGCTACCACGCGATCAGTCAGGGCTACCTTCTCGGCGAGATCGTCAAGCGGGTCGACGGCCGCTCGCTCGGCACGGTCTTCGCCGAAGAGATCGCCGGCCGCCTCGACGCCGATTTCCACATCGGCACGCCAGCCGAGTTCGACGACCGCATCGCCCATGTCATCCCGCCGCCGAGCGGCAAGCTCGACGCAGCCGAGTCCGACGACCCCGACAGCGTGGTCGTACGGACGTTGACTAACCCAACCACGAGCGCAGAGATGGCCCTCCGCCACGAATGGCGGCGCATCGAGTCACCCGCCGCGAATGGACACGGCAACGCCCGTTCGGTGGCCCGGATCCATACGGCGACCGCGAACGGCGGCTCGGCGTTCGGCAAGCAGATCCTGTCGCCCGAGGGCGTCGAGCGGATCTTCGACGAACAGATCGAGGGCACCGATCTCGTCCTCGGCGTACCACAGCGGCTTGGTATGGGATTCGGCTTGCCTAGTGAGACCGTGCCGCTCCCGAACCAGCGCACCTGTTTCTGGGGTGGATGGGGCGGATCGCTGGCGATCATCGATTGTGATGCCCACATCAGCTTCAGCTACACGATGAATCGCATGGACGACTCGACCCTCGGCGACGAGCGCGGCCTCAACCTGCTGATGGCGCTCTACGGCGCACTCATGACCGCCGGCTGACCCGAGGCGGGGACCACCCGATCTTCCCGAAATTGTCGCCAGAACGTGCGATTTGCGCACGTTTTCCCCGGTATTTCGGTGGGGCGTCAGATCAGTGAGAAGGCGTCGAGGTCGAGGGCTTGGCGGAGGTGGCGGGTGGCCATGGCGGCGAACATCGCTTCGCTGCGCGCCGACTCGCCCACGACCTGCGACGCGACAACTGCCATGACCGCGCCGGCGAACGCGTCGCGGCGGTACGTGGTCCACAGCCAGTCGTGGTCGATCTCGACGCCGTAGCCCTCGACCGCGGTGGCGTACCGCTCGACGAGTGCGACCTCGTACTCACGGCGATCGGCCGGCAGGAACCCCGCTCCGATGAAGTAACTCAGATCGGTCACCCCGACGCTGTGACCTGGTGTTTGCCAGTCGACCGTGGTCACGAGCGGCGAGGCGTCGCCGTCGCCGAACAGCATATTGTCGAGCCGGAAGTCGCCGTGGGTCACCGTCCACGGACCGCTGCGGCGATTGACCCACTCGGCGACACGGGGCCCGAAGGCCACCGCCAACTCGTACTCGTCGTCATCGAGGTACTGGCGGTATGTCGCTTCGAAGCCAGGAAAGAACATCTGCCACAGACCCGCGAGTTGGGCGCCGTCGTCATCGCCAGCTCGCCGCTGCAACCAGTCCTCGGCCAACAACGCGTCGTCGTCCCACCGGGGCCCGTGCAACCTGGCCAGCTCGTCGATCACATTGCTCGCAACGGCGACGTCACAACCGCTGAGCTGGTCGCCTTGCGCGGCCGGCGACATGTCTTCCATGACCAACACGAAGTCGCCGCTCGACTCGTCCCAATCGGCGTGGAAGCAGTGCGGGACACGGATGTCGACCGTGTCGGCAACGCGTTGGTAGAACTTGACCTCGCGCTCGTAGTTGCGCAGCGCGATGCCCGACGCCCGGCTGGTCGGATCCGGAGATGGGAGCTTGATCACCACCGAACTCGGGTCGGCATTACTCGCCAGCCCAACCCGCAGGTTCATGCCCACCAGACCGTCGCCGATCCGGTCGACGCGTTCGATCGACACGGCACGCTGCAACACGGTGCTCAGCCAGTCCGCCGTCAACCAGGACGGCGCGTCCGGCGCGGATTCGGTTTCCTCCCCCACGCTGCGACCGTAGCCCCCTCGGCCGATACCGTCGTACTCGTCATGACGATCGGCACCGACAGCGGTGAGCCGCGAATCTCGTACCGGTTCCTTCTTCAGCCGCGGTGGATTGCGTTCCATCTCGTGGTGATCTTCGGTGTCGTGCTGATGATCAACCTCGGGTTCTGGCAACTCGATCGCCTCGACCAACGCCAGTCGTTCAACGCGTCGGTCGAGGCACGCAGCGACGAGCCGGTCGTACCCCTCGACGAGTTGCTCGCTGCGCCGAACTTCGATCCCGACGCTGCGCAGTGGCGGATCGTGACAGCCACCGGCACGTGGATCGACGATCAAGTCGTCGTGTTCAACCGCACCCAAGGCGGCCGAGCGGGCGACAACGTGGTGACTGCGTTGGCCACCGACGATGGCGAGATCGTGCTCGTGAATCGTGGGTTCATTCCACTCACCGTCGATGTCCCCGAGCCACCACAGGGAACCGTCAGCATCACCGGGCGCGTCCGGACGACCCAGGAGCGTCAAACGGGACAGCTCACCGACGCCGCCGACGGTCCGCTCACCGAGACCCGGCGCATCGAGATCGCAAGGCTGGCCCCACAGTTCGGCGGATCGTTGGCCCCGGTGTACCTCGACCTGATCGAGTCGTCGCCCGCAGTGACCGACGGCGATCCCGCTCCCGTACCGCCGCCCGAACTCGACGACGGGCCACATCTGTCGTACGCGATGCAGTGGTTCATCTTTGCGGTGTGCGTGCTGATCGGCTGGGTATTGGCCGTGCGCCGATCGATCAAGACTCGACGTGCCGCATTGCAGCCGCGGACTACGACCCGGCCAACGCCCGCAATAGCGGCGCCGGATTCCGCACCGCGACCCGCCGACGCAACGACCAGGGCGCCTTCCGGAACAGACCCAGCATCGCAGCACTGACCTGACGCGGCTCGGCGTCGATCCGGAGGTACGCCGCCCACTGCTCGGTGGGCAACTCGAAGAACCGATCGAAGAACTGACGCACCCCGGCCTGGTCGAGTTCGAGCAGCACCGACAGTCCGAGATCGTGGAGCGCGCGGGTGCGGCGCATCGAGCGCGGCCACACCGCATCGGCCGCGGCGTCGACGATGTCGTCGCCGTGACCGTCGGCATCGGCGATTGCGGACGCGACGCGCGACGCGGCGCGCAACGAAGCGGCGACCGAGAAGCCGGTCGCCGGATGGCCGTAACCTGCGCCAGCGCCCATCACCACAACCGAACCGGTCCGCTGCGTCGGTGCAACACCCATCGGAATCCGCACGTACTCGGTGCGCACGGCGCGATCGAGCAGATCATCGGAGGGAACCCCGAGACGACGCGCCAGCCGCGGCACCAACGCGACCGGCTCGATCGCCGGCTGCGCTGCGAGCACGGTCTCCTCTACCAGCCATCCGTCGGCGACCCCGAGCGCGTAGCAGAACGTCGGCACCCGACCGATCGAAGCGTCGTTGCGGCCGACAACGTCGCGCACGTCCATGAACATCGGCGCACCGAGGTCTCCTTGCGGCGGGTCTTCGAGCACGACGCCGAATGCGGTCTGGAAGGCAAGCTTTTGACCCCCACCCTGCCCACTCACCAGGGCCGACGGCCACCCGGTCGCGTCGACGACCAGCCGCGCGTTCAGCGCATCGCCCGATGAGAGCTGCACCACCGCACCACGGTCGAGGCCTCCGGGCTCAGCGCGCTCGTCGACTGAGGTCACCTCGTCAGCGAGCCTGGACACCGACCGGCGCAACGTCGTGGCCAGCAGGTCGTTGTCGAACACCCCATACGCCCGCTCGAGGGGATGGAGTCGATCGGCTGCAACTGTTGTCGTCGGCGTGACCCACGCCAGCGAGTCGACCAGATGCGCAGGGACTTCGTCGACCCACGTGGCGTACGTCGCCGGCCACGATGTGCCGGGGCCGATCAATGCCACGTCGACGCCTCGACGATGCAGCTCGGCGGCGACGCTGCTGCCCGCTGGCCCGTCACCGACGACCGCGACGGCAACGTCGCTCACGTGGCTTCGAGTTCGGCCATCCGTCGGAACTGCTCGACGACGTCTGGTGTCTCATGGCCCGGGTCGAGCGACCGATATACGGTTTCGACGTTGACGGCGATGCGCCCGAACTCATTCCAATCCCCGAATGTCTTGTGCACGCCGAGCGCTGCTCCGATCTCGCGTGCGGCCTCGAATGCGTCGATGCCTTCATCAAACCTGGCGCTCGCCTCGTCGTTGACGAATCGCAAGTAATCACGCACCTCGGTGACACCAGCGGCGTCGGTCAAGGGACCGTGGCCTGGCACGATCGTCGTGGCCCCCATATCGACGATCGCGTCGCACGCGGCGATCCAGTTCGACATCGGACCCGCCCAGACGATCGGTGTCCCCTTGATGAACAGAATGTCCCCGGCGTACACGGTCTGGGCATCGGGGACGTGCACGAGCACGTCACCTGCGGTGTGGGCGGGGCCGACCTCGATCAGTTCGACCGTGCGGCCCCCGACGTCGAGCTCGAGGCGGCCGTCGAACGTGCGCGTCGGCGGCTCGAGTTCGATCCCGTCGAAGTGGAACTCACCGAAGAACGAGCGGAACAGGTCGCCGATCTCACCAGGCGCGTCGTTGAGCGCGGCGAGCATCGCCGGTGGCACATCGGCCATCTCGCCGGCGGCGGCACTCGAGGCGACGATCTCGACGTCGTCGAAGCGTGCTGTCGCCTCGGAGTTGCCGTAGCAGTGATCGCCGTTGGCGTGGGTGTTGACCACCGTCGCGATCGGGGCTCGCGAGGTGTGCGCGTCCATGGTGTCCAGCATCTGTGCGGTCAACCGCAGATCGAACAACGTGTCGACCAGCATCGACTGGCCGTCGCCGACGATGAGGCCGGCATTGCTCCACCCCCAGCCACCGTCGGGTTGCAAGTAGGCGAGGCAGCCGTCGCCGACGTCGTGCAGGCCCAGCGTGAATTCCGTCGTCGCCATCAGGCCATCATGCCAGCCAGCTCCCATCGCTCGACGAGCAGCTCGGCCAGCATCGTCGTCGGGAGATGCGTATTCGCGTCGGGAATCACCGGAAACAGCGACGCGTCACAGACGAACAGGGCGTCGCGCCCGACGACTCGACCATCGGCAGCAGTCACGCTGCCGATGGCACATGTGCCAGCGGCGTGGACATAGTCGCCCGCCCCGCTGCGCAGCCAGCGCGCCATGGCTTCGTCCCCCCCGGCGAGCAGGTCGTCGATCGTCGTCCCGAACGCATCGACGTACACGTCTGTACAGATCGCAGCGACGCTGGGCTCGCGGGCCATGTCGATCGCCATGCCTGCGGCGGCAATCAGGCCCGCGAGGTCGTGTGGGTCTCCGACCAGGTCGAACTCGACGACTGGTGCGGCCAACGGGTCGGAGGGCCGGTGCGGGTCGAGCGAGACCCGACCGCGGCGTCCAACCGGCCGGAGCAGCGCAGCCAGCAGCGATCCGAGCCCAGACGCGCCACCGTCGAGGTGATTGACCGACAGCACCTGACACCCATCGCGCTCCACAAGCGCTCCCGCGGCCAGACGACCCGCGTCGCTGCGGGCTTCGGGTACGAGGTCGAGCACCAGGCTGGCCGACGGATGATCGGTGAGCCCGCGTCCCAACTCCGACGACTCCACACCTGAGCGGAGCAGAATCGCCGGGGTGTGGATCGCGCCGGCGCACAACACGATGCGATCGGCCTCGATGTCGGAACCGTCGGCAAGCCGCAGTCCGGCCGCCGTCATCCCGCGGAACAGCACCCGATCGACGGTCGTGTCGGTGACGAGTCTGATTCCGTCCCGCTCGAGGCGCGGCCATAGGTACGCTTCGGCCGAGGTGACGCGACGCCCGGCGCGTTGGGTGAGTGGGGCGCGCCGGGCATCGGGCGCCGCTGCGAGCAGGGCGCGATCGACCGCACCGAGCTGATCGTCGCTCGGTTCTTCGATCGGGACGGCGACGCGGGCTTCCGCGTGCCGCCACGACGAATAGTCGCCCAGCGGAGTACGCCACGCGTCGGTGCCGGCGAGGGCGACCATCGCATTGACCGCACTCGATCCGCCTTCCCCGCGTCCACGCACGTATGGGTGCGGCTCGCCGCCTTGCACCCGTACGGCGACGAGGTCGGGCTCGACTCGGCCGGGTTCGACCATCGCTTCGAAGAAGTCGAGACCAGCGATCGCTGGCGGGACGTGGTTGCGACGCAGGGCCGGGCCGGCTTCGATGAGCGTCACGTCGGCCCCACCGTCGACCAATCGGGCAGCGACGACGCAACCGGCGGAGCCTGCGCCCACCACCGCCCAGCGCGTCGTCATCACGCCATTGTCGCAGTTCGGTGCGGCGCGACTCAGTTCGTCGCGGCAGGCAAGCCGGCCAGATGCGCGGCGTCGTTGTAGCGCAGCAGTTGCCAGGTCGCTCCGATCCCGTCACCGGTCTCGCCACTCCGGGCGAATTCGGTGATCGAGGTGTTGATCGTCCGCAGTTCGAATGCGCCGGTCGGCGCCGTCCGCAGCAGCGCCCGCATCGTTGCGTCGACAACGCCACCGTGACAACACACCACCGCTGTGTCGTCATCGCCCATCGAGCGAACCAGCGCAGAGAGCGCTGCGCCGACCCGCAGCTGGAACGCCGCGGTGGTTTCACCACCGGGAAAGACGTCATGGTGCGGGTCGCCCGACCAATCAGGGCGCCCGAACCGTTCGACGTACCCCTCGAAGCTCAGCCCGTCGAGTTCTGGGCCCGGATCGTGCTCGCCGAAGTCAGGCATCACCTCGATGTCGGCGGCACCAACGCCTGGAGCGATGATCTCCGCGGTCTCACGGGCTCGCGCAAAGTTGCTCGACACCAGCCGGTCGGCGCGCAGTTCGCCGGTCGTCGCCAACCGGTCGCGCAGTCGCTCGGCCTGGCTGCGACCCAACGGCGACAGCCCAGAGCAGGTGCGAAATCCGCCGATCGTGCGCTGCACGGTCACGTTGGACTCTCCATGGCGTACAAAAGCGAGCGACATCACGTCGAGAGGGTACGCCGCCACGCAAGCGTGACGCTCGGCCCTCATCCGACCTCGCCGACGTCGGATGAGACATTTTGTCAAGCGTTCGAACAGGGGCGCCGGTACTCCGTAGGATCGCGGCAGTGGCCGATCGGCATCGTCTGACCATCCGCTCGATCGACCCGGACCCGCGCGCGGCGTCGGTGCTCGATGGCATCGAGCATCTCGGCCTCGACCCGGTCGGACAGATCATCGTTGCCGACATTGTCTTCGTCGACGGCGACCTTGAGTCCGACGCCCAGCACCGGCTGCACGCCGTTCTCGTCGACCCGTTGCTGCAGTTCGGTTCGTGGGCGACACCAACCACGTGCGCCGTCGAAGTCACACCGCTCCCGGGCGTGACCGACGCCGGGGCGCACGCCGTGGAGCACGCCGCCAACGTCCTCGGAATCGACATACGCGCCGCCGCAACCGGCGTGCGCGTCGAGTTTCCTGACGAACCGTCGGCCGAAGCGATCTCCGCGGTGATTGAACGATTGGTGGCCAACGACGTCATCGAGCGGTGGAGCCACGACACCGTCGATCCGTTCGCCCACCTCCCACCAGAGGGTCCGACCGCCAAGGCCGACATTGTCCTGCTCAGGTCGCTGAGTGACGACCAGCTCGCCGACCTCAACACCGAACGGGGCATGTCACTGGACCCCGAAGAGCTCGCCGCGATCCGCTCTCACTTCCAGGGTCTCGACCGAGATCCGACCGATGTCGAGCTGGAAACACTGGCCCAGACGTGGAGCGAACACTGCGCCCACAAGACCTTCAGGGCGCGCATCAACATCGTCGCTGGGCCCGCTGACGACCTCGGCACCCAGCGCCCTCCGCTCCTCGGCCAACTCCGGCAGTCCACCGAGTCACTGGCTGCACCGTTCGTAGTGTCATCATTCGTCGGTAACGCCGGTGTCGTCGAGTTCGAGCAGGGCACCACGCTGGCGCTCAAGGCCGAGACCCACAATCACCCGTCGGCGGTCGAGCCGTTCGGCGGGGCCAACACCGGTGTCGGTGGTGTGATCCGCGACGTGCTCGGGATCGCCCACCGCCCGATCGCCGTCACCGACATCTTGTGTTTCGGCCCGCCCGAACTACCCCTCGACGAGCTCCCCACCGGCACGCTGCACCCTCGACGAATCCGCGCCGGTGTCATCGATGGCATCGCCGACTATGGCAACAAGATCGGCCTCCCCACCGTTGCCGGCGCCGTGCTCTACGATGACCGGTACACCGCCAACCCGCTCGTGTTCGCCGGCTGCATTGGTTCCGCACCCACTCGAGGGCTGCACGCCGGCCCGTACCCGGGCGACCGAGTGGTCGTGCTCGGTGGGGCGACCGGACGCGACGGAATCCGCGGGGCGACGTTCTCGTCGGCGACGATGGATGCAACCACCGGCGACGTTGCCGGCGCGAGCGTGCAGATCGGCGATCCGATCACCGAGAAGCTGCTGATCGACGCGTTGGTCGGTGCCGAAGACCTGTACTCCGCGATCACCGACTGCGGGGCGGGCGGACTGTCGTCGGCGATCGGCGAAATGGCCGAGGGCGTCGGCGCCGACGTCGAGCTCGACGCCGTGCCACGCAAGTATCCGGGGCTGGCGCCTTGGGAAGTGTGGTTGTCCGAAGCCCAGGAGCGGATGGTCGTCGCTGTTCCAGCTGACGACCTCGACGTCGGCAACGGTCACGCCGACGTGCTCGCAGCGCGCCCGCAGCTCGTCGAGGTCGTCAGCTGGAACAGCGACGACCATCCGCTCCTGGGCCTCTGACAACCACACTTCCCACGGCGCCAGCCCCGGGTACTTGCGTGGCACGGCGTCGAGCTCGACGTCGGCGCCGACGCCCTCGGCCATTTCGCCGATCGCCGACGACAGTCCGCCCGCCCCGCAGTCGGTGATC
>JBCDFR010000008.1:0-88905 GCA_039177505.1 Actinomycetota bacterium | reverse complement strand
GGCAACAACGGCAGACACATCGGGTCAAGTGCACTCCGCCTCACGGCGAAGGCAAGCTCGGAAAAGGGTCGCACCGCTGTCACCGACACCAACCCTGACCGATCCACGTGACCGGCTCAGACCACACTCACAGCTCGGAAACGCTCCACCCAACGGCAACAGAGCATGCGCGATATCGGCACATCGCGAGTGCGGCGACCCGTGCGATACGCGCGTCAGTTGCCGTCGAGTTGGGTTTTCGGGGTCCCGATGATCGCTCGCGTGCGGAGCAGCACGTCGATAGCCCGTCGATCGCCTTCCGAGTGAAGAGCACCGTGCGCGTTGGGGTCGTAGTTGTTCGTCAGAAGCCGCCACGCCTGATCGACGGACATCGACAACACGGCGCTCGCTGGGCCCACCTCGACGTCGTCGCCGGCGAATACAAACGTGCCTGCCTCCGGTGTCAGGATCCAGTGCCGATCGAAGGGTTCACTCACCTCGATCCGGACCACACCGGCCGACGTGCCGAGCGCATCGAGTCGGTACGGGTAGGCCCATCGGAGCGAGTCGAGCACTCGCCCGGCGAGGTCCTCGGCGAGGTCGCTCGAACGACCGACCGCTTCACGGAGCTGTTGGCGGTGGATCCAACGCTCGGTCACCTTGCGCGCCTGGTCCAGCCACACCGGCACGACCTCATCGCTCGCCCATGACACCCTCGCCGACATCGACTCGACAGGTTGCGCCTGAAACGTGTCGGCGACGGCGCCACCGAGCCACTCGAGCAACTCGACCGCCAACCGAGGACTGATCCGTCGGGCGGCGTGCACCCATTCGATCTGCAACTCGTCGAGCCACTCGACGAACGACGCTTCATCACCGCCCGCGGGTGCGGGCGTGCCGTGATGCCCGTCGCGCTGCCAGGCGATCACGCTGAGATCGTCGCCGATGAGGTGATTCACGAGCCCGAGCACATCCCATCCCGGGCACGGCGTCGCACGCTGCCAGTCATTAGTCGTCAGCGCGTTCAGCATCTCGAGGAGCCTCGACCGCTCGAGCCGAAACAGGCCGACGAAGTCCGTCGGCGGTTGAGCGGGAATCGACACCGCAACATCTTCGCGCCGCCCACCCGCACCTCGAACCCACTCGATATCGACAACGCTCGAGTTGGGCGTCACCCCGCCAATCGCGGCACCTTGCGCGTGCGCGCGAGCGCTCGGAAAGTTCAACCCGCGCGTCGGACACGGACCGAGTGCCGCGTGTCGAGACTCATCCGATGTCGAGAATCACGGCGACGGTCTCTCGGATCTGCAACAGCTTGACCGGCCCGACGTTTCCCCGACTGGTGACGACGCGCTGCGGCGCGACCGCGCGAAGGTGCTGACACTGTGCGGCAGAAGTAGATGCCAATCCATTGGCATCATCGGCCTCGATCACGATCTCGGAGTGGAACCCGCGAACGGTGCTGGTCAACGGCACGACGTGGACGACGCTCGGCTGGGCGTCAAGAATGCGCTGAGCCGTGATCACGACCGCGGGATGCACGAAGCCCGCTTCCCGCCCCTCGGGTTGGCCAAGATCGAGGTCGACGATGTCACCGGAGGTCTGCATCGAGCCAGATGTCCTCGCCGGCGAGCAAGGGTGCTCGGAGCTGCCGCCCGATGTGGTCCTGGCGAAGTGCGCGCACGGCGAGCGCAACGGTGTTGCCGACGGTGGTGTCGAACTCGGCAGCGAGTCGTTTGAGCTCTTCGTGAGTGGCACCGTCGATGCGAACACTCGTGCTTTGCATGCAGATCAGCATACATGGACGCATCGTGGCCCGCCCGGAAACGCACGACCTCCAACGACGACCTCGCCCGCGCTACATCGGCACCTATTGAGCGGCTACATCTGCTCGGATTGCTCAGCGGAAGCGACGCTATTCAACGCGTCGACCGCTACGCCTTTGCTATCGGCACCAAACTGCTCCCATGGAGCGCGCCGGCCGGATTGAGATCGCAGTCGTGCTGACGATCTTTCTGGCGATCGGCGCGTTCATCTACATCCAGATGACCAGACCGTCTTGGCAACCCGTATGGATCACCGCGGTCGTCGGCGATACCAGTTCACGCGACCTCACCGTGACAGTGACACATCCCAGGTGTCGGTCCGCTCCACGAGTGAATGTCGAAACACAAACAGCGTGGGCGGTCGAACTGTGGGCCGAACAGAACCAAGCCGGCAGCTGCGACGACGTCGGGCTGACAACGGTGGTGGAGGTCCAGCTCGAAGATCCGCTCAGCAACCGCATCCTCGTCATCGATCAGAGATCGATCGGCCCAGAGGGCGTGGAGTGTGAGATCACCGGACGGAACAGCTGCTGACCGATCACGCTCAACCTGACTGGTTGCCAGCACGAACATCCCATCCGATCCCGGATGGGAGTCTTCAACTGGGCGGATCGGATCGCTGCGTGGCGGCGACACAGGCGCCGCGATACCCACTCGATAACAGCACGCCCGGGCTTGTCTAGAAGTCCGCCCAGTACGGCACACCTGCTCTCAGCGATGTGTACGGAAACGCGCGGCCCGACCGAGTTGATGCGATCGTGATGTCGTGAACCCTCGGACAGACCGATTCCCGGAAGAAGATCTGGTTCCCTCGCCGGGCGGCTGGGACGTCCCGGATGGAGTGCGTGCTGGTTGGGACTGGGTTCCTCCCGGAGGCGCCAGGCCGACTCCAGAGGTGATGACCCGGGGAATACGGCTGCTCTACCGAACGCCACTGCTCGACCGATACGCCCACGAGGTCATGTGGTTCGGCGGCGGGTTCCTCGTTCTTCCACCCGACCACTGGTGGTTCGAGGGGATGGACCAGCGTCCGACGGGCGCATAACACCAAGTCGTCGCGTCGCCCTCACCCGCCCATCGCGGCACATCTTGCTCGGTTCAAACCACTCGGAAATGCGCGTCGAGTGAGCCGGTGGCGATACGACCGGTCCGACGCGATCGGCGATGCCGGTTTGGAGCGGGTGTAAGCGCGGTCGCCGGCGAGGTTGGAGCAGGTCGAGTCGGCGTGCCACGGCGGCTGCCTGCGAGCGGTGAGGCCGGGCCGCGCACTTTGGTCTCAAGTCGGGCGGTGTTCAGGTTGTACTCAGGTTCGAGGACGTAGACCGAGGTGTCGGAGTTGAAGTCGGGTCGGACCGTGATTTGGTCAATGCGGGAGTGACTCTGCACCGAGAACACCTGGAGCGTCGGCTCCCGTGATACCTGTGTCCAGCGCTACACGACCACGGCGGGTACGTGGTGGGTCAGCTGTCGGGACGATCGGGACTGAGAGAGGGGACTGGCTCATGAACAAGGTTCATCGTGCTGCGGTGGGAACTGCAGCGGCTTTGGGGTCGTTTGCGGTTGGCTTCGGCGTGGTCGCCGTTGCTGGATCGGGAGGCGGATCGACGAGTGTGGGTACTGACGAGATTCCCGACGAAGTGCTGTCGACGAACGTCTCGCTGGCTGATCAAGGCGGTGGAGCGGTGTGGTTCCCTGATGCGTCTGTCGTTGTCGAGGCGCGCGCAGGGTCGTCGGACGACGTGTGTGTGACGCCGACGATGTTGGCGGAGACGTTTGAGTTGCGCTGTTACCCAAGTGATCTGATTTCACGTGGGCTTGCCTATGCATCGGTTTCAGAGCGCACCGACACGATGACGGTTGGCGTGGTGCCCGACGAGGTCGAGCGAGTTGTACTTGGCGGGGTTGATGCACCAGTCGAGGACAATGTTTGGGCGCTGGCTGGTCCGTCGCCTGGAATGGGCGCCGACATGGTCTTCATCGCGGCGGATGGCCAGGTACTGCTGTCGATCGACGTTGACGCGTTTGGAGGGGAACCGGGAACGATCACGACGCTTTTGTCCGACGACTGATCGCCGGGGAATGAGTCGTTCCCGTGGAGCGGTCTTTGGTAGCGGTTTCGCAGCGTCCGACGCCGGCGGGGCCGACCACGTCGCGGACGGCTTGCGAACCTTCGGCCGATTAGGACAGCGACCGATCAACGCCTTCCTTTGTTGGCTCTCGATTCCCGATTGGAGGGAACCGGGCTGCACGCAGCGACGTCTTAGCAGCATGAGGACTGGCAAGTTCGGCGTGGTCGCTGCTGTGTTGTTCGCGGCCGCATGTGGCGCCGACACGGCGCCTGATGATGCCCTGGGGGCAGCGACGACGGAGGCACAGCCGGGAACCACGTCGCCCACAGTCGCAACCATCCCCGCATCAACAACGGAGCCGGGACGGGCGCCGGAGTCGTCGATCGAACCGCCCGAGGATCTCGGCTCGTTGCCATTCGGATTGACGCGTTGCGGTCCCGTGACGCCGATCCCCGCCGACCCCGACTTCTACCGAGATCACCCGGTGTACTTCGGTGGTGACCAACCCCTCGACGAAGTGCGTGTGTGGGCCGCAGATCAGCCAGCGTTCGAGCAGTTGTGGATCGATCAAGCGCACAACGGCTGGTTAGCGCTCGGTTTCAGCGAGGGCGCAGCTGAGCGGCAAGCCGAGTTGGAGCAGCTGTTTCCTGGCGCCGGGGTCGTGGCCGTGGAGATCCCGTACACCACCGCCGACCTCGACGCACTGCTTGCCGAGGTGTTCGCGATCCAAGCAGCGATGGGCAACGATCGTGGCGGCAGTGCGCAGCCGTGGCTGGGTCGGGTCAGCGTGTGGGGCGGCGTCCTCGACGCCGAGTCGTTGGAGCCGTTCGCCGAGTTTGCGGGAACCCCGGTGTGCTTCGAGGGAATCGATCCCGAGGACGCCGTTGCAGACGGCCCTCAACCCGAGGGAGGCGAGGGGTGGCGTCTGCTGACGGTCAACCGCGGTGGCCCGACATATCGAACGGGTGTCGCCACCACACAGGGCCAGTACGACGCACTGTGGTCGGATCTTGAGCTCACCGGCACGCCGCCGACGGTCGATTTCGACAGCGAGATCGTCATCTGGTTTGGTGCCGTGTATGGCTCCAACTGCCCGATCCGGCTCGACGATGTAGTGACTGCGCCCGGTCTCGTCCACGGCGACTTCGTCGTGCCCGGCAACCCTCCAGCCTGCAACGACGACGCCAACGGCGAGTCGTACCTGGTCGCGGTAGAGCGGTCCGCATTGCCGACGGAGCCATTCGCCATTCAACTCGGACCCGAGGATCCCCCGGGCGGCGCACCCCTCGAGCGCACGCTCATTGCCGTCGATCTCTCTACACCCGGCAGCTCGGCCCTCGACGGCCAGATCGGACCCGACCCAGCCAGGCTCGACGAATCGTTCGGCTCCGCAGTGCCGAACCGATGAGTAACAGCTCGCGGCCCGGGTCAGAGTGAGCGCAACACTGCCCTCTGCCGGTCTCAACACTCTCGCCCTCCTCCCCGAGTTGCGACCCCGAACGCAATGACGTAATCGATGGCATCCGGGCGGTCGCCTCGACGATCGAGACCGGGAACTGATGATCCCGGTGGTGTGCGGTGCTCGTCGCACTCTGGAGACGGAGCGAGCGTGACGAAATCGCTTAGCCAACGCGTCGAGATGGACCACAGACAAGCAGTTCCACCCTGTCAAGCACTCGATATCGCTCGTCACACGACAGTTCACCGCCCAGCCCAGTACGGCACGCCTGCGGATCGTTCTCGACGCTCGACCCACTCGATACTGCGCGGGGTAGTCGCAGCCACAGAGCAAGATCAGTCGGCCACCAGCGGATTGGCGACATGGAGTCCTCGTCGTTCTCCGGCGGCGCACAGATCGGTGTCGGCACTACTGAAGATGGTTGCGCCCACCAGGAGTGCCGTAGCGAGGTGGACCGCGTCATAGCCTCGTAGTGCCTCATTCTCGGCGAGCTCTCCTGCCTCTACGATCAGCTCCTCGGTCACCGCTGCGATGTGGAGTTCGGCGAGTAGAGCGTCGAGTTCCTTGCTGGCCTCGACGTGCTGATCGGTGGTGAGCCGGTGGCCACGCTTGGCTGCGGCGAGCGCGGCTCTGGACTCGACAGCGATGAGCGAGACCGAGGCGACCCTGTCGGCTGAGGTCCAGATCGTGCTGGCTCGATCCGATCCGTCCTCGTCGATGACAAGCTTGAGCAGTGTCGACGTGTCGACGTAGGTGATCATCCCGTGTTGTCGTCAGCGTCGCTGCTCGGCAACGAGATCGCTCACCGGCGCAGTCGCCTTGATGCGGCGTTCCGGCACATGGCGCCCACGACTCATCGGGGCACGAACCAGTCCCTCGGCCACAAGGTCCGCCAAGCGGTCCTCTGAGGCATCGACTGACGACAACCGTGCGACCGGGCGTCCTCGATCGGTCACGATCACTTCTTCGCCGGCACGGACGCGATCGATGTACTTGCTGAGCCCGTTCTTGAGTTCTCGGATCCCGACCTCGGCTCGCGTAGTGGCTACATTCATGCTGCAAGTGTAGCCACTTCAGCGAAGCTACCGTCGCTTGCTAGCGCGTATCGCTCACACCGCGGTCCGGAACGAGCCCGCACTGGTACGGCACGTCCAGGTCGTTACGACCTGCCCGAAGTGCTCGGTATCGACGATCGACCGTTGAGCACTACCGCTCTACCGTTGACCCGATGACAAATCTCGACACGAGTGCTTGGTCTGACGTCCGCGTCGAGAGCCGTGTCGAAGGTGGCCACCGCAACGAGGTATGGACAGGCATGTCCCGGGTCGGCCGCGTCGCGATCCGCCGAAGTCGTCGCTCCACCGACTCGCTTGCATGGGAACTAGAACTACTCACCGCACTCAATGCCAACGGATTCTTGGTGCCAGCGCCATTGCTCACCGACGACGGTCGATCATCAGCCGATGGCATCGTGGTGCAGCGGTGGATCGACGGGACCCCACCGCGCGGAGCGAGCGATTGGGAACTCGTTGCCACCGAACTCCACCGCCTCCACACCTGTTTCACAGCAAATCGGCAACGACCGGGTTGTAAGACGATCACCGAACTCAACCGGTCGTCTCGAAGCGTTGACGCGGACATGTCGACCCTCCCCGATGATGCGGCCACCGACGTGCTCGCCGTGTTCGCGACGATGTCGCAGGTGGCGATCTCGGTCGTGCACGGTGATCCGGGACCATCGAATCTGCGGATCACCGCTGACGGTCGTGTGGGTCTGCTCGACTGGGACGAGAGCCGTGTCGACGTAGTGCACCTCGACTTGGCCAACCTCGGAATCCAGGTGCTCAGACAAGACGAACACCAACGAGCAGTCCGCTGCGCAGACGCCTGGGAAGCAGCGAACGCCTGGACCGCCGAGCCGAGCTACGCACGCCAACGACTCGCACACCTGCGCCCAACCCCACCCGCTACATAATCGCACCCGCAACCAATCACCGGACCTACTCGGGATCGGCACGTACGTGCGGCAGATCGCCGGAAATGCGCGTTGCCGGTCGTCGCTGTGTCTCGATGGCCGAGGTTGCAACATCTTGAACGGACTGGAGTGGCTCGTTCGCTGCGGTCGCTCAGCACCTCTCCGGCACCTCCAGGGCCCCTGCGCTGTCACGCTCCACAGCGCCGGCGTTGATCTTCTCTGATCACCGGAACAAACGGTCCGGTAGCAGGCGTCCAAGCCATAGCGCGTCAACCAACGCGGTTGCCCACAAGGAGCAGGAGGAGGAGAGTGTTTGGTCGAACACTGACCGCCGGCGTCATTGCCGTCGCGGCAACACTGGCCGGCTGCGAGTCCAACGACGAACACGACGCCGCGGCGTCGAATCGCACCGACCTCGCGCAAGTCTCGACGACCAGCGATGCGGTCAACGACAGCGTTCTTAGCGAGCCGACCCCGGAGACTGATGCACCCGAAGTCGACACCCCGGTTGAGGCGATCGCTGCCATGACCGACAACGGGTTCAAGCTGAGCCCCGCAACATTCTCTCCCGGCCAGCTCGTCGACATCGTCTTTGACGACGATGGACCACTCCGCGGCGTTGCATGGACACTCACCGCGCTCGACGAGTCTGGCTCGACGTTCTATCTCAACAGTGACAGACCGGACCTCGGCGACTCGTTCAACATTGCCTGGACTGAACAGATCCAGGATTGGGAGTTTCCATGGGTCGGGATCATGGGAGGAGGGGGCCCCGACTCGCTCATCGTTCCGCCCACGGCGAACGCTGGCAGCTACGAGTTGTGTATTCCCGGACCGGAGCCGATCTGTGCCGAGATCATGGTCGTGGCGTAGCGCCGTCGCTGCCAACCGCGGGGACTACCCGCACATAACGTCCATCAACAAACAGCCACGACACCCGCTCATCACGGCACCGATGCGCTCGGTGGTCAGCACGGAAATGTGCGTCGCAGTGATTGCAGGGTGGTGCGATGCTTGGCGGGCGATGGGCGTCACGATCCGCACGGACTTTGACCAGGCAGCGGCGTGTCAGCTGTACGGGCTCGACGCAGATCAGATCGTGGAGCGGTTCGCCAACACGACGACGGTCGGCCACTGGTTCGCCTACGACGAACTCGGCAATGTGCTCGGCGTCGCAGTTGCGGCGCAGCGACCGGACAGACGGGTGTTCCTGACCCACCGACTCGCTGCCGAGCACGCATACGAACCGTTGCTTCTCCAGGCGTTGGCAACGATTACCAGGCCCGTCAACGTGTCCGTGCGCGACGATCAGCACGAGCGACTGGCACTCGTTCGCAGGTTCGGCTTGGAACACGAGCTGACCAACAGGGCCTTCGAAGTCCGCTTCGATCGCCTCTTGGAGACGTTGCCGGCGCCTCGGGCGACGGCCGACTTCTCCGTGGCCCCAGTCAGTGACGTCGACCCAGACCAGCTCTACGAATTGGACATCGCCTTACGTAGCGACGTTCCTGGCAACGACGGCTGGCAAGGCAACCGTGCATGGTTCGACGACGAACTCGCCGCGTCGGAGTGTGATCCGACTGGCTACCTCGTTGCGCTCGACCACGGCACCGGGCGTCTGATTGGGCTATGCCGGATGTGGCGCAATCCCGACGGGCCCTCGCTCGGAATGCTCGGCGTACGCAGAGAGCGGCGCAACGGGTTCGTAGCACTCCGCCTACTTCACAACGCGCTCACCGCAGCAAGCGATTGGGGATCGCCGACCTTCTTGACCCACACCGCGCGATCCGGGCTGCAACGTCACCTGCACCGCGCTGAAGCGGTGGAGCGCGGTGCCTCCCATCGCTTCGTCCGCCGGTAGCCCGGCCGCGCCCGGGGGCTCTGTATTGGCGGTCCACCGAACGAGGTCAACCCCGCTCGGTATCGGCACCATTGCGCTCGGCGATGTGCGCGCAAATGTGCGCCCGACCGAGCGTGTATCGCTTGCGAAGGGGGCCCGCTGGCCTGTCCAGCCATCTCGTGGGACAAGCGATCCTCTCGTTCTTGAAGTGCGTCGCCAGACTCGGGCACGGGCTGCGGGAGCCGCGCACGCTGTCGAGCGGCGCGACTCCGGGCGGGTCGGGGTCGAGCGTTGCTGAGTTCGCTCCGTCGTCGCCTGGTTTGTCCAATGAACTCGCCGGTACGGTCCAACACCGTTCCGGACGGTCTGGACAAAACGCCTGATCGAACGGCATAGGTCGGACCGTCACGGACGGTCCGGACGGCTCAGTCGTACTGGTCGTGATCTTCGAGAATTGATGGGTCTCGCAGCTCGCGCAGAGCTGTACCGCAGGAGTGCTAGCCGATGTAGTCGTTCCAGCGGGAGGCGATGTCGTCGGCGGTTGCTGGCGGGCCGCCGTCGAGCAGCACCGACTCGAGGTCGGCGAGTATCCACGAGATTCCGAACGGGTGAGTTGAGTTCCACTGTTCGCCGTCGACGTCCACCACATCGCCGGTGAGCGCTGAAAACGTTGGGAGTGCGCGCAACGGATCAGACTCGTAGATGCTGCCGGAGAGCACCACGATGGTGTCGGCGTCCTGATCGCCGATGACCTCGGGGGAGAGGAACAGGATCCCGCTGGGGGCTTCGTCGGTGCCTACATCTTGAGCCCGCGGTCGCCCGAGGCCGAGGTCGTCGAGGAATTGGCCTGCTGCGTTTCCGTCGCGTGCCAGTGCGAAGGGCATCCCGCTGAGTTGCCCGACGATCGATACGGTCGGCGCTTGGTCGAGCTCCGCGTCGAGCCGCCCGACGACTCGGTCGATCTCGGATTCGAGTTGCGCGATCCGCTCGTTTCCTAGATCGTCCGCACCGACCGCTCGGGCGACGAGCTCGACCTGGTTCTGCCACGGCTCGTCATTCGAGAACAGCACGGTAGGGGCGACACCCGACCAGCTGTCATACGCCTCGATGCTGGCGGGGTGATCGGCCCCGACCAGCAGGTCAGGCTGGAGCGCGGCGACGGCCTCGAGCGATGGATTGGTGATGTCGTGGGGAACGATCTCGATGCCGTACTCGTCGAGCACCGGTTCGGTCCCCGTGGTGAAGAACGACCCCAGCACCTGGACCGGTTCGATTCCGAGATCGAGCAGTACGAACGCTGCGGATTCGTCCAGCGCAACAACACGCTGCGGGGAGGCCGGGACGTCGGTCGTCCCAGCGGCATGATCGACCGTCCGCACTTCTGCAGAGTCAGATGATGCGCCCGGCGTCGTCGACTCGCCTCCGAGTTCGGCGGTCGCTGGGGGTGTCGTCGAAGTGCCACCAGTTGGTTCGTCGGGTGCCGAATCGGCGACTGTACTCGCTTCCGCGGTGTCGCTCGCTGTCGCGTCGGTTGCCGACTCGTCGCCACATGCCGCCGCGATGAGGGCCAGCACCACAGTGGCGCTGACGATGCGTGCAGGGGTCGATAGAGAGGGCATTTGGGTTCAACTCCGTAGATCGACGGATGGGTGGGCGGGACGCGGAGCGCTACATCGCCTGGCGGTCGGGGGTCCAGTGTGCGACGCAGCCGATGCGCCGACGGCTGACGCCTGCCTGTTGCAGCGCAGAGCGAACGGCGCGCATCGTGTTCATCTCACCGGTGACATATGCACGGGTGTCGCTCGAAACGTGTTCGGGCAGCGCGGCAAGCGTGACCTCCTTGGTCTCTGCCGCGTCCGCAGCCGGAAGCCAACGCACGTCGTGGGGGTGCGTGCTCGGGAGCTGCGCCTCGTCGGGATGAGGAGTTGCGATGATCACCTTGGTCTGTGGAGCCGCGGGCGCAAGCGCATCGAGCATCGCGGCAATCGACGCGACGCTCGTGCGGTCGCCGACGAACAGGTAGCTGTCGGCGTCGTGTTGTAGAACGGGGCTGCCGCCTGGGCCCATGAACGTGAACGCTGTCCCGGGTTCGAGGCGCATGATGAACCGTGCCGCTGCGGTCGTGCGGTCGTGGAGTGCCATCACGAACTCGATGGCACCGGTTGCCGGGTCGCAGGAGCGCACTGTGTAGTGCCGCCACCGCAACCGCATCTTCGTCGCGCCGGGTTCGATCTTGATGGCCACGGCCTGACCTGGCGACCACGACAAATCGGGTTGGGCTACCTCGGCGACGACGTGCACCAGATCGTCGCCGATCTGCTCGACGTTGCACACGGTCGCCGCGTTCTTGACCGTGTACTGGCGAGCCTTCTGAAGAACCGACATCAGAAGGTTCGGCGCGCCGAACGGTTGAGATGAAGTTGTCTCTCCATATCTTCGATATCGTCTCGAAGTTAATCCGTGCTGTCAAGTCAGACGCATACAGACGTGTCGAGCCACGGTCACTGACGTGACCGCGTCAACGGTGAGGACTGCTAGTGAGTCGTTCGGTCGGGGCCGATCTCAGCGGCGATCCCGCTGAGCGCGATCTGCAACTTGTGCCGAAACCACGAAGCACCACGGTCTGATGCGCCCAGCGCAAGCGCTGTTTCGATGTCGACGGTCGGTGCGTGCTCCCAGCTCGCTGCCGTCTTCGCCGGATCGGCGAAGTGTCGCTCGAGCCGTGCGCTGCGTGCTGCAGAGTCGATCGCGAGGTCGTACACGACGTCCATCGCCAACAGCGCTTCGGCGCTGCCGAAGCCGAGCGACATCAGGTGCGCGTGCGTCTCGCCGAAGCGACGCTGCATGAACTCAGGTGGATGATCAGCTTGCTCGACCAGTCGTGCGAGACCGGGGTAGTCAATCATCGTGTCGAAGAAGGCGGTCCCAATCGAACCCAGTTGCCGGCGCCAATCATCGCTCTGCGGCGGCCACGCCATCCTCTCCACGACGTGGTCCATCGCTGCTGCGACCACGTCAGCCCGATCGTCGACGTAGTGGTACAGCGAGTTCTGCGATACACCCAACCGTCGGGCGATCGCGGTGAGCGTGAGCTTCTCGAAGCCGATCGACAATGCGGCTTCGATGATGTCGTCACGGCTGATCTTTGGATCAGGCCCTGGCCGCTTCGACTCGCCCCCCATGACGCCAATTGTGACCGATCGGTGGTGACGCGCCGGCATGGCCACGCCAACTTCGGGTGGCCCCCTGAGATCGCGCGGAAGAACGACACAACCGCGTCGGGTCACTCTGCAACCTGCCGCAGCCGAGGCCGGTGGATGGACGGCTCTATCTTCGATAGCATCTCGAAGATATGTCGGGTCACCACCCGGATCAGTCGGATTCGCCGACGAGAGCCGGCCACCTCGGAGGCCCTCAGATGAACATCGCCAAGACGTCTCTCTCCGTCGCGGCCCTGGCCGTGCTCGGGCTCGCCGCCAATCGACGTCTGCGCGAGATCCTGTACGCCAAGGCCGCCCGGCTGCCCGTTGCGGAAAACGACATCACCGTCGAACGCGGCCTGTCATTCGAGACAACCGACGGCATCACGTTGGTCTCCGACCTCTATCGCCCGACCGGCGTGCAGTCGCATCCCACGATCATCATCCGCACGTCCTACGGCCGAGGCCACTCGTCCTCAGTCCGGTATCCGGCGTTCTTTGCTCGACGCGGCTACGTCGTGCTCATCCAGGACGTGCGGGGCTGTGGGGACTCCGGCGGCGTCTTCGTTCCCCTGGTCGATGAGCGGCGCGATGGGGCCGCCACTGTCGCTTGGGTCAAACGGCAACCATGGTGCGACGGCCGAATTGCTGCCTTCGGTGTGAGCTACCTCGGGTACACATCGACTGCGATCGGAGTCGACAACGATCCCGCGGTGAACGCCGTCTTCTCCGCCGCTGCGCCAAGTGGATTTCGCCGCATCCTCTACGGCACAGGCGGATTCGATCTTGATACGTCTCTGCGCTGGGCGAAATTCGTCAAGCAACTTCAAGACGCGGGCTACCAGGTGCGGATCAGCACAATGCTGCGGGAACAAATCCTTAGCCAACTCGGTCGTGCGCGCCACGCCGAGCCGTTCGACCACCTACCGATCGTCGATGCCGACGCCGCTGCAACCGGCAGCCCGATCGCGCAGTACCAAACCTTCGTACGCAGCGCGGACCCCGACACGCCCTATTGGGCAGCGTCGTCGATCACCGAGGAAGAGATATCAGGTATCGAGGCGCCCGTCTTCTTGTCGAGTTCATGGCACGACACAGCCCTGCGCGACGTGCTGATCGACTACGAGGCCCTCGCGTCAGCGGGAAAAGCACCGCTGCTGTCGATCGGAGCCGGGCCACACAGCAACGTCTCGGAGAGCCTTGGCTATCTCCGCAACGCGAAGTCGTGGTTCGATCACCGCCTCAAGGGCGTTCCGGTCGATGAAGCTCACCCAACGGTTCGATTTCGCGTGCTCGGTACACGCGAGTGGTGGGAGGCCGATCGGTGGCCCGTCGCCGTTCGGTCCAAGCGCCTCTACTTGCAGCGTGGCCACGCCTTGACCGAGGTGCCGCCGATCGAAGACGCAGCAACGACGTCCTATCGATACGACCCAATGGATCCGACGCCAGCCGTTGGAGGCCCGCTCTTGCTGGCGATGAAGCCGGTCAAGAACAACGCACAGCTTGAAGCCCGAGGGGACACGCTCGTTTTCACCGCTCAGCCGTTCGAGTGCGCCACGGTCGTGATCGGCGAGATCAAGGCGACAATCAACGTTGACACCGACGTTGAAACGGTCGACCTGTTCGTGCGCATCAACCGGGTCTCGCGCGCCGGCAGGTCTGAGAACGTCACAGACTCGATCGAACGTCTCTCCCTCGGTTCGGCGGCCGGTGGCGCCGTGACCGTCGAACTCTCTCTTGTCCCGACGGCAATCCGCTTCAAGCGCGGCGAACGGTTACGTCTCTTGATTGCCAGCGGCGCGCATCCGCGCGTCGCAAGGAATCTCGGACAGGGATCAACCGCTGAGCAGGCGTTCATGACAGAAGGTCGCGCAGCGACGATCACCGTTCACCATTCTCGGCTTCGGCCATCGTTCATCGAGCTGCCGATCGCTGGCCCACCTGCAAATACGCGTTCATACCGGGCGTCGTAGACCTCGCGGATCACACGCTCTGGCGGATCGACCGCGTGCCCTCGCTTGTCGAGCGGTAGAGGTTGTCGTGTGGCGGCCTCAGGAGACCTGGATCTTGAACGTCCATGCGTGGTCGCCGGGGAGTTGTTGGGGGAGTTGTTCGATGACGAGGTCGTTGCCGTCGATCCGCCAGGGGAGTGGTTGGTCGCTGCCGAGCATGGTGATCTCGGAACCGGCGACCGGCGTCACACCCGGGAGCCGGTAGGGCCCGGTTGGTGGAGTACTGGGCTCGTAGTCGAAGAACCCGCCGGTCGGGGGCCAGTTGTTGCCGAGATCGATGGCGTAGAGATGGTTGTCCTCCTCGGTGAACCGGATCGTGCCGTTGTTGGCCTGCCATTGATCGGTGCCACCCGGTGAGAACGGTGCAGCCTTGGCACCCTCGAGCGCTTCTTTGTTGATTGCCATCCAGTCGGCCAGCTCTTCGAGCGCGGTCACTTGTTCGGCGGGCAGCGTGCCGTCAGCCTTCGGGGACAGGTTCAGCAGGGTCACGCCGTTCTTGGCGACCCGGTCCACGATGCCGTCGACGAGCATGTTGGTCGGGCGGGCGCCGACGCCTTCGGCGTATTGCCAGTAGTTGCCGATGGGGACGTCTTTTTGCCAGCGGACCGGGAACGGCTCGCTCATGCCTCGCCATGCCCAGACGCCGTCGGGATACTCGCCGCCTTCGATGTTGAACGTCGTGTGCTCGTGGAGGAATGCGCTGGTGCTCTTTTGGCCGACCAGTGCACCACCGTTGCCCCATCCTTCGGCCCGGGTGTAGTAGTCGGCAACGAACTGCATCCATGTCTGCTGGTCTTGTTGCAGGAGCGGATTGTCGATCCAGAGCTGGTCGGGTTGATACTCCCGAACGAGCTCGTACATCTTGGCCTCGTAGGTCTCCTCGTCGTCGGCCTCATACAGGTCGGCGTACTGCGGGTCGCGCAGGTGGCTGACCGAGGAGTTTTCCAGAGCCCAACCGAACAGCGACCCGGGGTGTTCGTGCACGGTGGCGATGGTCTTGAGCCCCTCGGCGCGAGCTGCGGCGAAGATGTCGCCGAGCAGGTCTCGCCGCGGACCGGTGTTGACCGCGTTGAACTGGGCGTGCTCGGTGTCCCACATCGGGTAGCCGTCGCCGTGCTCGGCACCGATCCCGATGAAACCGCAGCCGGCGTTCTTGCACAGTCGCACCCACTCGGCGGGGTCCCAGTTCTCGGCTCTGAACTGCTCGATCAGGTCGTGGTACCCGAACTGCTCGGGGTCGCCATAGTTCGCAACATGGAAGTCGTAGGCACCCAGCGGGCCGGTCGGGTCGTACATCGCGCCGCCGTACCAGATACCGCTGTCGACCCGCTCGCCGGGATCTTCGAACGGAAACCCTGGCACCGACCCCGGACCCCAGTGCACATAGATGCCGAGGAACTCGTTCTCGAACCAGTCCGGCGTCCGCCACGTGGCCAGTGACTCGCGCGTCGGCTCATAGGACTGCGGCCGCGGCTGGGAGGTGTCCTTGACGATCGGCGTCGGCTTCGGGCTGCCCTCGTTGTCGCCCTGGTCCGCTTCGGCAAAGACCCCACCGTCCTCACCGCCTTCTACCTCTTCGTCTCCCTCGCCGTCGAACTCCTCCTCGCTGTCGAGCTCCTCGTCATCGAGCTCGTCGGTCGCTTCTGCGCCGGTCTCGTCCTCGCTGGTCTCGTCCTCGTGATCTGCCTCGGTGGTCACGGCGGCTGGTAGGTCGACCACGACCGGTTCCTCGGCCGCCGGCCTGTTCTCCCTGGGTGCGCCCGCCACCTCGTTGGCTGGGCCGTTGGCGCTCGGGTTGCACGCGGTGGCGACCAGACCGGCGGCGATCAACGCAGCAGCAACACGACTCGAATACATCGTTCTCAACTCCTCGTGGGTTATCAACCTTGTGGGAGACGAGCCTGACGACCAGCCGATGAAAGATCGATGAGTCAGCGGTTGCCGACGAATCCATCGTCCGGATCCGGCCGGTCCATCCAACGGCCCTTCCGCCACGTTGTGGCCATGTGCGGTGGCCCCCACTGCGCGTAGTCGCCAGCGCGTCGACTGACTGACCCGACCCGCTCGGTATCGCCCACACCGCCCGCTCCAACGCCCCGCCCGATAGCGGCACCTCGGCGCTGGCTCACCCACTCAGAAACGCGCGGTCGTCGCCTGGTCGCCGATGCGAGATCGCAGTGTGTTGGCTGGTGATGCCGCATGCCGCGAGGTCTTGATTCGCGTGACGATCGACAGCCATGAGCGCGGCGTACTGTCGCCGGTGGTGGATCGGCGACGTGCGACTCTGTTCGTCGCGACTGCGGCGGTACTCGTTACCGCGGCGATCGCGGCTGCGGTGACAGCCGATAGCGACCCTTCCGGGTCACGCTCAGACGCGACGGTCGAGCCGAGCGACCTAGCTGGCGATTACCTGGGCCCTCCGCATGCCAACACTCGTTGGCTGACACCGGTGCAATTCACCGACGACACTGTCACCGCTTATGACGGCTGCAACTCGCTCAGTTGGGCGTACCGGATTGACAGCAACCAGTTGATCCTCGAAGGCCCGCAAACGAGCACAGCGGTGGCGTGTACGTCTGCAGACGGCACCATCTTCCCGCCGCACACACCATTGCTCATCGGGGTGCTCACCACACAGCCAAGAATCGGCACGACCGACGAAGGTTCGGTGGTATTGACCGCTGGAGACGCAGTCATCGAGCTGGCAGATGCCGAGCTCGCCGAACCGGTCCAGCCGGTGATGAGTCAATGGCAGATATTCAACGCTTCGGCACTCAACACTTCCTCGATGCCACCGACACCAACGACGTTGACGATCGACGATGGCGAGATCTCCATCGTCAGCGATTGTCTCAGCGGCGGAGGCTCAGCGCAGGTCGAGGCCGACACCATTGCGGTCACCGGATTCACTCTTGATCAGATCGAGGAGTGCCCCGACAACGGCCACTTCGCTGTTCTCATCGAACTGGTACTCGCCCCGACTGGTGTGACGCAGCATTTAGAGATCGAAACGACACGACGGGGCATCAATCTGCACGCAGTCGACCCGAACCAAGACGGACAATCGGGCGCACGGCTCAGCCTTCAGGTTCCATCCGCAACCGTGCAAAGCGACTAAGCCCCGCTTCACTCCGCTCGCACATCGACCCATCAACCGCTCAAGCGCCACAGTGCGCCGAACTGCGCGTCTCATCCGGACCGCGCATATACCGCTTCCCGGCCCAAGCGCCCCGACACCGCTCCATATCGGCACGACCAGCTCGGGTAGGGCCGCACGGAAATCGCGACGATGGGTCGGGCGGTGATACTGGTCGGGAGAATGGCGCGCGGCTGCCGGTTCCCGATCGGGTGTTGGGTGGTCTCTGTGGTGGGCAATATCGGACGGGTCGGGGAGCGGCTTTTACCGACCACGGCACGCCGGCGGCCCTCCGTGATGGTGTCCGGCGGCTGCTCGCCGCTCGATTAGTTGGTGTGTGTCGGCCCGGCGTCACGGCCTTTGGGATGGTTCGCCATGCGGTTCTCCCCGGCCCGATCGACGATCGTGTCGAGTCGCTTGGCGCGGGTGGGGACGGTCTTCGCGGACTTGAGCCACCACAGGATGCTCTTCTTCGATGAGTCTGGGAATCGAGAGAAGTGGTCCGCGGCGATCGGGGCGGCGTCGAGGCGCTGTCGGAGGTCGTCGGGGATGACGAGGTCTTCGATCTCGTCGTAGATCGTCCACGCACCGTTCGCCTTGGCCGTTGCGACGAGCGCGTGCCCCGCCGGTTGCAGCCGACCGGCTGCGTCGAGGTGGGCAATCTTGTTCTTGTTGATCCGTGACCAGGGGCTCGTTGGTTTGCGGGGGCTGAACCAACGCATGGCCCGGTCGTCGTCGAGCTTGTTCGGGCGAGAGTCGATCCAGCCGAAGCAGAGCGCTTCATCGACGGTGTCTGGGTACGGAATCGTTGGCCGTTGGGTGTGCTGTTTCCAGACGATCAGCCACACCCCGTCGCTTGTTGTGTGGTGCCCTCGGAGCCACCGGCGCCATTCGGCCGCCGTCTCGCAATGCACCGTCGGTCGGCCGTCGTGGTGTGTCGACTCGATCATGCGCCACGCTCGAGTTCGTCGATGAGTGCGAGTGCAAGGCGGTGGCCGCTCGCCGCCGGTCCGCTCGGTCCGAGGTGCGCGGCGTTCAGGTAGATGCCATCGATCACGACGGCCAGTCGCTCGCCGATCTCGGCACCTCGTTCCGGGTCGAGTCGGTCGGCCACGTTGACGAGACGGTCGCACAACCGCGTCCGGTGCCGTCGCGCCATGGCGCGTGCGGGGTGCTCGGCGTCGTCGAACTCGATGCTGGCGTTGTTGAACGGACACCCGCGGAATCCCGGCGAGTTGACGTGCTCCCAGATCGACTGGACGATCCGCCGCAGCGCTGATGCCGGTCCGTCGGAGTTGACGATGTCGGTGTCGATCGCCTCCATGATCCCGACGTGGGTCCGTTCGAGGTAGGCGCCGATCAGCTGGTCCTTCGTCGAATACAGGCGGTAGACGGTCGCCTTGCCGAGACCGCTGTGTTCGACGAGTTCATCCATCCCGACCTCGTGCACCCCTCGTGCGTAAAACAACTCCGCAGCGGCGTCCAACACGATGCGCTCACGCTCCTCACGCGACCGGCGAGGCAAACGAGGACTTGACGACACGCTCGACATCCTGACATTGTGACGGAACAGTCCGTTACATGCAAGGAGCACTGTCCGATGTCGCCCGAACCAACCTCCCAGATCGCACTCATCACCGGATCGACCCGCGGTATCGGCCGCGACACCGCCCGCCAGCTCGCCGGGCGTGGCCTGCAGGTGTACGTCAGCGGACGTGACGCCGCGACCGCCTCCGACACCGCAACAAAACTTGGCGTGGATGCGATCGACGCCCCGCTCGACATCGCCTCGCCCTCCTCGATCGACGCCTACGCCGAACGCTTCACGAACGAGGTCGGCCACCTCGACGTGCTCGTCAACAACGCGGCCGCCTACATCGACTGGTCCGAGACCACGAGCGGCGCCGACCTCGACGAGTCCCGCCGAGTCCTCGACACCAACCTGTACGGAACCTGGCGCACCATCCAGGCGTTCCTCCCACTCCTGCGCAACAGCGACTCCCCGCGGATCGTCTGCGTGTCATCAGGCGCAGGCAGCCACGGCGAACCCAACTTCGGACTCGCAGCACGTGGTGGCGCTGCAGCGAGCTATGGCATCAGCAAAGCAGCGCTCAACGCGCTCGTCTCGAGCCTTGCTGCCGAACTCAAAGAGCCGTTCCTCGTCAATGCCGCAGAACCAGGACTCACCGCCACCTTCGACGGCGCCGAACAGATGGGCGCCCGACCAGTCGAAGACGGCGCCGCTTCCATCGTCTGGGCAGCGACACTGCCTGACGACGGCCCGACCGGTGGCTTCTTTAGAGACGGTAAGTCGCTGCCGTGGTGATCCAGCCGCCCTTCAAGCCGACGTGAGCAGACCCCCCGCCCGGTTCCGACCGGTATCAGCGCGTCGACCACACGCGGTCAAACCACCGCCTATCGGCACATGTGGCGTGCGTTGGCTGCTCGGATTTCGGCGTCTTGCCGGCTGGCGGGGAGCTGACCGATGATCAAGTTGTGTTGAGCGAGGTTCAGTGTGTCGGGCTGTGTGGCTCTGGCTCGGGCGTTTCGAGCGAGCTGATGATGGGGCATGACGCTCCCTCGTCTTGCTCGATCATCTGAATCGGCCCCTGGGTGGGTGCAGCGTCGAATCCGACGATCTGCGCGATTTGAGCAACCAGGTCGGCGTCGGTTGGCACCGGGGTCGTGCAGCTCTGCTGATTCGAGTAGAGCACGGTCTCACCGACGGCGACTTGGTAGATGCCGCTGTGGCCGCCGATCAAGGTGATCGCTGTGTCGGTCACTGAGTGAACTGCGGCCACCAGACCGGTGGCCTTGGCGAGAAGCCCTCATTCAACGCAATAGGTGATTCGGATCTCACCGTCGTGTCGTGACATTGCTGGCTCCTCTCAGATCATGTGGTGCGGTCGGTGCAGGTTCGCTGCGCGATTTATTGGTCACGCTGCTGCACGTTGAGGTACTGCGAGGACCGACGCGAGTACGGCCAACGCGTCGGTGTTGAGACGACATCGGATGTTGCGGCCTCGACGTTCCATAAAGATCAGGCCGGCCAGTCGAAGTTCCTTGAGGTGGTGCGAAACGGTCGAGGGCGCGATGCCGAGGCCCTCAGCCAGGTCACCAACGCACACACCCAGCGCAACGTCGTCGCTGACGCATTCCGCGGATGGGTCAGAGCACTCCATGATCCGACGCAAGAGTCGAAGACGATTCGGATTCGACAGCGCAGCAAAGCCAGCGCTGCATGTCTCGACGTCCACTACGGCAGTGGTTCGATAATTCGATATATATAGAACTATATCGGAGGTTGCGTCGTGGCCACGATCCCGCACGAGGCGCTCATCCGCTCGATGCTGCACCCAGAGCGGGCCACCGGACCCTCCACAGCTGCACCCTGCACGGCCGGTCCGCTCGCGACAAGACGGGCGCACGCAGCCGAGCGCGCCATATCGCCCGCCGCAGGCTCGACAGCCAAACTGCCCATAGCGGCACGTCGCGCTCGGGTCGACTCGAGCAGTACTGGCCGGCTTCGGCGAGGGCGCCGGGTCGCCGCATGGGTGTGTCTTCTCGGCGTTGTCCTGCGGCGAATGAGCGGTTTAGTGCCCCGACGCCGATGGGTCCTCGACCTCTAGCGTCGCGTGATGTGACGACCCAGCCGATCCGGTACGTGTCGGGAGACGAGGACAGCGCAAGGTGGCTCGACTTCAATTTTCGCAGTGGCGACATCGTCATCAGCACGAGGTCGAAGTCCGGCACCACCTGGGTCCAGATGATCTGCGCGCTGCTGATCTTCGAAACACCCGACCTGCCGCGGCCACTTGCAGAGATGTCGCCGTGGCTCGACTGGCTCATCTTGCCGAAGGAAGACGTCTTCGCCAGTCTCGAAGCGCAGCGTCACCGCCGTGTCATCAAGACGCACGCACCACTTGACGGGCTTCCGATCGACGGTCGGGTCACGTACATCGTCGTTGCACGACATCCTCTCGACGCGGCAGCCTCGCTGTATCACCAGAGCCACAACATCAACCGTCAACGCGTCGCCGAACTCACCGCCAATCCAGAACTCGCCGAGCCCAAGGCACTGCCACCGCTTGATGACTGGCTCCGCAGCTGGATCGAGTCGGATGCAGCCGCTCAGGATGATTTGGATTCGTTCAAGGGCGTGTTCCATCACCTCACCGATGCGTGGAATCGAAAGGACGAGTCGAACGTCGTGCTGGTGCACTACGCCGACCTTCTCCACGACCTTCACGGCGAGATGCAACGGATCGCCGGGCGCCTCGGGATCGACGTTGCGAGCGAGCGTGCAGACCAACTTCTGCAGGCGGCATCTTTCGAGTCGATGCGGGCCAACGCCGACGCGCTCGCACCCGACCCTTCAGCCGTCCTGCTGGACAAGAGCCGCTTCTTTCGGTCCGGTCATTCCGGGACCGGCACCGACGTGCTGAGCGCAGCGGCTCTCGCCGCCTACTACTCCCGGACATCGCGAGCGGCGCCACCCGACCTCCTCGCGTGGCTTCACCGAAGCTGACCGCAGGCGGATATCAACACCGACGCTTAGCCACGAAGACAGCTCGAGAACGGCACGACGGCGCTCGGGATGGCGCACGCAATTGTGCGGTGGATCTGCCCCGTCTACTTCAAGAGGTTGGCTATTCGTTCAATCTCCTCGAGAGTGCTCGGCGCTGATTCCCATGGGAGTCCGATGCGGTCTTTCTCCGGCTCGTCGCTGAACCGCAAGATGACGTGGAGATGGAAGTGGAAGACGCTCTGCCACGCGGCCTCGCCGCTGCAGTTCAGGAGGTTGACGCCGTCTGCGTCGAGGCGGTTCTTTGCTCGTCGGGCGACTTGGCGTGCGAGCTGTGCACAAGCGGCGAGGTCTTCGGGACCGATGTCGAAGAGATCGACTGAGTGTGATCGCGGGATGACGAGAACGTGGCCGGGGGTGACTGGGTCGATGTCCATGAACGCGACGGCCAGTTCGTTCTCAGCCACCAGCGTTCTCGAATCGGCTCCAGCGACAATCTCGCAGAAAACACACGCTGACTTGACCACCACACAGCGATCGTAAGTGCCGGGCAGACGACCGATCTGCTCGATATCGCACCTCGAACACGACCGATCCACCCGTCCGAGAACGGCACCTCGGCGCTCCTTCCAGTGCGCCGTAATTGTGCCGTCGTCAGAAGTCAGATCACGGCGAATGGTTCAGCCGAGGCGGCTCCGACGGCAGTATCTCGACAACAACGTCATCGCTGAGGTACCGCCCTCCGTCGACTGCATCAAGCGCCAGCGCAACATGCCGGCCACGCACCATGCGGGCCTCGAACAGTTCAACAATCTCGTCCCGGCTAAAGACCCCAACGTCGAGGCGGTCTACTCCGGTACCGGGCTCGCCGCCAGCGACACTGGACTCGAACACGAAGCTGACAGCGGAGCCACCCTCAAGCGACCGCGGCGTGTGATAGATCCCGATCAACCGACCGACGTCAACGACCAGTCCGGTCTCCTCTACGGCTTCACGCGCAGCCGCCGCGCGGAGCGACTCACCGACCTCCGCACGGCCAGCGGGAAGTGACCACCGGCCAAGCGCCTCCGGCTTGGACTCGCGAACGAGATAGACCGCTCCGACGTCGTTGCGGATCAGGTTTGCGCACACAACCTCGGTTGTCGTCGACGGCATGTGGAGATCCTCTCAGACTCGACGAGGCCTCACAGCCGAGAGTCCGCACGCACAGGACAATGTCGGAACCAGATGACCATCCAAGCCCACGCATATCGACATGAAGAGATCTCGACCGTCCCCTGCTCCATAGCGGCACGACGGCGCTCGGTTGGGTGCTCGGAAAACGCGAGGCGATTAGTTCGCACGAGGCGGTTCGTCCGCAGTCGTTGTGCTCCAGACCTCTTCGCCGTTGTCGTCGGTGGCATTGGTTCGCTCCATCCCGATCCGTTCTGCGACACGAGCCGACGCGATGTGGTCGACAGCGACGTGCGCTGAGAACGAGCGGACCCCATGCTTGACGAGCCATGCCAGCATTGCTTTGGCCGCTTCTCCCGCGAAGCCCTGCCGCTGATGGTCGACCCCGACAAGCCATGCCACGTTCGCACGCTCATCAATGACGGTCGCTTGGACGTAGCCGACTACCGCGCCGCTATCGATGCGGCGAGCGATCCAGTTGAACCACTCTTCGTTGTCGCGACCTGGCCCTCGGATCTGGTGCCGGTACCGATCGACGAGCGCGTCGAGCGTGGGTGCGGATCCACCGGTGTACTCGTAAAGACGATCGTCCGCCAGCACGGCGACCATCTCGTCAGCGTGGGCCAGTTGCAGAGGTTCGAGGACCAACCGGTCCGTCGTCAATCGCTCGCCGGCGCCAGCTTCCACCGTGCCAGCTTCGCGCTGTCGAACACTCGCAAGTGCTCGGTATCGCCACCCCGTCAACACCGACCACACCGCTCTAGAACGGCACCGATGCGCTCAGTCAGGCGCTCGGAATTGTCCTGCCGGGATCAGAGTGAGTCGTGCGCGTGCGCGTCGACGAATGCGCGCAGCACGTCCCGCCACTCCGGCGACGATGTCCGGATGCCGATCGGCGCACTGTCGAGGTCGTCGAGCCAGCGATCGAGCGCGTCGATCCGAGCGCCGATGAGTGCGTCGATCACGGCCAAGTCGAGCGATCGCTCGGTCGCGTCTGCGTATCCGTCGAGGAATGGCGAACGGAACGCGTGGTATCGGTCGGGATTCGCATTCACCTCTGCGTCGAAGAGGACCATGTACAGCGAGTTCGCGACGTCGTACAGCACCGGTCCGTAGCCGCAGTCGTCGAAGTCGAAGATGCTCGGCCCGCTTGAGGTCACAATGACGTTCTGATCACTGAAGTCACCGTGCACGAGCTGCCATTGGCTCCGGTCACCGTGATCGTCGACGAGCGCGGCAACCGGAGGCAGATTCAACGCCTCGATCGCGCCCAGCGCAGCGTGCAGCTCACCTAGCGTTCGACCGAGGAGACTCGCATCTGCGGCGACTGCAATGTCGGCCGGCCGGCCTGAAACGAACGGCGTCGCGGTCAGCAACCACTCGCCAACGACGTGCACCAACGAGTCGGCGATCCGGATCGGAGCGACCACGGAATCAGTGGTCTCCGCGAGCGATTCCGTCATCGCCATCCGGCTCGCCAGCGTCGACCGGTCGGCCAACTGTGCGTCGGTGAGCTTCACCACGGCCGGGCGGCCGGCGATCGTCCCGGTGAGCACTCGGGACTGCTTGCCGGCGTGGAGTTCTCCATCCACGACGATGCCCAGTCGACTCAGCTCCCCATGATCGGGAAGCGGAGGACTCGACCAGCTCACCGCCCGAGTATCGCTGGCCGAGGCATCCGGAAGGCGCTCGATATCCCTCACGAGTCAGAAGACCGCGCACCACTCGCAAACGGCACCGATGCTCTGGGCCGCCCGCTCAGGATTGTTCAGCCGAGTGCCTTGCGATTTCAACCGGGGTCGCCCTGGCGACGACTCGGATGAGCGAGGCTTGTGCCGTGGACCGGATCACCCTTCGACGGACGGCCGGGGTCGGAGACGCGCAGTGGACAGCGATCTCTGATGCAGTTGACCGGCTCAATCGCTCCGTCGATGCGGACGATCCCCCGGCGATCGTCGGTGGGTCAAAGGAACTCTGCGAGTGCGTGGCGAAGGTGGTCCTGGTCGCCAGGACCGAAGCAGACGAAGGCCTCGACTATCCAGCGGTCGTTGGTAAGGCACACTCGACGCTCGGCAGGCAGCCCGGACACGGTGACGTGGCTGACGGGGCGATTCGGAACATCGTCCAGGGGGCGAAGACGATCGTGTCAAGCCTCGCCGAAATGCGAAACAAGGTCGGTACTGGCCACGGACGCGCAACCGCACCGGTCGCGACGGCCGAGCACGCGTCGCTCGCCGTCAACGCAACCCGGCTGTGGTGTGAGTGGGCGCTTGACCGGCTCGCTGTCGTTCTTGAGAACAGCGTCGACGCTCTGATCGCCGAGTTGTCGGGATCGCATTTCACGAAGGGGGAGTTGGGACGACGGCTCGCCCAGATCGGCCTCGACACCTTGTCCGACGAGGACATGGAACGACTCGGACGCGCTGTTGCGCAGCGGGGCGGCTACCGGGGAACTTTCGTGGTGAAGTGGGACGGCGTCGACGCCGCCCTTCGGAACCCGGCGAGCTTTCCGGCGGCCTACCGGAGAGGCCTCGTCAGTGGGCTGTTCTTCGACCATGACGGATACATCAACACCACACCCAATCGGGTGAATGAGGCAGCCCGACTCCTTCAGTCGCTCGACGACGCCTCCGAAGCCATCTGGCTCTCGGAGGATGTCGTCCGAGCAGACCTCGCATACGGCTTCGACGTCTCGACCGCTCCCGAGATCGTCGCTGCGATCGAAGCGGAGGCCATCCGATTCGCCGAGGGGTCGCCGGGGCGAGATGGATGGCTGCACATTCGCGACCGCTTCACCCCGGCGGTACAAGGCGGCGACGACGCCATCGTCGCCGAGTACTGACCGGTAATCAGACCTGAGTGAGGCCGTGGAGGTGGTTGCAACGAAGTCGCGGCGCCTACGAGAGGCCACGCATATCGTGCAGGGCACGAAGCAGGTCGGACCCGAGCAGTTCGGCACCTACGCGAGGTGTGATCCGCGCTGTATTGGGATGCGCGGTGAGGGACGGCGCCGACCGTTGTAGTTGCCGGGCTGTGGTGTGGGGCTGCTGGAATGGATGGCGTGTCCGAGGCCCGATTGTTCCTCACGTGTGGGTTGCCCGGTGCCGGCAAGACCACGGTGGCGAAGGAGCTGGCCGCGTCGCGTGGCGCTGTCCGTCTTACGAAGGATGAGTGGCAATGGGCTCTCGGGTCGAGTCCGTGGGACCGCGACGTCGGCGAGAAGATCGAACGGCAACTCTGGGACCTCGCCCGAGAGATTCTGCGGCTGGGAACGAGCGTCGTGCTCGACTTCGGCTTGTGGGCACGAGCGGAGCGCGACGCGCTTCGAGTGGCGGCTCGTGAACTCGGGGTTGGCGTCGAGCTGCATTTCCTCGACGTGTCGTTCGATGAGCTGTGGGCGCGAATCGAGTCTCGGAACTCGTCGCCGCCGTGGGACGCCGCGCCGATCTCTCGCGCTGACCTCGTCGGTTGGCACGCTTCGTTCGAGACTCCCGATGCTGCCGAGTTGGCGCTGTTCGACTGACCATTGCGAATTCCGCGGGTCGGCGGACGTGCTCGGAAACGCGCGGGCGGTTCGGTGTCTTGACCCATCCGATATCGGCACGACTCGCTCGGTCGTGGGCGCTCGGTAATGCGCGCGCAGCGCGGCCGCCCCACTAGTGGTTCGTTACGCGAGAAGCGTGGCGAAGCGATCCGGGGGCTCCTCGTTCGCGAGGAGCCATCCTTCGATCTCTTCTTGCGCCATTCGCCGAACCTCGGCTGCCGACACGCGAAGGTCGCGCGCGGTGACACCGATCTGATCACGCGGATTGACGTACGAGTCGTTGCTCAGTGTCGGTGCGGGGAGCAAGAGCGCTCTTCCCCCCGACTCGGTAGCGCGCCGCTTCACCTGTGGAAGGTACGCAAGGAGTTGGCCCCATTCACGAATCGGATCGTCGATGCCTTTCCTCCAGGTCACGATCGTCAAGGACTTGAGGCGATCGAGTACGAACATCTCCGCGAGCTGGTCGAGCTGCGAGCGGTCGCGCACGACAAGGGCATCGAACCCGCTCTCAGCGGCGGCGCAGTACACATACCAGTCCGGGGTGCTCCGACTGGCGAGCTCAGGAGCGAACTCCGCCAGGTGCTCAACGGTCACCGTCCGATCGAGTTCAGAGATAGCGAACTGCGTCGGCTTCGGGAACCCCTGATCGAGGAGGATCGAGAACGAGTCACGCTGCCCGTTGGTCACGCAGACGGCCCTCGAGGTCGGTCACATCCTCGACAGCGTCGGCAGTGATGCCCGGATACAACTCGACCACTGCCTCGACTGGGAGCTCACGCTCCGTCCGCAGTGCGTAGATCGCAGCGGTTGGGATACGCGAGTGCTCAACGCACGGATCACCGGCGAGCACCCAGGGCGAGATGGATGAGTGGTCCGATGGCGTCACCAGGTTGGGGGCCCATACCGCAGCTGACGGCTTCGACCGGAGCTCCTCGATCGGCTCAAACAAGTCGAACGTGCCGAGCAAGGCGTAGAAATCGGATGACGGAAGAAGATTGTCCCGGTCGTCGAGTGCGTCGCGGCCCTCATCCGTCACGAGCACCACGTCGGTCGCAGTCGCGTGGATACGGCGGATCTCAACGCCTGCGCTGAGCTGTTCGCGAACCGATGCAGTCTTCTCAGCCGCAGTAGGCCGGGCCATGCCACCCTGGCGGAGCCAAGCGAGCAATCGCAGCATCACAAGGTCGCGGTACGACCAAATCGCAGGGCTCGCGCGCAGGTAGTCGGAGTTGTAGATCCCGCCACGGCGCCAGTCGTACACCGTGCTCCGCGGGACGCCTGACAGCTGTGCGGTCCGCGTTGCGTCGTACCTCCCTCGGGGGTGACGCAGCGCGAACGCGATCGTCGCTCGCTCACGCTCCGACAGGCTCGTCATAGTGAGAGTATGGCCTGTCGGGAAGCGGTGCAGTCGTTGCGATGCGACTCGGCTGCGCCGATCACGGCTAGCAGTTCGCAGCCGGCGCCCGCCAGTAGGGCAAGTCCGCATACATCGCCGGGACCGTCGCCCGGTCAGGGAGCCCGCTCGAGTAGGGCATCTGGAGAGAGCGGCCGGAGCGCTCGATGCTGCACGGCTAGCAGATCAGCCGCATGCTCGGCCCAACCCAGCACGATCTCGAAGCGAGCCTTCCGGAGGCCCTTGTCGATCTCGCGCAGAAGCTGCCTGCCCAGCGGGAGGTCCCCCTCGCTGAACCAATCCGACATTGCCAATCCCTTTGCCAATCTACGGAGCGGTATTGGCCGATACTCAAGAACACGCATCAACACGGCGTGTAGTGTTCTCCCTGCTCAGACCACATAAATCGGCATCGGACAACACGAGTCGGACGATCGTTCTCGCCCTCTCAAGGTGGCGGCACGGGTTCGAATCCCGTACGGGCTGCAACAAACCCCCAGCTAGAGGGCATCAATCGATCACACCGATTCGCGGGCGTGTCCAATGTGTCCACTAAGGGTCTCAGCGAGTGGGGCTGTAGCGGCTGCGCTATTCGATGAGTTTGATCGTGATGATCATCGCGAGCGCGAGTTGGGCCAGTCGGCATTCGATGCGCCGGTCGGTGCTGCGGCGGAGTTGGCCGTGGTTCGACAGCCACGAGTTGGTTCGCCCGATCGGCCAACGCATCCCCAACGGAACTGGCAACTTGTGCTCGGCAGTGCCAAGCGGTCGCTTCTTCGCACAGATCAGATCTTCGATGCCGTAGTCGGAGACGTGGCCGCAGACGCGCCGTCGATCGAGCACTCCGACAGATCGAGTTCGATGATCCGATCGTCGGCAGTGATTGCTTCGGCGGTCTCCCACCAACAGCCGACTACGAGACGAGTCAGGATTCCCTCGAAGCACACCCGATCGGAGATGCGCGGGTTGTGACAACCGAGCGGATGCTCATCGACCGGGACCGGCTACAGCGGCTCCTCCAAGGGTTGGTGGACACGGCGTTGGTTGGGCCTGTTGTGCCGTGAGATGGTTCGTCGGGGAAGGCTCGAGCGACGACGGCTGCGGCGACGAGGAGAAGCCCGACTTCGCCGTGCACGCGTGTGGTCGGATGCGTATTGTGGGGGTGATGACCGAACATCACATCAAGCCACTGATCGAACGTTTGGCGACCGATGACTCCTTGCGCGACACGTTGCGCGCCGCGCCAGCAACCGAGCACCGGACGATCCTCACCGACGCCGAGGCCGAGCATCACGAGCAGCTCAACGACGAGCAACTAGCAGCTGTGCTCGATGGCGTCGCCGGCGGACTGTCCACAAATGAGGTCATCGGAGCTCTTCACTCAGTCGCCCCGGTCATCCCCGTCGTATCCGACACCACCTTGAACAAGATTGCCGATTGGAGCTGACGCCTCGCTCGGGACTGTCGCAGGGAGCGTGTAACTGAGGGTGGTCCTGTTGGTCCGCGGCGAGGAGTCGTGGGCCGGGAAGGATCATTGCGATGGCCTCCGGTCCGGTCGGGCGAGGGGTGCTGGCACCTGACACGTTGTTGGGTGCTGCAGCTGACCAGCTCGTCGAGCAGGCCATAGCTGAAGATGTCGCGCTCACCGGCGAGGGCGGGCTCCTCACCGGGCTGGTGCAGCGGGTGTTGCAGGTCGTGGCTGCGGCTGGCTCTTCGTCAGCTCTCATCAAGGTGGCGGCACGGGTTCGAATCCCGTACGGGCTGCAAATCACCGGCGTAACGCCGACTCACTTCGTAGCGGAGTCTGGGTCCGGCATGCGCGTTGCATCCACCGCGCGGCTCCAGAGCGATTCGTGGTCGTCGGAGCGGTCAAGCGGAGAATGCTTCCGCCAAACGGGTCCACGTCACTCCAGGTTCGAGTTCCATACGAGCTGCAACAAACCCCCAAAGATCTGTGTCGACCGACGTCGGTTTGTGGGCGACATCGGTCGGCGTACGCCCATTCTCTCGCCGACGGATCAGAAGTGTTGGCCCCGACAATTGAGATCCCCCATTCAGCCCCAGCCTTCGGCCGGTGTTTGGACCCCGTTCAGGATTCGCACAGGTAGACCGCCGTAGGTTGAGTAGATACCCATCCCCACACGCCCCCGCTGTCTCCGCCCTTCGCGGCGTGAGACGGCGGGGGGTTTTCGCGTTCAGGGGTCGATGATCGCTCCGGCTTCGCTGACATCTCCGGCCACCCGTGGTAGGAGATGGTCGTCGCGACGTCGGTACCGTCGAGTTCGTGGCTGCGCCGCTGAAGGAGTCGTTCGGGCTGGAAGTCGCCGACTATGTCGTCAGGCTCGTCGGTGCGGTTGCCGACGACTTTCCGACCGAGACGTTTCTCGCCGAGTGCCGCGACGGGTATGACGAACTCGAGCTGCGCCCGCGCGCCCGGCACATCGCCGACGCACTCGCCCGTGCGCTCCCAGCAGATCGCGCAGTGGCGATCCGGATGCTCATCGACGCGTTGCGCAACGAGGGCCCACCCGAGGAGCTGCGGGGGATGGCATCGTTTCGCTACCTGCCGCTATCGGACTTCATCGGTGAGCATGGGCTCGATCATTTCGAGATCTCGATGGTTGCGCTGCGCGAGATCACGGTCCGCTTCACCGCCGAATTCGCAATTCGCCCGTTCCTCGAAGCGCAGACCGTCGCGACCCTCGATCAGTGTCGGCGCTGGACCGGCGATGAGAGTGAGCATGTCCGACGCCTCGTCTCTGAAGGAACCAGACCACGGCTGCCGTGGGCGCCGAGGTTGCGTCTGTTCATGGAAGACCCCGCGCCGGTTGTGGAACTCTTGGAGCGCCTCAAAGACGACGACTCCGAATACGTTCGCCGATCGGTGGCGAACTGTGTGAACGACATCGCCAAGGACCATCCCGACGTGGCGGTCGACATCGCCCGCCGCTGGTGGCCCGACGCGCCGGTGGACCGCCAGCGACTCGTCAAGCATGCGCTGCGGACGATGATCAAGCAGGGCAATCCCGATGCACTGGAAGTGATCGGCTACGGCCGCGACTCGCCGCTGCACGTCGTGGCATCCGGTTACGAGCCAGCGGAGGTAGCGATCGGCGCATCGACCCACGTCTGGATCGAGCTGCACAACCCGACCGATCGTCCACTGGGAGCGCTCGTCGACTTCCGAGTGCACTTCGTGAAGGCCAACGGGTCGACGTCGCCGAAGGTGTTCAAGGGTGCTGAAATGGATGTACCGCCTGGTGCGACGGCAACCGTGCGAAAGAAGGTGTCGTTACGGGTGCACACCACGCGGACCCCATATCCGGGTCGCCATCGCGTCGACGTGCTGGTCAACGGAGACCCCCGACCGATCGGCGCCTTCGACGTGACGACATAGGACGCGCCTTCGACAAGACCGGTGGGTACGCCCGTCGCTGACCTTCGTTGCCGCCGCGCTTCACGCGTTCCAGATAGTTGGCGCGGATGCTGCCGCGGTGGTGGGCCTCATGGCCGGCAATGTGGAAGGCGGCCGCTCGTACGCTCAGCGGCCCGCCGTCGGCCGTGTCGATGCGTGTGAGTGCGTCGTGACCTAGACCCTCGAAAAGTGACAGCGTCGCGTCGCCCAGCGAAGTCGGTGATGTGGGGCAGCCGGTAGCGTCGCCGTGCGGTGGACGAACCAGCAGCCCAAGCGTGCGGTGCGTGGATTCGTCGTCGCACGTTCGTATCAGGCTCGGTCGCAGCCGTCGCGGCGATCCTCGCCGGATGCAGCGACGACGCCGACGACGACGCGAGCACGACGGCATCGACCGACGATGACGCGGCTGCGCCATCAACCTCGGCCGGTAGCGACGGAGCGCCGGGACGGGCCGCCGACGAAGGCGCGTCGGTGATCGTGGTCGGTGCTGGCCCGGCTGGGATGTCGGCGGCGCACCTGCTGCGCCAGCGCGGCGTCGACGTGCGGGTGCTCGAGGCCGGCCCCACGTACGGTGGACGTATCCGCCACGACCGCGACTTCGCCGACTTCCCGATCGCGCTGGGTGGTGAGTGGGTCCATGTCGGTGCGGACATTCTCGACGAGATCGTCAACGACGACGACGTTGAGATCACCTCTGAACTCGTGCAGTACACCGGCGATGACGAAGTCGCGTATGTGGACGACGCCATCGTTACGGTGCCGATCAAGCCGATCATTTTTGATGTCGACAGCAAGTTCGTCGGGTCGAGTTGGCTCGACTTCTACGAGACCTACGTACTCCCAGGCATTGCCGACGCAATCGAGTACGACACCCCGATCGTCGAGGTCGATCACGGTCGGGACGACCGGGTTGTCCTGGCCGACAGCAACGGAGCACTACACGAGGCCGACCACGTCATCGTGACCGTGCCGCTGCGCATCCTCCAGCTCGGCGACGTCGCATTCAGGCCGCCGCTCGACGAGGACCGCCAGGCAGCGATCGATGGCGCCGAGGTGTGGAGCGGTTTCAAAGCGTTCTTCGAGTTCGAGGAGACGTTCTACCCCGCTGCGCTGGCGTACGCTGACTCCGACACCGGTGACGGCCAGCGCCTCTTTTACGACGCGGCGTATGGTCAACAAACCGGCGAGAGCATCCTCGGCCTGTTCAGCGTCGGGGCGCCTGCTGAACGGTACGGCGCGATGTCCGACGAGGAGTTTCTCGCCGACGTGCTCGCAGAACTCGATGCAACCTTCGATGGCGCAGCGTCGCGCTCGTACGTGAAGCACCTGGTGCAGAACTGGAACGACGAGCCGTTCGCCCGCGGCGGATACCTCGCTGACGACGAATCGGAATCGGTCACGAACGTGCTCGCCGAACCGCTCGGCGACCGCGTGTACTTCGCTGGCGACGCCTATACCTCGTTCGACGATTGGAGTTCGGTTCACGCCGCCGCGAGGTCGGCAGCCGCCGCGGTCGACCAGTTCCTCGGCAATGTGTAGCTACAACTGCAGCCATATGGCGGTGTAGCCGTCGTCTCAAGTGGAGCTACATCGCCGAGTCGAGTAGCCATGCGGCAGCGATGCCGACGAGCATGGTCACCCCGGGCGATCGCCAGCGGTAGGCGACGACGCCGGCAACGACTGCCGCGATGAGCCACGGCCAGTGAAGCGTCACCGACCCGCGGCGAACGAACAACTGATCAGCGAGGAGTGCGGCGAGCACGGCGGGTGCGATCAGCCGCATCGTGGACTGGGTGGCGTCGGACGTCTCCGGCGATCGGGCCACGATGGCGATCGCCGACACGCGCAACAGATAGGTCCCGAGCCCAACTGCGAGGATCTGTAGTGCGGCCGACATTTTCACCCCCGACCGACATCGACGAGACGCACGACAGCGATCGCTGCGACGGCAGCAAGGATCACGTTGAGTCCACTCGGCAGGCCCGCCCCCACGACGGTGACGACTCCGGCAACGAGGGCAGCGGCGAGCATCGGTCTGCTGACGACCGTTGGCACCAACATTGCAATGAACATTGCGGGAACGGCGAAAGCAATGTCGACATCGGCGGGAATGAGGTCTCCGGCAAACACACCGAGAAGGGTTCCGGTCCACCATCCCATGGCGAAGGTCAAGCCGGCGCCGAGAAACCACCAGCGTCGCCGTGCCGCATCTTGCTCGATGTCGTAGTGGACGATGGTCAGCGCGGCGGCTTGGTCGGTGAGCAGATACGGGAGCGTGAACCTCCAACGCGCTGGGAACTGCCGGAACGCCGATGCCAGCGCTGTGCTGTAGAGGGCGAAACGAGCATTGATCAATAGCGCTGTTCCGATAACCAGCGGCCAAGCGGCCCCGTCGTCGAACAAACTCACCATGGTGAGTTGTGCGGCGCCGGCCAAGACGATCCACGAGGCTGCGACACCGAGCCACGTGGAGAGGTTGCTCTCCGCCGCGGCAACGCCGTACACGAGACCGAATGGCAATCCCGCCACGCCGAGCGGGACCGCCGCACGCCCGCCGGCTCGCAGCGTTCGGATCGACTCGCTCATCGGCATCGTGAACACGAAAGCGGCCGCGGCCGTGCGCTGTCTTGACGCCAGCCCTCGGTGGTCGCCGTCCAACCCCAATGGACCACGCCGGGATCGACGAGGCATACCGTCGACGCCGGCATGCTCGTCTCGTCGGCGAGTAACTCGTACCAACTTCGCTTGTGGTTGACCCCGACGCTGTTCGTCGTCATCACGAGTCGAGCGATGCGCGCGCTGTGGCGATCGTGTCGATCTCGGATGCTCGATCCGGTCCGCACGGTGTGAGGTTCAGTGTCGATACCCCAGCATCGACATATGGCCGGAAGAACTTGTCGATCTGTTCGGCGGGGCCGACCGGGGTGTACGTCGCGAATCGTTCGAACGGGATCCCGAAGAGCCGTTGCATCAGTCCGGCGGCGTCAAGATCCGAGGGGTCCAGCGGCACGTTCACTCCTATGCCGACGGTCATCGCGCCCCCTTTTCAGACCTTGTCGTGCGGCGCCAAATCATCTGCACGAACCTAGGTCTCACGACCGCGCAGTGTGCGGTTCGAGTCGACGCGGTCAGCAGGCGCGCGCCGCGAGCCGCGGTGTTTGGTCGGCCAGTACGTCCGCCGCGGCGCGAGCACCTCCGAGGTTCCCGGCTGCTGGTCCCAGGGTGAGCGCAGCAAGGGCACCGATCACGATGAGCCCCGCTTGCCAGTGCAGGCGTCGATCGAGGACCGGCCATCCGTCGACGTGAGGTGCGCCGCACGCGGCTTGCTGCGCCAACGCGGGCGCCATGCGTAAGTCGGGGGTTGATCCGGTCGCCAACCACAAATTGTCGACATCCAACGCCGTGCCACCGGCACGAATGAAGGCGCCGCGCGACGACGATGTGGCGGACAGCTGGCCCGCCTCGCACACATGGCGCACCCCGGCGGCACGGAGCGCATTTCCGAGGTCGGCCGTGATCGAACCGCAGCGAGCGTCCTCGACCACCTGGCGTCGCTGCCACGGGTCGTCGATCGACTGAAACGGCCCGAGGTGGTCGTTCATCAGCCATCCAGCGTCGACGTCGAGATTGCTGATGCGCTGCGGCCCCCGGCTGACCAGCGTCACCTCGGCGCCTGATCGAGCGGCTTGCAGTGCCAGTTGGCCCGCCGTCTGTCCTCCGCCGAGCACCGCAATGTGTTGGCCGGGCGTCGCCGTGTCGATGTCGACCTCGCTGCTGTGAACGGTCGCACGACACACCGCGACGTCAGGAGGCAGGTTCGGGGTCCGCGGATTGCCGGCCCACACGACCTGTCGCGCAAACACGGACCTGCCGTCGTCCAGTACCGCGCGCCAACGACTCGGCCGTCCCGAGGTGAGTTGGTGCAACTCGAAGACCGACGTCGGCACGACTCGTCGTGCCAGCCCAGCGCGGTCGATGACGTCGCGGCAGAACTGGGCGAACGCGACGGTCGTTGGCCGCCGCAGCGGCCCCCTCAGCGGTCCGCCCGATGCCATGTCCTCGCGTCGGTCGGGACACGGGTCGTAGTGATTGGCGTGCAACAGCGCCATCACGTCTGGATCCGGGTGGTGGACGCCAGGGCTACGCAATACCTCGATCCGTTGTTGGCCGAACTGTCGATCCCACGCCTGCATCCAGCAGCCGGACGGATCTGCGACCACGATGTCGTCGACGCTCGCCGGTCAGTCGCACACCCACCGGGCCACCACCGTCAGCGCCTGTGGCCCGGCGCCGACGATCAGAGTGTCGGTCTGGATCACTCGAGCGGTGCGCACTCGTGGTTGGTGTACATGGGAAAGATGTCTGGCATGCGATGAATGAGAATGATTCTCATAAACGCTAGCGTCCATGGGTATGCCCCCCGCAACCGCTCTCGACGACCGGCTTCCGGTCACGGTCCTGTCCGGATTCCTCGGCTCAGGCAAGACCACCCTGCTCAACCATGTGCTGTCCAACCGCGAGGGCAAACGTGTCGCCGTGGTCGTCAACGACATGTCCGAGGTCAACATCGATGCCCAGCTCGTCGCCGATGGTGGGGCCCATCTCGATCGCGTCGAGGAACGCCTCGTCGAGATGAGCAACGGCTGCATCTGCTGCACGCTTCGTGAAGACCTGCTCGAAGAGGTGGCCAAGCTCGCCCGAGCGGGCCGGTTCGACTACTTGCTCATCGAGTCAACCGGCATCTCCGAGCCATTGCCCGTCGCCGAGACCTTCGTGTTCACCGACGAACTCGGCGTTGGATTGTCCGACATCGCGAGGCTCGACACGATGGTCACCACGGTTGACGCGGCGGCGTTCCTCCACGACTACGACGCGGGCGACTTCCTCGAGACCCGCGGCATCAGCCTCGGTGAGGACGATGAACGCACGATCGCCGACCTGCTCGTCGAACAGGTCGAGTTCGCCGACATCATCGTCGTCAACAAGATCGATCAGGTCGCTGAGTCGGACGTCGATCGACTTACGGCAATCCTGCGCGGTCTCAACCCGGGTGCGCGCATCATGTCGACTTCGTTCGGGCAGGTGGAACTCGACGATGTGCTCGACACCGGCTTGTTCGACTTCGAGAAGGCCGCGCAGTCCGCGGGGTGGATGGCAACGATGCGTGGTGACGAGAGTCCTGAGACCGAGGAGTACGGGGTAACCAGCTTCGTGTGGCGGGCCCGCGCCCCGTTCCACCCGAAGCGACTCAAGTCGCTGCTCGCCCAGCAGTGGCCGGGCGTCCTGCGGATGAAAGGGTTCTCTTGGATTGCGACACGCCCGCAGCAAGCGTGGGAGTTGTCCAAAGCCGGCCGCATGACCGGCTACCGGCCGGTCGGCTATTGGTGGTCGGCGGTCCCGGCCGAACGATGGCCGACCGACCCAGCCGAGCGCGCCGAAATCGAGGACATCATGGTGGCGCCGTGGGGCGACCGGCGCCAGGAGATCGTCGTGATCGGCATCGACATGGACGAGCCGGCCCTCATCACCGAGTTCGAGTCATGTCTGCTCACCGATGCCGAGATCAAGCTCGGATGGTCGAAGTGGCGGCTACTGCCGGACCCGCTTCCGAGCTAGGACCTCTCGACCCCTGCGTCGTCGCCGCCTCGCTACGGTCGTTGCCGATGAGTAACGACGCGTCGCTTGACCTCGGTCTCGTTCGAGAGCAGTTTCCGATATTCGCGGGCGAGCGCGGCGACGCCTTCTTCGAGAACGCCGCCGGTTCGTTCGCCTGTCGACAAACGATCGACGCGCTGACCCGCTACTACACCGAGATGAAGGTGCAGCCGTACTCCGCCTACGCGGCGTCGGCGGCGGCCGGAGCAGCGATGGATCGCTCCCGGTCGAGGTGGGCCGAGGCGCTCGGGGTGGCCGACAGCGAGGTCGTGTTCGGTCCGTCGACGTCGGCGAACACCTACGTGCTGGCCAACGCATTCGCCGATGTGCTCGGGCCCGGCGACGAGGTCATCGTGACCAACCAAGACCACGAGGCGAACACCGGAGCGATCCGGCGCGCAGCCGAGCGAGCGGGTGCGGCCCTCGTCGAGTGGCCCGTCGATCCGGCCAGCGGACTGCTCGACATCGAGGAGTTGGCGGTGCTCCTGACGGAGCGGACGCGAGTGGTCACCCTTCCTCATGCGTCGAACATCGTTGGACAGGAGAACGACGTTGCCAGGGTCTGCGCGCTCGCCCACCGCGTCGGCGCACGGGTAGTGGTCGACGGGGTGGCACTCGCGCCGCACGGGATCCCCGACGTCGCCGCGCTCGACGCTGACGTGTATCTGTTCAGCTTGTACAAGACCTACTCCGTGCACCAGGGCCTGATGGTGGTTCGCAACGGCCTGATGGACGAGCTCCCGAACCAGGGCCACTTCTTCAATGCCGATGAATCCGACAAGCGGCTCAACCCGGCAGGTCCCGACCATGCACAGGTCGCCGCATCGGCCGCGGTCCTCGACTACGTCGAGTTGCTCGATGCCGCTCACCGGCCGAATGCTGGCGGGTCGCTCTGGGCCGCGTGTCGACGCGTCACTCGTCGGTGGCAGTCTCACGAGAGCAGTTTGACCGCTGAGTTGCTGGCAACGCTTGGCGCCATGGACGGTGTGCGTGTCCTCGGTCCCGCTTCGGTCGACCAGCCCCGGCTGCACCGCTGCCCGACCGTCGCGTTCGTGCCCCGCGATGAAGCGCCCGCAGCCGTCGCTCGCCGCCTCGTCGAGCGCGGCATCAAGACCAACAGCGGACACTTCTATGCGTGGCGTCTGCTCGATGCCGTGGGCGTGGAGCCGGCCGACGGCGTCGTCCGGCTCTCGTTCGTCCACTACACGAGCCAGCGCGACGTGGAACGCGTCATCGCCGCTCTGGAGCCGTAGCGGCAGCACGAATCTGCAACGCTCTTGCCGTGGCGCACCCTCAGATGTTCGACGACGACGACCCGATCCTCGGTCGTGTGCGTGCGATCGCCCGGACACTGCCGCGCGCCGACGAGAAGGTGTCACATGGCCGGCCGGCGTTCTTCACCAAGAAGGTGTTCGCGTACTACGGCGGTTCGCTCAAGGTCGACGGTGAGTGGGTGCAACGTCCGCACTCGATCGTGATCGTGCCGGACCCCGAGGATCGCACAGCGCTACTCGAGGAGCGAGGGGTCTACGTTCCGGCGTATCTGGGCCCATCGGGGTGGGTCGGTGTCGACCTCGGCGCCGACCACGACTGGGACGAAGTCACTGAGCTGCTCGATGCGTCGTACCGGTTGACGGCGCCAGCCGCGGCGATTGCCGAACTCGACGCGCTGGACTGAACGCAGCGTCAGCTGAAGATGGCTGCGAGACGGTCCTTCGCCTTGGCGTCGCCCAACGGTCGGCCGATGATCGCCCGGCCGTCGCGCATGACGATCGGTCGTTGCATCAGGCGCGGATACTGGAGCAACACCTCGACCACAGCGTCGACATTGCCGACGTAGTCATCTTCGTTGAGGCCGAGCTTCTTGAACTGGGCATCCTTGCGGACCAGGTTCTCGACCGGGTCTTCCAATCCGTCGATGATCGAGCGAAGGGTCTCCTCGTCCGGAGGCGCGTTCAGATAGCGCACCTCGTCGACGTCGATCCCCATGTCCGCAGCGACCGCTACGGCGTTCTTCGACGAGTTTCAATTCGGGTTGTGATAGATCCGTGCTTCGGCCACGCCGCGAGGCTATCGCCCTGCGTGGCCGGCGTTCAGCAGCTCCAACCGCCACTGGAATTCCATCAAAGCGCGTGTAGAGCGAACGTCAACAACGTGTCATGTCGTCGCCGCTAGGGTCCGGGCGTGGGTCGTCCGGTGGAGCGAGTGCTCGTGCTGAATGCCGGCAGTTCGTCAGTGAAGTACCAGCTCATCGATCACGCGTCCGGTGACCGCATCACCGGAGGGTCCGTCGAAGAGATTACCGACTCACACACGGCCTTCGATGCTGTGGTCGATGCGCTCCACGGCCACCGAGTCGACGCCATCGGCCATCGGGTCGTTCACGGCGGCACGTTGTTCTCGACGCCCGTCCTGATCAACAGCGCAGTGATCGAGGCCCTGCGCGAGCTGATTCCGCTGGCCCCGTTGCACAATCCGGCGAACATCGAAGGCATCGAGATCGCTCGACGACTCTGGCCCGACGACCCCCAAGTCGCTGTGTTCGACACCGCCTTCCACAGCACGTTGCCGCCGCGGGCCTACCGGTACGCGGTGCCCGAGCGTTGGTATCTGGAGCACGGTGTGCGCCGGTACGGGTTCCACGGCACCTCGCATTCGTTCGTTGCGCAACGCGCCGCCGAGGTTCTCGGCCGCCCGCTCTCCGATGTCCGATTGATCTCAGCTCACCTGGGAAACGGTGCGTCGATGGCCGCCATCGACGGCGGGCGCAGCATCGACACGTCGATGGGTCTGTCACCACTGGAGGGTCTGGTGATGGGTACTCGATCCGGCGACCTCGACCCCGCCGTGGTGGGCCACGTCGTAGCCGCGACTGGTCACTCGGCGAGCGATGTCGTCGATGACCTCAACCACGCCAGCGGGTTGTTGGGGTTGTCGGGTGACTCCGACATGCGCACCCTCCTCGATCGGCGAGCATCAGGCGACACAGCGGCGGCCCTGGCCTTCGATGTCTTCGTGTACCGCATCAAGAAGTACATCGGTTCATATCTTGCGGCGCTGGGCGGTTGCGACGCCCTCGTGTTCACCGGTGGCATCGGCGAGCACAGCCGCGCAGTGAGAGCAGCCACGTGCGCCAACCTCGACGGCATCGGCTTCATCGTCGACGCGGCGCGCAACGACGCTGGTGAGGTGCGGATCTCCGCCGACCACTCACCAAGGGCGATCTGTGTCATTCCTACCGATGAAGAGCGGTCGATCGCCGAGCAGACCGCATCGTTGATCGTTATGTCCGCGGAATGATTCCAACCCGCTCGCCGAGCTTGGCCAATTCGCCGATGACGAGCAACACGAGCGCAGCAGCAGCGCCGATCGCCCACTGGTTTGCGGTCAAGGGCACAGTCTCGAAGACGTCACGGAGGACACCGAATTCGGTGACCAGGATCGGCACCAGCAATACGAGGGCGAACGCCAACCACAGATTGCGGTTCGACAGAGTCGATCGCTGGAACATGGTCAGATTTTCGAAGCGCAGGTTGAGCGCCAATGCGATGTGTGCGTACGCGAAGGTCACGAACGCCATCGACTCGCCAATCGCCGCTGAGTCGTACTGTGCCTCACCCCACTGACGTACGGCGACGGTGAACGCGGCCATCAGCGCGCCTGCGACCACGATGCGCGCTCCGAGTCTGAGTGAGATCACCGGTGCGTCGGCGTCGCGTGGTGCTCGCTGCATCAGGTCCGGCGCCGGGGTGTCGAACCCCAGCGCCGCGCCGACCGAAGCGACGACTACGAAGTGCACCAAAAGCACTTGGCTCGGCTCGAACAAGGCGGTGCCGGCGATTGCCGCGGCGAGGAGGAACCCGACGACGAACCCGATCAGGTTGGCCATTTGCACCCGGATGTACTTCATCAGGTTGTCGTAGATGCCGCGTCCCTCCTCCACGGCGGCCACGATCGTTGCGAAGTCGTCGTCGACGAGGATCATCTTGCCGGCATCTTTGGCGACGTCGGTGCCGGTTCCCATCGCGACACCGATGTCGGCGCGTTTGAGCGCCGGTGCGTCGTTGACGCCGTCGCCGGTCATCGCCACGATGTTGTTTTGGCGTTGCAGCGCGTCGACCAGCCGCACCTTGTCCTCGGGAGCGACCCGGGCAACCACGCCGAGCCCGTCGAGCCGAGCCGCCAAGTCGTCGTCGCTCAATGCTGAGAAGTCATGGCCGGTCATCGCTTCGCCTTCGATCCCCAACTCTTGGGCGGTGGCCTGTGCCGTCACGAGCTGGTCGCCGGTGATCATGCGCACCCGGATGCCAGCCCCTTTGCACTTCTCGATCGCCGACTTCACCTCGGGTCGGGGCGGGTCGACGATGCCGGTCAATGCCAGGAACGTGAGGTCGTTGATGTCGTCGAGATGATCGGCGTCCGGGTCGAAGTGGTCGCGCGCGATGTCGCGTACGGCGACCGCCATCACGCGCAGCCCGCGGCCTCCCATGTCGGCGAGTACCTTGCGGAGCCGCTGCCGGTCGTCGTCGGTCAACTCGGCCGCCGATCCGTCGGAGGTGCGCATATTGCTCGATCGCTCGAGGAGCACGTCGGGTGCACCCTTGACGTAGCCGCGCACCAATCCGCTCGGGCCACCTGGTGCATCGTGGAAGGTGCCCATCAGCATGTACGCCGAGTCGAAGGGCACCGTCGCCAGGCGTGGGTGCGCCTGCCTGGTCGCGTCGACGTCGATCCCGCCCTTCTCGGCCAGTGTGACCAGCGCGCCCTCGTTGGGATCACCGATGAGTTCGCCGTCGTCGACGACGGCATCGGAGCACAGCGCCATCGGCAGCAGGTACGGATCGAGCGGTTCGGAGTGTGCGCCGACGTGACGGATGGTGCCGGTCGTCGTGTATCCCTCGCCTGTCACCGTGTACCGACCGCCATCCGCGAGGGCGAGCTCGCGGACGGTCATTTGCCCGACCGTGAGCGTGCCGGTCTTGTCGGTGCAGATCGCCGATGTGGAGCCCAGCGCTTCTGCCGATGGGAGCGTCTTCACGATGGCGTCGCGTTGCGACATGTGCACCGTTCCGAGGGCCAGCACGGCGGTCACCACTGCCGGAAGCGCATCGGGGATCGCGCCGATTGCCAGGGCCACACCCACGTTGAACAGGTCCGACCACGAGTCGCCCTCGCGCACACGCAAGATGAACACGATGGCCACGAAGGCGATCGCCGCCAGACCGAGGATCAGCCGGGTGAGCGAGTCGATCTGTCGGGTCAACGGCGTCGTCTGCGTCTTGGTCTCTTGCAGCATTCCGGCGACGTTGCCGACCTCGGTCGACATGCCGGTTGCGGTGACGACGAAGGTGGCACTGCCCCGCGTGGTGGTTGTGTTGGCGAACACCAAGTCGGTGCGATCGGCGAGCGCGGTCTCCGGGGCGACCGCTTCGAGCCGTTTCAGCACCGGTGTGCTTTCGCCTGTCAGGCTCGCCTCGTCGGTCTCCAAGCTGGCCATCGAGAGCAGTCGGCCGTCGGCGGGCACGCGATCGCCGTGGGTGATCGACACGATGTCGCCTGGCACGAGCTGTTCGGCGCCGACTGTGGCCTCGTCGCCGTCGCGGCGCACCGTCGCTTCGGGGTGCAACATGTCGCGCAAACCCGCCAGACCCTTCTCGGCCCGGCTCTCCTGATTGAGCGCAAGGATCGCGTTGAACAGCGTGATCGCAAACACGACAGCACCGGTCGAGATCTCGCCGATGGCGAAGGCGACGACCGAGGCCACCAGCAGCACGATCTGCAGCAGGTTGCGGTACTGGCGAATGAATGCCGCGAGGCGGCTCTCGTGTTCTACCTCGTCGAGTTCGTTGAGCCCGTACTTGGTCTGGCGACGCACGATCTCTGCAGTCGTCAGGCCGACGTCGGCGTCGACGTCGAGGCGATCCAACGCGTCGTCTGGCGAGAGGGCGTGCCACGCCGTGGTGCCGGAGATCGCCGTCGTGGAATCAGTAGCCATTGCTACGGATCGTAGAACGCATCGAGCGTGCGCGATCGTGGCCGGATGGACAAGTTCGAGGTCGAGCCGAGCGGCGCCGCATGCGGCGCGATCATTCGAGGGATCGACCTCCGTGCCGAACTCTCCGCTGAGACGGTTGCCGAGGTTCGAGCCACCTGGCTGGAACACAGGGTGCTCGCATTTCCTGGTCAGGACCTCACCGACGACGATCTCGAGCGATTCACCCGCTACTTCGGTCCGTTCGGCGATGATCCGTTCATCGAGTCGATCGAAGGGCATCCGCATGTCATTGCGTTGCATCGTCGAGCCGACGAGACCGCGTCGATCTTCGCCGAGTCATTCCATGCCGACTGGAGCTTCCAGGAGTTCCCGCCCGATGGAACATGCCTCTACGGAAAGGTCATCCCACCCGAGGGAGGCGACACCTTGTTCGCCGATCAGCACAGCGCATACACCTCGATGCCTGCGGAGCTGCGGGCCCGGATCGACGATCTCGTCGCATTGCACTCGGCGAAGATCGCCTATGCCCCCGATGGCATCTACGGCGAGGCTGACGACGACTCGGATCGCACGACACGGATCGTTGTCGACGAGTCGGCGAATGCGATCCAGCAGCACCCACTCGTTCCTGAGCACCCCGAGACCGGTCGCCGAGGCGTGTACAGCTGCGCCGGATACATCTGCGGGATCGACGGCATGTCGGCTGACGACGCCCGCGACCTGCTGGTCGAGGTGTATCGCTGGCAGACCGCCGATGAGGTCGTGTACCGGCATCGGTGGGAGTCGGGGATGCTCGTGATGTGGGACAACCGCGCGGTGCTGCACCGGGCGACGGGCGGCTACGACGGTTTTGAACGGCTGTTGCATCGGACGACGATCGGGCACCGCCGGCTCGCGGCGGTGTAGCCGTGCGTATCGATCTGGCGACGCTGATCGTCGACGACTACGACGAGGCGATCGCTTTCTTCGTCGACGCCATCGGGTTCGAACTGACGGCCGATGAACCGGCGCTCACCGACGATGGTCGTCCGAAGCGCTGGGTGGTCGTTACGCCACCTGGTGCCGAGACCGGACTGTTGCTCGCTCAGACCGATGGGCCTGAGCAGTCGGCCCGGCTGGGCACCCAGACCGGCGGACGAGTCGGCTTCTTCTTGCGTGTCGACGACTTCGCTGAGACACACCGTCGGATGCTTGCGAGCGGGGTCGAGTTCCTCGAGCAGCCCCGGTACGAGGCCTACGGCACGGTCGCGGTGTTCGTCGACCTGTCCGGCAACCAGTGGGACCTCATCGGTCCACCATCGTCTGACTGCTGAGGAGTGTCTCGAATGGTCCAGTGGCGAGTGCATGGCGAGCGAATGGTCTACGAGTCGCCGTGGGTGTCGCTCGCATTGACCACGGTGGAACCACCATCTGTTGCGGCGTTCGAACACCACGTGGTGCGCGCCCGCGGTCCTGCAGCAGGATGCATCGTCACGCGCGCCGCTCCTAGCGGTCGGAGCGCCCAGCCGACCGCTGGCACCGAGGTGCTGATGCTGTACCGGCATCGTTTCATCACCGATACCTGGGGTTGGGAGATTCCCGCCGGTGGCGTCGACTCCGGCGAGGATCCGGCCACAGCCGCAGCACGGGAGACCCGTGAGGAGACCGGCTGGCAGCTTCCGGCGTTGCCACGGCCCGTCACCGTCTTTCACCCGTCGAACGGTCTCAGCGATCAGACGTTCCACATCTTTCACGGCACCAATGCCGAGCACGTGGGGGATCCACTCGACCCCACCGAAGCGAGCCGGATCGAGTGGATCGACACGAACGACGTGCGCTCCCTGATCGCCGATGGCCAGGTCACCGACGGGCTCAGTCTCACTGCGCTGGCCGTGGCGTTCACGCTCGCCGTGCTGCCTTGACGGGCCGGCCGCCCGCCATGTGGCGCGCTGGCTCCTACAGATCAGTTGTTCTTGATCGTCATCCCGCCGTCGACCAGCAGCGCATGGCCGGTGATGTACGACGATGCCGGCAGGGCGAGGTGGAAGATGCCGTGGGCGATCTCGATCGGTTCGGCGTAGCGCCGCAGCGGCACCCGACGGCGGGCGAACTTGTCTTTCATCTCGTCGGGGATGCCGGCGGTGATGCCTGTTCTGACCGGCCCGGGGCACACGGCGTTGACCGTGATTCCTTCATCGCCGAACTCGACTGCCAGCGACCTGGTGAGGCCGACGAGCCCGTGCTTAGCGGCGGTGTACGGCGAGTTCCCGGCGCTGCCGCCGACGCCCTCTGTCGACGACACGTTGACGATGCGCGGCGCATCGCTGTTGCGCAGCAGCGGGAGTGCCGCGCGAATCAGCCGCATCGGTCCGGCCAACATCACGTCGATCGACCGATCCCACGCTTCCCGATAGTCGTCACCGGCAATCGGTGCCGCAATGGCAATCCCAGCGTTGTTCACCAGTGCGTCGATCCGCCCGTGCGTCTCGCCGATCTCATCTACCACTGCAGCGACATCGGCGTCGGCCGTGACGTCGAGGCGACGGGTGATCGTGCGCTCGGTGTCGGCATCGGTGATCTCGTCGCGATCGGTAGCGATGACGACCGCGCCGTGTTGTGCGAACAGCTCGGCCGTCGCTTTGCCAATGCCTGATGCGGCACCGGTGACGAGCACGATGCGGTCGGTCATGTCGCGAGGATCCATGCCGTGATCGTGGCAGACGTGCTGTGCGGGAGTGTGGCCGAGGGTTCTAGATGTACGTCGCTGACACAGCAGCCCGGCGCGTGAGTGAGGCTGCGGCGCTCGCGGTCGCGGCGGGTGTCCATGCGCAGTCTCGGTTTCGTGACGGCGGTGGCGTGTTGTCGACGTATGCGTGGTTGCGCGTCAGGCACCGGTTGTCGGGCGCAGCGTCGATCGCCGGTGGCCCGGTTTCTCGATCGGGTGCCGCAATGGAAGCACGCCTTGGCCGACGGCCTGGCGGCGTTCGCGCAGTCGGAGTCAACGGCGCGCACGGCGGTCGCCACGCGGCGCTGAGCGATCGGCGGCATGTGTCATTAAGACCGCGTGCCACAGGTGGCTGGCGGTTAACGGGCACATTCGATGACCTGACAGGCGCCGAGGGGCTCAACGAGCAGTTGTTCGATGGTGCGTCAGGGCGTGGTGACCGAGATGGGCCGCCGGGCATGAGGCGCGCCCGCGCTCAGAACTGCGCGGCTCGAGCGATCTGGGCGATCAGCGCTGGATCGGGCGCATCCGTGGGGCTCGGCCCGAAAATGTCGACCAGTTGCGTCGCCGTCAGATACTCCGGATGGTGGAGCTCGACGATGGTGGCGTATTCGATGGGTGGGCCGTCGCGGCTGACGTCGAAGCGGTACACGTGCATCGCCAAATCGTCGGGTTCGACCTGCATCAGCTCGAACGCACGCGCAGGAATCTCGCCAGCCGGGACCTCGCCGACGTATGTGTCGATCTTGTCGATGGTCCAGCCGGCATCGCGGAAGGTGCTGCCGATCGACCCGCCGTCGACGATCGTGGCGTGCTCCTCAGCGACCGCATCGTCGATGGTCGACGGGTACGCCACCACGGCAAACGTGCGCGTGGTTCGGTCGTCGCCCATTCCGGAATACAGGTCGGACACCCGTTCGGCGTCGGTCTGGCTGAGCACCTCGATGCCGTACGAGCCGAAGGTCTGCTCGATGCGCTCGCTGTTGAGCAGGGGTGCGGTGACGACGGGTGCCGAGGTATTGCTGGCGCTGTCGCTCGTATCGCCGCACGCGGCGATTGTCAGTGCGGCAGCGATCAATGCCGCTCGAAGCGATCTGCTGGTCACGGTGCGCAGAGTAGCTGTACGTCCCCGGTAGGTTCCCGGCGATGTGTGCGGCACAGCGGACCGTCCGGCGCACCGGTGCCGCATTCGTCCTGGCCGGAGTGCTGAGCGTTTTGGCGGGCTGCGCAACGGACTCCGACAGCGACACGCTGATCGTGTTCGCTGCGTCGTCGCTCGTCGACGCGTTCGCCGAGATCGGCGCAGCGTTCGAGCAGCAGAACGCCGGCGCCGACGTCGTGATCACCACGGGTGGTAGCTCGGCGCTGCGCGCCCAGATCATCGATGGCGCGCCGGCGGCGGTGTTCGCAAGTGCCAATGCGTCCACGATGGACGCAGTCGTCGAAGCCGGCGACACTGCTGCTGGGCCACAGGTCTTTGCCCGCAACGGACTCGAGGTCGTCGCCCCAGCGGGCAATGCTGGCGGCGTGAGGGGCCTCTCGGATCTTGCTCGTGGCGACCTGTTCGTCGGGTTGTGCGCGGTTGGCGTCCCGTGCGGCGACCTCTCCAGAGACGTCCTCGGCGAGGGAGGGGTGATCCCGTCCGTCGACACCGATGAACCCGACGCACGAGCGCTGTTGTCGAAGATCGTCGACGGCGAGCTCGATGTCGGGCTGGTCTACACGACCGACGCGTTGAGCGCCGGGGACCATGTTGTCGCATTCGCCACCGGTGTCGACCTGAACACCCCGTATCTCATCGCGCCACTCGAGGGAGCCGCCGACCCCGAGCTCGCTAGCGCGTTCGTCGACTACGTCACCGGGCGCACAGGGCAAGCCGTGCTCAGCGAACAGGGCTTCTTGGCGCCGTGACCGCACGCCGTCGAACCGAAGAGCGCACCCCACTGTTGTTGGGCGTCCTTGCGTCGCTCGGTATCGCGTTGGTCGCCATCCCGCTCGTCGGGTTGCTCATTCGTGTGCCCTGGAGCGATCTCGGCTCGCTCCTGAGCTCCGACGTCGTCCTCGATGCGCTGCGCATCTCGTTGATCAGCTCTGTTGCCGCGGCTGCCCTCTCAACGCTGCTCGGTGTACCACTCGCCTGGCTGCTCGCCCGGCGCCGCTTTCGAGGTCGGCGGGTAGTGCGCGCTGCGGTAACCCTGCCGATGGTGCTTCCACCGGTCGTGGGCGGCGCCGCTCTGTTGTTCGCGCTCGGCCGCCGGGGAGTCGTCGGCGAACCGCTCGACGACCTCACAGGAGTCGTCTTGCCGTTTTCATTGGCGGGCGTGATCGTGGCCAACACCTTTGTCGCCATGCCGTTCCTCGTGCTCACGGTTGAAGGCGCGCTGTCCAACTCCGACCGGGGCGTCGAAGCGGCGGCCGCATCTCTCGGCGCATCGTCGTTGCGAATCTTCTGGAGCGTCACGTTGCCGGCGATCGCCCCATCGCTGCGTGCCGGCATTGTGCTCGCGTGGGCTCGAGCGCTGGGTGAGTTCGGAGCCACCGTGACGTTCGCAGGCAACCTCCAGGGCCGAACGCAGACACTGCCGCTCGCGGTATTCGTGTCGCTGGAGAACGACCGCGACGCGGCCTTGGCGATGAGTCTCGTGATGGTCGCCGTGTCGTTCGCTGTGCTGCTCGGACTCCGCGACCGCTGGTGGAACAGTCGATGACGGCATCGGAGCAGTCCCGTCAACTCGACGCAAGCATCAGGGTGTCGCGCGGTGACTTCGAGCTGGAGGTCGAGCTCGAGGTCGTCGGCCAGCAAACGGTCGTGTTGCTCGGACCGAACGGTGCGGGGAAGTCGACCGTCGTGGACGCTCTTGCTGGTGTGTGCCCGATCGATGCAGGCCGCATCGTGGTGGATGACGTGGTCGTCGACGAACCGGCGACAGCGACGTTCGTGCCTACCCGGCTGCGTGGGCTGGGCATTGTCTTTCAGCAGTACCGCCTGTTCGGCCAGATGAGCGTGCTCGACAATGTGGCCTTTGGCCCGAGTGCGCAGGGCGCACGGCGCGCGACGGCTCGGCGTCGCGCCGCCGCGGTGCTCGAACTGCTCGGCGCCGCCGAACTGGCATCGCGATCGCCACGCGACCTATCGGGCGGTCAGGCGCAACGGGTGGCGATTGCCCGGGCCCTCGCCGTAGAGCCCCGGCTGTTGGTCTTCGACGAGCCGCTCGCTGCACTCGATGTCGAGGTGCGCGCAGATCTGCGGCGTGCGCTGGTCGACATATCGGCCGACACCGGAGCGCTCGTGATCACCCACGATCCGACCGAAGCGTTCCTGCTCGCCGACCAGATCGTCGTCGTCGAAGGTGGGCGGGTGACCCAACGCGGCGATAGTGAGGCAATCCGCACGCGCCCGGCGACGCCGTACGTAGCCGCGCTCACGGGTACCAACCTGTTGCGCGGGGCGGCCCACACCGGTGTCATCACGCTCGGTCGGGGTCTGACACTGCACGCAGCCGACACGCACACCGTGGGGCCGGTGGTGGTCACCATCGACCCCGTGGCCGTTGCGCTCCATCGGGCAGAACCGAACACCAGCGCGCGCAATAAGTGGTCGTCGGCGGTCGTCGCCGTCGAAGCGCTCGGCGAGCGAGTCCGGGTCGTTCTCGGCGAGCCGTTCGAACTTGTTGCCGACGTCACGCCCGCCGCGGTCGAGGCGCTCGATCTCCGGCCCGGGGTGACGGTGTGGGCCTCGGTGAAGGCAACCGAGCTGCAGGTGAGGCCGGCGTCGAACTGACCACCCGCAGACGTCGAACGTGTTCCGCGATCCAGTCGAGGCGCTCGGGTCTAGCGCAAGCGCCCGGCCGCACGAGCAGCGGCCTCGGCGGCTTCCAACTGCTGCTCGACGATGCGCAGGCCGTCGGACCAGAAGGCCGGGTCGGCAAGGTCGCAACCTACGATCTTGCCGAGCTGCTCGGGGGTCTGCGACCCACCGGCGCGCAGCAGATCGACGTACGCCGGCACGAATGCCGCTCCCTCGGCTTCGTAGCGGGCGTACACCGAGAGCGCCAGCAGCTGTCCGTAGGCGTAGGCGTAGACGTAGCCCGGCGTGCCCATGAAGTGCGGGACGTAGCTCCACCACGTCGTGTAGCCCTCGGTGATCTCCACCGCGTCGCCGAGGAGCGCGCGCTGCGAGTCGGACCACAGTTCGCCGAACCGCTCCACGCTGAGTTCGCCGTCGGTGCGCCGTGCGCTGTGGCAGGCGTCCTCGAAGCGGTTCATCGCAACCTGTCGGAACACCGTGGCGATCGAGTCTTCGATCACCGAGGCCAGCAACGCGAATCGCTCCCCCGGATCGTCGATCGAGGAGAGCAGGCGCTTGCTCGTAACGGTTTCGCCGAACACCGATGCGGTCTCGGCGAGGGTGATCGGAGTGGTCTGATGGAAGATCCCCTGCTCGCGAGCGAGGTAGAAGTGCATGCCGTGGCCCAGTTCGTGGGCCAGCGTCGCGACGTCGCGAGTGGTCGAGGTCCAGTTGAGCATCACGTACGGGTGATGCTCGGGTGAGACCGACGCCGCAAAGGCGCCGCCGCGCTTGCCGGGGCGCAGTGGCGCATCGATCCAGTGCTCGTCGATGAACCGGTCGACGATTCCCGCCAACTCTGGCGAGAACGAGTGATACGCCTCGCGCACGATATCGGTGGCCTGTGACCAGCCGATCTGCTGCTGCGACTCGGCGACCGAAGCCAGCCGGTCGTAGTCGGCAAGTCGGTCGACCCCGAGCACCTCGGCTTTGAGCCGGTACCAACGCTGAGCGATCGAGTAATGGCCGACCACTGCGTCGATCAGGGCCTGGACGGATTCATCGCTCGCCTCGTTCGACAGATTGCGTGACGACACCCACGTGGGGAAACCGCGCAGCCGATCGTCGATCGACTTGTCCAGCAATAGCGTGTTGTAGACAAACCCACGCGTTCGCAGACCCGGCTCCAACCCCTTCGTGACGGCCTCGGCGACGGTCCGACGTGCCTCGCGGTCGTGGTGTGTCAGCGAAGACAGCGCTTGGTCGAGGGGGAGGCCGGCACCGCCGAGTTCGTCGGGGAGGTCGACAGTGATGGCCGACGTCAATTCGTCGAACAGGCGAACCCATGCCCCGGCACCGGTCTGGCTCTTCTCGGCGAGCACCGTTTCCTCCTGCTCGCTCAGGAGATACGGCCGCATCGCCCGCAAGGTGCGCAGGTGGTGGGCACAGAACGCGAGGCGCGGATCGGCGAGGAGCTCGGCGGCGCGGGCGTCGTCGAGTGCGGCCCACTCGAGGTCGAAGAAGATCAGCTGCGTCTCGATCGAAGTCGATCGCTCTTGGCTGGCTGCCATTGCGGCGCCCCGTGCCGGATCGGTCGTGTCGGTGCTGAAAGCCAGCATTGCGTGGTACCCGGCGCGCGACGTGAGGTCGGCGATCTCTGCCTGAGTGCGCATCGCTGCCGCCAGCGCATCGACTTCGAGATCGGCAACCGTGCCGCGAAGCTCGGTGAGGCTCTCGGCCAGCGCCTCGGCGCGGTCGAACAGGTCGTCGACCGTCTGGCCCTCGGGAACGATCGAATCGATGTCCCAGGCAACGTGTTCTGCGGTGAGATCGGCGTCCGCCGACGGTGACTCCACTGCGGTCATCTCCGCAGTCTGGCGCGTCGACGGCGAAGTGGCGTATTCGTATCTCCGCGCACTCGGTGTCGACCAGAGCACCTCGACGTTCGACCCGACGCCCATCGATCAGCATCGGTAGCCGTCAACTCGTGGCTTCGACGAGGCCACACATCTCGTCGATCCACGCTGCGTCCAGCGGGCGGTCGACGATCGCGACGTTGTACCACAGCGAGGCGGCGATGAGGTCTGCTGTGCGCCGCGCCGCTTCTCGATCGGAGAGTTCGCTCGTTACCGCGGTGTGCATCGCAGTGTGGCGCATGCCCAGAAACGTCGAACGAAATCGCTCAGCGAAGTTGGTGTCGTGTTGCGCGGCCGCCAAAACCCATCGCAGGCCGGGACGAGCCCAGCCGTCGATCGCAGCGGCGAGGTCGACGAGGTATGCCCGCAGCGTCCCGGACGAATCGATCGAACGGGCGGCGCGGTCGGAGAGTGCATCGAGCACGATGTCGCCAACCGTGGGCCAGCGGTTGTAGAGCGTTTGTCGGCTGACCTGTGCGCCGTCGGCGATCGATTGTCGGTGGAGCGCGGTCCCCGACTCATCGGCGAGCAGCCGCAGTGTCTCGGTGTAGACCGCATGTTCGACGACGACGCTCAGTGGGCGTCCTGCCCGAGTCATCGACGAAACGACCAATTAGTGGACACGCTGACCATTATTGCGCGACGATCCGGTCGTGACCACGATTAATGCCGACTACCACGACCTGCTCCTCGCCCCGAACACCGCCGTGCTGACCACCTTGCAACCCGACGGTGGCCCCAACGGTTCTCCCGTGTGGTTCTTGTTCGAAGACGATGCCGTCTTCGTCTCGACGCTCGCCGATCGGGCGAAACACCGCAATGTCGCCAACGATCCCAGGGTGTCGCTCACGGTCGTCGACCCGCAACGTCCGCTGCGTTACGTCGAAGTTCGGGGAGTGGTCGAGCTGATCGATGACCCCGAGGGCGAGATGCGCGACCGCGTCGCCGGCAAACATGGCTATGCCGACGGATCGGCCTTCGACCCGCCCGGAGCATCGCGGGTCACGATGCGAATCACCCCGCAGCGGGTGATCGAGCACTGATCAGTCGATCTCGCCGATGTCCTCGTTCCACAGATCGGGCTCGGCGGCAATGAACTCGCGCATCAACTCCACGCAACGCGTGTCGTCGACGACGTCGACCTCTACACCACGAGCCGCGAGCAGCCCCTCCGAGCCCATGAACGTCCGGTTCTCTCCGACGACGACACGTCCGATCCGGTACAGCAGCACGGCACCTGTGCACATGTCGCACGGCGACAGCGTGGTGTACAGCACCGACCGGCGATATTGCGCCGGGCGGAGTCGCCCCGCATTCTCCAAGCAGTCGAGCTCCCCATGACGGGTCGGGCTCCCGAGCTGGACTCGCTGGTTGTGGCCTCGACCGACGATCTCACCATCGAGCACCAACACGGACCCAATCGGAATGCCCCCACTCGCTCGACCCCGTCGCGCTTCGTCGATCGCAGCGTCGAGGAACGGATCGCTCATCGCCCCATGTTGGCCGGTCAGCGGGCGATCAGCTGGTCGACCGGCGCGTAGTCGTCAGTGAGCAACTGCCCGCGGCTCGCCAGCGCCGCAACGTCGTCGACAAGGACGCCACCACCGATGTCGTCGGTGTCGAGCGCCGCTGGGGCGCGGCCGGCGATCAACAGCGAGTTGCCGAGCCGTCCCTCGCTGGCAGATGGGCCGAGCACGACCGTCACCTCGAACCGTTCCGACAGCGTCTTCGCCATCGACTCGAGAAAGCGGCCATCGCCGCGATCGATCACATTGAGCAAGTAGACACCGTCATCGGCCAGCACTCGATCGATCTCTTCGGCGAACTCGACCGTGGTGAGGTGCCATGGAACCGCGCGGCTGGAGAAGGCGTCGCCGACGACGACGTCGACCGATGAGTCGTCGAGCTCCTCTACACCAACTCGTGCGTCGCCTGTGCGGATGTTGATTCCGTCGGACGACGCCAGTGGGAGCTCGCGTTCCACGATGTCGATGAGCTGGGAATCGAGTTCGAACACCGTCTGCTCACTGCCCGGTCGAGTCTCGCTGATGTACCTCGGCAAGGTGAGCGCGCCGCCGCCGATGTGGGCGATGTTGATCGGGCCGGTGGGCAGTGCATCGATCACGTCACCGATGCGATCGACATACCAGAAATCGAGGCGTAGCGGATCGTCGAGATCGACGTAGCTATGGCGCAGGTCGTCGAGAACCAGCACCACTCCGTCGCCGTCGGGTTCGAGCGACGCGCAGTAGTACGCGGTCTCGTACTGGCATGGTGACGCCACCGCGACCATGGCGAGCCCGGAAGCTGCCGCGATGAACGCAGCGACTCCGACGAGCGGGAGTTGGGCCCGCAGCGTCGCCCGTCCGACGGTGGCCCACAGGACCGCGCCGGCGATGATCAGGGCGACTCCCACCGTGACGATCAACGTGGTCACCGCAGCGATGGCGACGAGCACGAACCCGGTGAGGAACGTGGCCACGATCGCACCGGCCGTACCCCACGCCGACAACTGTCCGACTTTGGCACCGGTTTCGGCGAGCGACCGCAGTTGCAATTTGACCACCGCGGGTGGCACGGCGCTCAGCACGGTGGCCGATGGCAAGAAGGCGATCGCCGACAGGAACATCACGCCGGCGCCTGACGTCGACTGCAACCCGTCGCCCAGCACTCGAACGATGGGGATGGTGGCGATTGCCAACGCACCGCCGAGCACCAACAGGGGTGGGAGGAGGCGGCGCGGATCGACTCGGTCGGCCGCAGCCCCACCGATCCACGCACCGATCGCAATCCCCGCGAGGACGGTCCCGATGATCGCGGTGTAGGTGTCGAGCGTGACACCGACGTAGGGCGCCAGCAGGCGGATCGCCAAGAGCTCGATGACCAACACTGCGGCCGAGGTGCCGACGACGAGGCACGCCGCCAACCAACTCGGGAGCGGGTGAGGTCCAGGTTCGGCGTCGGGGGTCATGAGCGGAGGGTGCGGCGTTCCCACCGTTCGGGAGCCGCAGCCATGGTCGCGTACTTCGTGGGGTCGCCAACCGTCGCGGTCGCCCCGCCGAGCGGGCAACAGACGAACAGCGACCAATCACGGGGCATGAGCCGAGCCGGGATCTCCGCTCCGATCGAGCCCTCCCCGGTGCGCCAGTCATAGAGGTAGCGCGGCTCGGTGACGCCGATCTCGGCCAGTGTCAACGTGTCGTCGACCGACGTCTGGGCGGTGTTTAGCGCCACGACGTAGGTCCACGTACGACCCTCCACCGTGATGTCGGTCGAAGCCCATGCCAACCGGTCGCCACGTGCTGGCGCCCCGAAGAGACAATCGTCGATCAGTGCAATCGGTCGGTCGGGGCGGAGCAGGCGTCCTGCGTCGTCGCAGGTCCGCATCACGATCTCGCGGTCGGTGCAACCGATGCGATCGCCGATGCCCACCGGCCCGGCGCCGAGTGCCGACAGCAGTGCCTCGACCTCGGCGTGGCGATCACCATCGATCGCATCGTCGTCGTCGGCGATCTTAGGATTGGAGAAGAAGCAGTCCTTGAACGGCGCCAGCCCGAGTGGCTCGGCGAGACGATTGACGGTGAGGAACCATGTCCACAGCAGCGCGGGGTCGGTGGTGAATCGATAGTCGTCGCTCGTGCGGATCGCCGCGACTCGATCGAGTTGTGACGCCTCGATCATGTCGGCCGGGGTCGCCATACACCACAACAGATCGACGTCGTACTCGGCGGCGAGCCGATTGAGTGTTCGCTGCCACTGCGCGGCGCGCCCAGGGTGTCGGCGCAGCTCGCGCACCGCGAACCAGAACACCTGCATCCAGTCCTGTTCGATGCAGGTGGTGCCCCAGCGGCGAGCGTCCTCGAACCACCGACGGAAGAACTGCGGGTCGACCGGTGCGGCAGCGAACTCGTCGACCCACCATTCGTCGACGTTGGTGATGTAGGGAGAACTGGGCGAGATGTGGCGCGCGTGGAGGATCAACGGCGGGTGTCCGAGTTTTTCGGCCAGCCAACCGACTCCGTCGCCATCGGCGACGCCGGGAAACGCATCGTCGCGCGGCGTCCACGTCATCGCTCCCGTCGGCGGCACGTCGTCGGGGTAGGCGATCTCGGTGATCTGTCGCGGTCTCTCGTGCGGGTAGAACCAGGAGTCGAGTTCTACGCCGGTCACCGGGACGTTGCTGGCCCGCAGATCGTTCACCACGTCGACGACCGACTCGCCGATCGATCGCCCGTTCTCGGTGCGATACCAGTATGCGGCCCCGTTGTCGGTCCAGTAGGCCAGGTTCCCGAGTGCCGGGTTGTCGTCGATCGGTCGATGCTCGACGGGTGCCAGGTCGACTCGCCAACGATCGAGTAGCTCCGCGACCGACGCCCCCCGATACAGATGCACGGATGTGGAGTGACCGTGCTCGATCTCGTCGAGGTCACCGTGCCATCCCCAGAGCAGCTGGCCGTCGCGTGCCGAGATGATCTGTTCGTGCGCGCCTGCGACTGGTGCGAGTAGTGCGGCGCGTCCCCCACCACGAACGATCAGCGGCAGCATCGCTCGCGGTGAACGCAGGTTCGGCACGGGATGAAAGTCGAAGTCAAGCTGTTCGTCGGCCAGCACGGGCATGGCGAACTGTGTGAAGGCGAACCCGAGCAGCTCGACGTGTTGTGCAGCGGAACCCAGGAGATCCATCGGCGTCAACTCGATGGCGACCGAAGGGCGCGAGTATCGATCGGTGGCGAGATCGCTCAGATCGTCGATTGCGCGCAGGGTGAACACGCAGTGGTTGTCGGTGCCGTCCTCGTCGATCGCCACGCGGTCGGCGACGCCGTCGTCGTACGCGACGATGCGGGTGCTCACGGCGCGACGATGGACTGGCCCGACCGAGCGGCCTCGTCGGCGGCTTCGTACTCGGCGAGCAGTTCGCGCTCGCGGTCGTGGCGCGGGAACACCGTCGCTACCAGCACGAAGCCGATCACGATTGCCGTACAGCCCGCGAGATAGGCGTTGTTCGCGCCATCGATGAAGGCCACTCGCGCCGCGGCGACGATCTGATCGGAGAAGATCGGCACCCGCTCGGCGGTGAGTTCCGCTGCTGCGAAACTGCTTTCGAGTTCCCGGGCGATGTCGTTGGTCACCTGGTTCTGCAGCTCCGGAGGCGCGTCGGCGACGTCGGCGGCGATCGCTGCGCCGTAGCCCGCCGTGAGGAGCGCACCCATCACCGACTGCATCGCGGCGCCGCCGAGATCGCGCTGCAGATCGGCGGTGCCCGACGCCATACCCGCCCGCTCGACTGGTACCGACCCGGTCAACGAGTTCGACGCAGGAGTGCCCGCCAAGCCGACGCCGATTCCGATGCAGACGTACGCCGGTGCGACTGCCCAATACGACGCTCCCTCGTCCCACAGCAAGAGCATCAGCGAGAAGCTGAAAAAGCAGAACACGTAGCCGGTGAGCAGCGTCAATCGTGCCCCGAACCGGCCGACCATGCGCGCCGATATCGGAGCCGAAGGAACCATGAGCACCACGGCCGGCAGGATTGCTGCGCCCGCTTCGAGTGGCGAGTAGCCGAGGACGTTCTGCAGGTACTGCTGCCCGACGAACATCGCGCCCATCAGCGATCCGAACACGATGATCCCGGCGAGCGCGGCGACCCAGAAGACCCGCCGCGAGGCAACCTCGAGGTCGTACAACGGGAACCTCGCCCGACGCTCTTGCATGATGAACGCCACGAGCGCGATCACCATGATGGCGCCAGCGGCGAGCGCCGTGCTGCGTAGCTCGGAGACGCCGGCGAAGTTGATCGACAACACCAAGGCGCCAACAAACACGATCGAGATCAGACCGCCGAGATGATCGACCGGATTGGTCGTCTCGTTGACGTGGGCGGGAACGATCGCCAGAGCGAGCATGAACGCAAGCCCCGACAGCGGCACGGTGATGAGGAACACCGAGCCCCAATAGAAGTTCTCGAGGAGCCACCCCGACAGCAGCGGGCCGAGCGCCGCGAGCGCACCACCCAAGGCCGACCAGGTGGCAATGGCCTTGGTGCGGGCAGGGCCGGACCACAGTGCGGTGATCAGCGCGAGTGTCGTCGGGAAGGCCATGCCGGCTGCGACGCCCCCGATCACTCGGCCGACGATCAACATCGTGTCGCTCGTGGCGAATCCGGCGACCAGCGATGCCGGGATCGAGAGTGCCATCCCGACGAGGATCAGTAACTTGCGCCCGTAGCGGTCGCCGACGGCCCCGAGGTACAGCACCGAGCCGGCGAGGCCGAGCGAGAAACCGACGGCGACAAGATCGAGCGAGGTCTGGCTCGAACCGAAGTGCAGTCCGATGTCGGGCAGGGCGACGTTGGCCACCGACAGGTTGAGGTTGGCGACACCGGCGACCAGGATCAGCGTTGCGAGCACGACCCCGGCCCGGTTCGGCACTCCGCTCTTCGTGGCGGTTTGGCTGTTGAGTTCGTCTTGGCTGTTGAGTTCTTCGTCGTCGATGGCCGGAGCGTAGTGAACGGCGTCTCGGTGGAGAGAGAAAAGGGCCTGAAGTCCCGATTGCCGACGCAGCCGATCGGTGCGACGATCGGTACGTGCCTGCGACTCCGCTTTCCTCCGATCGACTCGCTCAGATCGACGCGCACTGGCGTGCGGCGAACTATCTCGCCGTCGGCCAGATCTACTTGCTCGACAATCCGTTGCTTCGAGAACCGCTCACTGTCGAACACATCAAGCCGCGCCTGCTCGGCCACTTCGGCACCACGCCGGGGCTGAACCTCGTGTACACGCACCTCAATCGGGCGATCGTCGATCGCGACCAGGCCATGGTGATGATCGCCGGGCCAGGTCACGGCGGACCTGCGATGGTCGCGTGCACATGGCTCGAGGGCACCTACAGCGAGGTGTATCCGAACATCGGTGTCCACGAGCGGGGGATGCAGCGGTTGTTCAAGCAGTTCTCGTTCCCCGGCGGGATTCCGAGCCATCACGCTCCCGAGACGCCGGGGTCGATCCACGAGGGCGGTGAACTCGGGTACTCGCTGTCGCACGCCACCGGCGCCGCCCTCGACAATCCGGACCTCGTCGTCGCATGTGTGATCGGCGATGGCGAGGCCGAGACCGGCCCGCTGTCGACCAGCTGGATGAGCAGCGCGTTCCTCAATCCTCAGCGCGACGGTGCGGTGCTGCCGATCCTCGCCCTCAACGGATACAAGATCGCCAACCCGACCGTGCTCGCACGCATCGGCGACGAGCGCTTGGAGCAGTACATGCGGGCGACGGGCTGGGAACCACACTGGGTGTCGGGCGACGACCCCGAGGCCGTGCATCAACAGATGGCCGCCGTGCTCGACACGTGTCTCGACAAGATCGCCGACATCAAATCCAGCGGCTCGCAGACGACGCCCGATCAGCCGTGGCCGATGATCGTGATGCGCACGCCGAAGGGCTGGACCGGCCCGAAGATCGTCGACGGCGTGCAAGTCGAGGATACGTGGCGGGCCCACCAAGTACCGCTTGCCGGGGTGCGCGAGAACCCCGAGCACCTGCAGATGCTCGAAGAGTGGATGAAGCGCTACCGGCCGGAGGAACTCTTCGACCACGGCGGTGCTCCGGTCGACGCGATCACGTCGTGGTTGCCACATGGCGACCGCCGTCTGGGATCCAACCCGCACGCCAACGGCGGCAAGCTGCGAGTGGCGCTGGAGATCCCCGACTTCCGTCACTACGGGGTCGCCGTCGACCAGCCGGGCCGTGAGACGTCCGAACCGACGCGCGTGCTCGGTCGGCTGTTGCGCGACGTGATGGAGGCCAACGCCGACCGGCAGAACTTCCGTCTGTTCGGCCCCGACGAAACGGCCAGTAACCGCCTCGACGCGGTGTACGAGGTGAGCGGCAAGACGTGGCAACTCGAACAACTCGACACCGACATCGCCCTCGAGCCCGACGGTCGAGTCATGGAGATGCTGTCCGAGCACCAGTGTCAGGGATGGCTCGAGGGGTATCTGCTCACCGGTCGTCACGGGCTGTTCTCGTGCTACGAGGCGTTCATCCACATCATCGACTCGATGTTCAATCAGCACGCCAAGTGGCTCAAGGTCACCCGGTCGCTCGGCTGGCGCGAACCGATCAGCTCGCTCAACTACCTGCTCACCTCGCATGTGTGGCGCCAGGACCACAACGGTTTCTCACACCAGGACCCCGGCTTCGTCGACCACGTGGTGAACAAGAAGGCCGAGGTCGTCCGCGTGTATTTCCCGCCGGACACCAACTGCTTGCTGTCGGTCGCCGACCACTGTCTGTCGAGCGTCGACTACGTGAACGTGATCGTCTCGGGCAAGCAGCCGTCGATGAACTGGTTGACGATGGACGAGGCCGTCTTGCACTGCACGCGAGGGATCGGCATCTGGGACTGGGCGAGCAACGACGACGGCGACCCCGAAGTGGTACTCGCCTGCGCGGGTGACATCCCGACCCTGGAGACGATCGCCGCGGCTCAAATCCTCCGTGAACACATCCCCGAGCTGAAGGTGCGCGTGGTCAACGTGGTCGATCTGATGCGCCTCGTGGAAGAGGACGAACATCCGCACGGGCTCGGCACGAGCGAGTTCGACACGATCTTCCCGCCCGACGTGCCGCTCATCTTCGCCTACCACGGGTATCCGTGGTTGATCCACCGGTTGACGTATCGGCGCAACGGTCACGACAGCATGCACGTGCGGGGCTACATCGAAGAAGGCACCACGACCACGCCGTTCGACATGGTGGTGCGCAACAACCTCGACCGCTTCCACCTCGTGATGGACGTGATCGACCGCACGCCCGGGTTGGGGTCGAAGGCGGCGCTCGTGCGACAGCAGATGATCGACGAGCGCACCCGGCACCACACGTACACCCGCGAGCACGGCGAGGACATGCCCGAGATTCGCAACTGGACCTGGCGGGGGTAGCCGCCATACTTGCCCGATGGCCCCCGACCCCGACCATGCCGCTGGGAACTTCATCCGCGATCTGATCGCCGACGACCAGCAGCTGCACACGTTCGGGGGACGAGTGCACACACGGTTCCCACCGGAGCCCAACGGATACCTGCATATCGGCCACGCCAAGGCGATCAGCCTGAACAATGAGTTGGCGCGGGAGTTCGGTGGCACCTGCAATCTGCGATTCGACGACACCAACCCCGACACCGAAGACATGGCGTTCGTCGACGCGGCGATCGAAGACCTCACCTGGTTCGGCTACCCCCCGATAGGCAACGCGCTGTACGCCAGCGACTACTTCGAGCAGCTCTACGCTTGGGCCGAGAGTCTCGTCGAGGCCGGGCTGGCGTATGTCGACGAACAAGACGGCGACACGATCTCGGCGCAACGAGGCGGCTACGGGCAGCCCGGCGTCGAGAGCCCGTACCGCGATCGACCAGCGGCGGAGAGCCTCGATCTACTGCGACGTATGCGCATCGGCGAGTTCCCCGACAACGCCATGGTGCTGCGGGCCAAGATCGACATGCAGCACGAGAATATGCAGCTGCGCGATCCGATCATGTACCGCATCCGCCATGGGCACCACTACCGCACGGGCGACGAGTGGTCGATCTATCCGACCTACGACTGGGCGCACGGACAAAGTGACGCTATCGAGGGGATCACTCACTCGTTGTGCACGCTCGAGTTCGACAGTCACCGGCCGTTGTACGACTGGTTTCTGGAGCACCTTCTGCTGCCGTCAGATCAGCCGCGACAGACCGAGTTCGCACGACTGGAGCTGACCCACACCGTCACGTCGAAGCGCAAGCTCGCCCAGCTCGTCGAAGATGACGTCGTCGACGGCTGGGACGATCCGCGCCTGCCGACGCTGCGGGCATTACGTCGTCGTGGGTATCCGCCGTCGGCGCTGCGCGAATTCACCGAGTTCATCGGCGTCGCCCGCACCAACAGCCGCCACGAGATCGAGTTGCTCGAATCGTTCGTCCGAACCGAGCTCAACCGCACCGCACTGCGACGGCTGGCCGTGCTCAGACCGTTGCGTCTCGTGATCACGAACTGGCCGACCGACGACGCCGGCAACCCCGTCGTCGAGTACGTCGACCTGGTGAACAACCCGGAAGATCCCGAAGCGGGAACTCGCAAGGTGCCGTTCTCCGGCGCGTTGTACATCGAGCACGACGACTTCAAGCTCGACCCGCCGCCGAAGTACTACCGCCTCACGCCAGGGCGCGAGGTCCGCCTGCGGGGCGCCTACTTCGTCACGGCGACCGACGCCGTCACCGATGACGACGGCAACGTGGTCGAGGTGCGGGCGACGTATGACCCCGACACCCGTGGCGGGTCGTCACCCGATGGGCGCAAGGTGAAGTCGACGATGCACTGGGTGTCGGCGGCAGAAGCGGTCGACGCGACGGTCGCACTGTACGAGCGACTGTTCAGCGCCGAGGTGCCGGGCGCGCAGACCGGCGATCCGATGGACGATCTCGACCTCGACTCGCGAGAACTGCTCGCCGCTAAGGTCGAACCGTCGCTCGCCGAGCTGTCATCGGGTGACGTGGTGCAGTTCGAGCGTCTCGGCTACTTCGCTGCTGATCGCACCGCCGATGGCGCGCCACTGTTCCATCGCACCGTCGGCCTGCGCGACGAGTGGGCCAACATCCAAAAGCGCCAGAACCGCTGACGCCCTCCCAGAAATTGTCGCGGCGGCGTGCGTTTTTCGCACGGAATCCCCGGTTTTTCCGTGAGTTGGTGCCGCGGCTACTCCGGGGGGGGCTCAGGGTCGCTAGCGTCGCGATGCGTGAAACGGTGGGTGTCATGGGGGGCAGCGGTGGCGGTCGCGGTGGGAGCCGTGCTGGTTGGCTCGGGTCCGGCGACGGTGTCGGCAGCGCCAGCCGCCGACGTGTTCTGCGGCGGGCCGACCGCGCCCGCTGCGGCGGCGGGTCCGACACTCGACGGATTCACCACCATTGCGCCCAAGCGGTTCGTCGACACGCGCAACGGTACGGGCGGTGTCGACGAGATGGTGCCGTCCGGGTGCACGCTGCGACTCCGGTTCGGTGTCGGCGATGTTCCCGCCGGAGCGGCTGCGGCGGCCGTGTCGCTCACGGCCATTGCCGATCAACGTGGGTTCTACACGGTCTTTCCGTGCGCCAGCGGACGACCGTCTTCGTCGAACCTCAACGCCCGAGGCGACGGCATCGCCACGCCGAACCTGGTCGTTGCGACCCTTGATCCGAGCGGTGCTGTCTGCGTGTTCGCGCAGCGCGACTCTCATCTGATCGTCGACGTCACGGGCTGGTGGGGCACCGCCGACACGTCGTTCTCGTCGATCGCGCCGGTGCGCGCCGACGACACCCGAGAAACGCTCGGCATCCGCCTGCCGCCGTTCAATATCCGAGCGATCCCCCTCGGCGACATCTACGTGCCTGCCGACGCCACCGCCGTGCTCGTCAACGCGACCGTCACGGGTGCTGACCAGCGTGGATTCCTGCAGGTGTACCCGTGCGGACAAGCACCGCCGGACACGTCTGCGCTCAACTTCCTCGCGGGCGAGTCGCGCGCCTCCGCCGTTGTCGTCGGAATCGGCGGGCCCGGCGGACAACTCTGCGTGCAGTCGAACCGATTCGTCCATGTCGTGATCGACGTGATGGGGTACTACGCGCCGCGTCCCGACTTCGGCCCGACCCCTGCGCTGCAGACGCTCGTCGGCGATCGACTCGTCGACACGCGTAATGGGACGGGCGGGCCGACCGGCAAGCTCGACGCCGGTGAGGTGCGCATCCTGAACCCCGTCGCCGGACATCCCGCAGCAGGCGAGGCCAGTGCTGTGTTGCTCAACGTCGTGGCCACCGACGGTGAGCAACCGGGTCACCTCCGTGTGTTCCCGTGCGATCCGCAGGTGCCTGAGGTGTCGAACCTGAACTTCGCCGACGCCGCGTCGGTCAGCAATCTCGTCCCTGTCGAACTCTCCGACACCGGCACCGTGTGTATCTACGCCCACCGCCGGACGCATGTTGTCGTCGACCTGGTCGGCGTGATGGCTGCGCCCGCCGGGAGCCTCGCCGAACGGCTGGCGTTCGACGAGACGGTGTGGCCGCCCTATCGGCCCGATGGTCTGGACTACGGGATTGCCTGCAACAACAGCACCTCTGCGGTCACGATCGATGTCGACCCACTGCCTGGCGCACGCGCCTTCGTCGATGGCGATCCCGTCGACACCGACGGCGCGGCGGTGACGGTGCCGTTGAGGGTCGACGAACTCGCCACCGTGGTGTTGCGGCGTGGCAACGACGTGCGCAGCTACGGCTTCCGCTGCCTGCCAGCGGACTTCCCGCAGCTCGCCGTCGAGCGGGGCGAGACGCTGCCCACACCGGGCTGGTATCTCACGACGTTTGGTCAGGGTGGCTCGCCGTCGGGCGAGTTCGTGGTGATCCTCGACGAGTACGGCGCGCCGGTCTGGCACAAGCGGGCCGAGACCGATGTGCTCAACTTCGACCGTCGACCGGATGGGTCGCTACGGGTGACCAAGATCGGGCAGTTCTTCGGGATCCCTTCAGACGGCGTGCGCACCCGACTGTTCAACGTGGCCGGCAATTCGGTCGCTCCCGGCGTGGTCGAGATCACCGCCGACGAGAATGGCCTCGACTACCCGAACTGGGAAAACGAACTGCCGCTCGACCACCACGACCACGTCGACCTGCCGAACGGCGGGTCGGCGCTGCTGAGTTATCCATTGCGAACCACGGTCGACGCAATGGATCTCGAGGACCTGAACGGCAACGTTCCTTGTCCGGTCTTGGGGCAGTCGCCACCTTGTTTCTTCGGCGATGACTCGGTCGTCGACTCGACGATCATCGAGGTCGACGCTGCCGGCCAGATCCAGTGGACATGGAACACCTTCAGCGACGGAGGGTTGGGTGTCCGCGACGCAGGATTTCCGCAGCGGTTCGCCCGCTACCCCTCGGAGCCCAACGGCGGCGAGCTCGATCTGGTGCACATCAACTCGCTGCAACGCGTCGCCGGCGGCGACTACGTGGCGTCCGCCCGCCACCTCGACGCCGTGTTCCGCGTCGACCGGGCGACCGGTTCGCTCGACTGGTACCTCAGCTCGGCGCCGCCACTCGGCGGATCTCCAGCGGCGAACGTCGCCCGCTTGACGCTCGTTGGTGATCCGCTCGGTGGACCGCTGCGTCCCCACGATGCGCGCTTCGACGATGCGACGAACATCTTGACGGTCTTCGACAACCGTTCTGGCACGAGCGATCCGGCGAGGGTGGTCGCCTACCGGATCAACCAGGGCGCAATGACGGCGACGCTGCTGTGGCAGTTCGACGAGCCGCAGTTGAGGACCAGCCCGGCGCAGGGTGGCGCACGTCTCGGCCCCGACGGTTCGCTGCTCGTCACATGGGGCAGCCTCCAGCCCGTGTTTGAGGAGTACGGCCCCGCCGCAGCAAACGGTGCCCGCGAGCTGCTGTTGCGGATCGCCCAGGTCCCCGGCGGGACGAGCTACCGGATTCTCAAGCAGCCCGTCGGCGCGTTCGACCGCAACCAGCTCCGAGCGACGTCGGGCGGCTCGTTGCCGATCTGACCGGTCGGTTGAGAGCTACTCGTACCAGTAGCAGCCGTACTCTTCGGCGTTGCCCCAGCGAACCTCTTCACGTACGTCGAGCGAGGCACGGTCGGCGAACGTAATCGAGTTCGGCGCGACCGCCGCAAGTTCACTGTCGATCACGACGGTGCGGAGCGGCGGATTCCAACAGGCGGTCGAGGTGTCACCGTTGATCACGCCTCGAGCGTTCAATTCGGTGCCGACGAGCTGTGCGACCACGGTGCCCCCAGCGCCCTGGAGCGCACTGGCGAGGCACGTCTCGTTTGGACCACAGGTGTTCCAGCCCGGCGAGGCGGGGATCGCGATGGTTCCGTCAGCGGGCCAGTACAGAAACGCGTGGTGATCCCACTCGACGTCGCTCCAACCGCCGATCGACAGCGTGTCGATGCGTTGCGGATCGGTCGGTTCGCTGACGTCGAACAACGAGAGTTGTGTCCCGCGGGCGACGCCTTGCTCGTCGGCGTCTTGACCGACGCCGAGCAACAATCCCTCACCGACGGGATGCAGGTACGCGCTGTAGCCGGGGATCTTGAGTTCGCCCTCGAGTACCGGCGCTTCCGGATTCGACAGGTCGAGCACGTAGAGCGGGTCGATCTGACGGAACGTGACGACGTAGCCGACGTCACCCATGAAGCGCACCGCAAAGATCTGTTCACCGCGACCGAGCCCCCCGATCGATGAGATCTCGCGGAGCTTGCCACCGCGTTGACGCAACACCGTGACGATCGATTCCGAGTCGCCGTTGCTCCAGTCGTCGACGGTCGTCGCCACTCGTAGGTCGCCGTTGTGTTCGCTCATCGAGAACTGGTTGAGCAGCCGGCCGGGGACCTCACCCGACGCGACGTAGCTGGCGCCGCCGTCTGGATTCAGATCGAAGCGATGAATGGCCGTCGGGGGCGGCCCAATCGGCTCGTCGAGTTGTTCGTCGCTGTCGACGGCGAACGGAACGATGTCCCACGCCTGGTTGGCGACGTACAGGCTCGTCGGCGAGGCGTACACGATCGAGCCATCCGCGACGACTCCGGCGGCACCAACCGGTGCGTCGCTAGCGTCGAGGTCGACGGTAGCGATCCATGTGACGCCGAGGCCGCTGAACTCCCCGGGGACACCGACCGCTGCGCAGTCGAGCGCCGCCTCGATCTGCCCGAACTCGCCGGTGGCGGTCTCGGCGAAGCGCCGCGGCAGCCAGTCGCCGACGACAGACTCGGCGATGATCTCGCGGTTGCGGGCCAGCGCCCACTCTTCGTCGTAGCCGAACTCGCCCGGGTTGACGAAGGGGAGCCGCTGCCCGAACGGTGTCGAGACGACGATTCGTGCCACTCCGTCGATCGAGCGCGTCGCCACGACGATGCCTTCGAGGTGGTGGCGGGTGATGAGGTCCGGCGCCGCGGGGTCATCGACGTCGTAGAGCGAGACCACCGTGTCGGGCGAGCCCGACCAGGCCGATGTGATCACGGCGAGTCGATCGTCGTCCAGCAACAGCTGGTGCTGGCCCTCGGGAACATCGAGCGTGGCCACGATCTCGGCGGCCTCGACGTCGACGATGCGCACGCCCCCGTTGGGTGCGGCGACGTACAGATGTTGTCCGTCGGTCTCGACGACGTCGCCTTCGTCGACGCCGACTTCTTGCACGTTGGTGTCGGAGAAGTCGATGCCCGCCACGCCGGCACTCTCGTCGGCGGACGAGGAGTCTGTGGCCTCTTCGGTCTCGACCACCGTGCCATCGGCGCTGTCAGGGGACACCCCGTAGTAGCCGCCGTCGAGGCCCCAGGGTGTGACTCGGTCGGCGGCGATGGTCTGCATGTGTTCGAGAAGTGCCGGACAGCCACCGAAGAATTGCAGGTTGGCCAACCCGATCGGCGTGTCGGGCGCCGATGGCGGCGGCGCGGTGCTGGCGGTCGTTTGCGCCACGGGATCGGTCGCTGTCGTGGTTGCGGCCGGACCGGTCGTGCTCGCCGCCGTGGACGACCGCGCATCGTTCCCGTCGGCGCTGCAGGACACAGCGGTGAGCGCGGCGACGGCAGTGATCGCCAGTGTTCGGGCAGCGCGCCGCCTATCGATTTCCCATCCCATGGCCGGTTAGACGCCGGCGCCGCGGCGTCGGTTCCCTAACGATGTTCGACGTACAGGCTCTGCATACTTCGGCCGAGGCGGCCGTGTTCGTCGTACAGGGTTGCTTCGGCGATGCCGCTGCCGGACAACACGGGCTCGCCGCCGTAGGTCGACGCGGCGGCCAGCGCGATCCACTCGCCGACGACTGGACGGGCGAGATGGACTGACAGGTCGGCGTTCATGAACAGCCATTCGGAGTGCGGCAAACCACTGCTCAATCCGTTCCCCGTGTCGGATACAGCTGCGACGCGCTGGAGCCCGGTCGGTGCATTGCCCGGCACCACGTCGACGTCAAGGTGGATCCAGGCGGTCGTTGCGCCGAGCTCATCGAGGCGTCCGTCGATGAGTCGGAACGTGATCGCGTCGCTGAGAAAGGTCGCGCCATCGGTTGCTGGCAGACCCGTGGGCGTCACAGGCGCATCGAGCGGTGCCGGTAGGTGATCGTCGAGCTGCACGGTTCCTGCGGGGACGGGCGCCTCGCTGTGGCGGATTCGCAACCCTCGAGCGAGCGCAAGATCCTGGTCGTCGTCGGCGATCGCAACGGAGATCAGCGACACATGGTGTCCGGCTCGCTCCACCGATGAGCGCACCCGCAACGGTCGATTGACGGGTACGGCGTGGATCAGTTCGGCGGTCAGTCGGGCGACGTGCCAGTCGACGTCGGCGGAGTAGTCGTCCTCGACGGTCTCCACGAGTCGTGCCAGCAAGGCGGCGACCGGGCCGCCGTTGCAGTGTCGCGGGTCCCATGGGCCACGCGACAACTCGGTCGCAACCCATCGTTTGCCGTCCGGTTCCCAGAGAGTTGACGGCATGTCAGTCGTGTTCGAGCCGCAGCAGCGCCTCGGCGGCGTGCTCGAGATGTTCGACCCAGGCTGCTGCATCACCAGGCTCGACGATCGGGACCACCACGAACTTTGTCGTGCCGACGTCTTCGAATCGTTTGATCAGTGCGCCGAGCTCGTCCCACGAGTCGGGGACGAGCACGCGTGGATCGTCGAGGTCGGGCCGACGCTTGGCCAATGCGGCGACGAGCGCGTCTGGCACCGGGCCGAAGCAGTAGGGGATCAAGACGCCGTAGTGGTCGTCGTCGATCGAGCGCTCGTGCTCGGCGCACGTCGCTTCGATCACCTTGCGTCCTTCGGCGGCGTCATCGGGGAGCACGAACGACGGCAACCAGCCGTCGGCCAGTCGGCCGACACGACGCAGTTCGCTCGGTGCGATGCCGCCGAGCCATACATCCATCCGCCGTGGCACGGGTCGCACCGTTACGCCGTCGAAGTCGAACCGCGCACCGTGGTGCTGGACCGGGTCACCGCTCCAGCAGGCGCGCATCACCTCGAAGGCCTCGTTGAACAACGCCGCCCGCTCACCGCGCTCGACGCCGAAGGCCTGCTGTTCGACCGGGTTGACGGCTCCCAACCCGAATGCCGGCAGGAGCCGGCCCCCCGACATCACCGCCAGCGTGGCCATCTCCTTGGCCACGAGCACCGGGTTGCGTCCCGGGAGGACCATCACCGACATCCCGAACTTGAGTCGCGTGGTGCGGCCCGCTCCGTAGGCCATCGCCACGAGTGGGTCTGGCGCGGATCCGCTGACCTTTTCCGACAGCCACAACGAGTCGAACCCCAGCCGTTCGAGCGCGTCGACCACAATGCCGTACGACGGGTCGTGCAGGTTCGTGCCGGTGCCGAGGCCGTAGCCGATACGCAGCTTCATCTGTCGATCCTCGCACCCGGGCCGTGCGCCGGGCGAGATCAGGTCGCGGGAGTGCCGGTCAGTTAGGACCGACTATGTCGGGCTGGCTCTGCTGCATCACGCGTCCAGTCGATACCCAGCTGACGCCGAACGCCACGATGATCACGGTGAGCACGATCGCAACCTGTGGCACATCGATTGCCGCTGCCATGACGGCCGCGACTGCGGCGACAACCGAGACGATGACGGCGACTCGAAACGCTCGTGCCCAGGTCTGTCGGCGCAACTCCATGCTGTGTTGTTATCGCACCTTGCGACACCGCCGCTCGCGTACGTCGGAGATCGCGCCGAACCGTGTCATACCTGTCATGCGGCTGACCGAATCGTCACACGATCGCGCGATCGGTCGCCACCGCGGGTGCTCAATCAGCCATGTCGACAGGGATGTCGATGTCGGCGGCAGGCCGTGCGACCGTCGGGTCGGGGGGCGAAGCAACGGCGGCGTCTTTGTCCGGATAGTCGAGTGAGCTGAGCACGTGGCGGATCGACCCGATGCGCGCTCGTTTCTTGTCGTTCGAGTTGATCACCGTCCACGGCGTGCCGGGGCGATCGGTGTACGAGAGCATCTGGTTACGTGCCCGTGTGTAGTCGTCGTAGCGATCGATCGAGGCTTCGTCGATCGGCGACAGCTTCCATCGCCTGAGCGGATCGTTCTGGCGGGCCGCGAAGCGCTCCCGCTGCTCGTCGTGGCTCACTGTGAACCACAGCTTGAATAGATGCGTTCCCGATGCGACAAGGCTCTCTTCGAACCATGGTGCTTGGCGCAGAAACTCGGCGTGTTCGCGCGGCGTGCAGAACCCCATCACTGTCTCGACGCCGGCGCGGTTGTACCACGACCGATCGAAGAACACGATCTCGCCGCCGTGCGGTAGGTGTTTGATGTACCGCTGGAAATACCACTGGGTCTGCTCGACGTCGCTGGGTTTGGGGAGCGCGGCAACCCGTGCGCCGCGGGGGTTCAAGTGCTCGGTGAAGCGCTTGATCGCCCCGCCCTTGCCGGCGGCGTCGCGCCCTTCGAAGACCAGCACCAATCGCTGGCCGGTATCGATCACCCAGCGTTGCAGCTTGAGTAGCTCGATCTGCAGGTTGCGCAGCTCCTTGCGGTACCGCTTCTTGCCGATCGTTTTGGCATACAGCGAGCCATCTTCCATCTCAGCGATCGTCGTCGGAACGGTCGGTTTGCCCATCGAGTCAGGATGCCATGTGCCTGGGGCCAATCGCGTAGACGACGTGACACAGGTCGGGCGACACGTCGGACGGGGTCTGAGGCGCTTCAATAGAGGGATGCCCATCGGTCGAACCTCTGCTGCGCTGGTCGCTCTCGGCTCGCTTGGCGTCGCCGCGTGTGGCGCCACCGAGGCCGCCGCGCCGGACTCGACGTTGCCGGCGCCGTCGGCGACGATCGGCGGTGTTGGTGCGGTGCCCGACACCGTCGCGGGCGATCAAAGACCCATCACGGTCATCCCGCGTCCGGTCGACGAGGAGGGCAACGAGATCTTGCTGATCGGCGAGCAGGTCGATGGCAATCGCTTCTTGGCGATTGGTGACTCGATCTTCGCTGGCACGTCGACGCGTTATGGCGGCCAGATGTGTGATGTGCTGGTTCCGCTCGGCTGGACGGTGGCCGTCGAAGCCGAACCGAGTCGTAGCGTCGAGTTCGGCAACCAAGTGCTCGACGAGATGCTCGATCCGTTCTCGCCTGACGGCGAGTGGGATGTCGCTGCGGTTTTTCTCGGGACCAACTATCGGGGTGATCCTGTCCAGTACGAGGCGGAACTGCGCGAGATCCTCACGCGTCTCTCTCCCCGGCCGACGATTCTCGTCAGCGTTGCGCTCTATCGGAGCAACTACTTCGAGGTCAACGAGGTGATCAACCGGCTCGCCGACGAGTTCTCCTTTGTCACCGTCGTCGACTGGACGAGTCTGTCAGAAGAGCCGGGGATGCTCAGTGGTGACGGGCTGCACCCCAGCAACCGTGGTCGTCAGGCGCTGGTCGAGTCGATTGCCGCCGAGCTCGGGCCGCGCCTGGGTGTCGGCGAGTGTCTTGGCGCAGAGTTCCGCGACGATTCGGCGATCGCGGCTGGGGGCTCGATCGGCGGTGGCGGGTCGAGTTCGTCGTCGAGTGGATCAGGTGGTTCCTTCTCGGGCTCGGCGAGCGGCACGGGCAGCTCCGGCTCTGGTTCGCCCAGTGCCGGCGACGTCGGTGCCACCACGCCGCCGGCCGGCACCGTTGGCGGCGGTAGCGACGTCGGCGATCCCGGTGACGCGGGTGACACCGGCACGGGCGATACCGGGGAGTCGGACACTGCCGGCGACACCGGCGGCCTGGGTAGTGACGGTTCGACCGGCGGCGACACGGGAACGGGTGATACCGGCAGCGGTGGTGACACAGGCGGTGACACCGGTGGTGGTTCGACCGGTGGTGACACAGGCGGTGACACCGGTGGTGGTGCAGATGGTGGTGCAACCGGTGGTGGTTCGACCGGTGGTGACACGGGCGGCGATTCCGGTGGCGGTGCAGATGGTGGCGCAGATGGTGGTGCAACCGGTGGTGGTTCGACCGGTGGTGACACGGGCGGCGATCCCGGTGGCGGCACTGGTGGTGGTTCGACCGGTGGTGACACGGGCGGCGATCCCGGTGGCGGTTCAGCGGGCGGCGAAACAGGCGGAACGACGCCGTAAACGGCTCGTAGCCTGGACCGGTGCTCCAGGCGCAGGACATCTCGGTCGAGGTCGGCGGACGATTGTTGCTCGAGCGCGTCAGTTTTGCAGTTGCGCCACGCGACAAGGTGGGCATCGTTGGTCGAAACGGTGCCGGAAAAACCTCGCTATTCAAGGTGCTCGGCGGTGCTGCCGAGCCGGCCGGAGGGCGGGTCGTGCGCACCGGTGGATTCGGCTACCTGCCACAGGATCCGCGGATCGACGAGGCGCTCGCTGGCCGCACGTGTGTCACCCACGTGTTGTCCGGCCGCGGCATCGACGAGGAGCTCGTCCGCATCGAGAAGCTGCGCATCGCCATGGAGGAGCGAGCCGACGATCGCAACGTGGGGCGCTACACGGCTGCCGAAGAGCGGTTTCGCGTCAATGGCGGCTATGCGGCCGAGAGCGAGGCACGAGCGATGGCTGCCGGTCTCGGTGTACCGAACGATCGACTCGACCTGCCGATCAGCACGCTCTCGGGTGGTGAGCGCCGCCGTGTCGAACTTGCCCGCATCCTGTTCGCCGGCTCCGACGTGCTGTGTCTCGACGAGCCGACCAACCACCTCGACATCGACGCCAAGGAGTGGCTGCTCGGTTTCTTGCGTGGGTACCAGGGAGCGTTGCTCGTGATCAGCCACGACCTCGATCTGCTCGACGAGTCGATCACCAGGGTGCTGCACCTCGATCGGCCGTCCGAGTCGGCGCTCGGTGAGCTGGTCGAGTACCGCGGTACGTACTCCAAGTACGTCAAATCACGGGCGGAGGACGAGGCGCGGCAGGCCAAACGCGCCGCCCAGCAGTCCAAGGAGATCGATCGGTTGCAGACGGTGGTCGACCGGTTCGGTGCCAAGGCGACCAAGGCGGCCATGGCCCACAGTGTCGAGAAGCGGATTGCCCGACTCGAACGCGACCGCGTACACGCGCCGACATCGACCCGCAAGATGGCGGTCCGCTTCCCCGACCCTCCGTCGTGTGGGGCGACCGTGCTGCGCGGTGAATCGCTGGCCAAGAACTACGGCGGCCCGCCGATATTCGAACAGGTCGACTTCGATCTCGGTCGGGGCGAGCGGCTGTTGGTGCTCGGTCTGAACGGCGCCGGAAAAACGAGTTTGCTGCGAATTCTGGCGGGTGAGTCGGAGCCGAACGGCGGCGCGTTCGAGTTCGGCTACCAGGTGCACCCCGGGTACTACGCGCAGGAGCACGACAACTTGGTGACCGATCAGTCGCTGCTCGTCAACATCCGCGAGGCGGTACCGCCGGGTCTACACCTCGGCGAGACGCATCTGCGGGGCCTACTCGGCATGTTTGGGCTCTCGGGCGACAAGGTGTTCCAGGACGCCGGCACGCTGTCGGGCGGGGAGAAGACCAAGTTGGCGTTGGCCATGCTGATGGTTGGAAAGAACAATCTGCTCCTGCTCGACGAGCCGACCAACAACCTCGATCCGCCGTCGCGCCAGGCGGTTGCCGACGCGCTGGTCGACTGGCCGGGCGCCATTGTTCTCGTCAGTCACGACACCGACTTCGTACGGGCGCTCGCGCCCACCAAGGTGTTGCAGATGCCTGAGGGGCAGCTCGACTACTTCTCCGACGACTGGCTCGAACTCGTCAGCTTGTCGTAGCTCCCGCTCCCTGCGTCGAACCGCCGGTCAACCTGCTCGACCTCGAGTTGTTCCCCGGTCTCGCGGTCGAGTTCGCTCGGCTGGCGACCGACGGCGGCGTGCGGATGGTCGTGATCCAGTCGGCCAACCCGGAGTCGTTCATCGCCCACTTCGACGTCGACGTCATCGGGCACCTTCCGACCGAGATCGACCCCGACTCGAACGGTTCATGGCAGTCGGCGGGCAGACGCCCGAGGGCGAACGCGACCTGCAATCGCTGGTCGAAGCGCCTGTCGGTCGTTCCAGCTGACGCTGGCGACGCACCGTTCCGTATGGTCGGGCCATGCGCATCGGATTCTTCGGAGCAGCGATCAACACTGGCACCCTCGACGACATCGTCGGCGAGGTCCGCGAAGCACACGAACAAGGCTTTGCCAGCTACTGGACCCCGAACATCTTCGGCCACGACGCGTTGACGGCGTTGGCCGTCGCCGGTCGCGGGGTACCTGAGATCGAGCTCGGCACGGCGGTCGTTCCGACCTTCCCTAGGCATCCGATGGCGATCGCCCAGCAGTGTCTCACCGTCAGCGCGGCATGCGACGGGCGATTGACGCTCGGAATCGGGCTCAGCCACCAAATCGTGATCGAGACGATGATGGGGCTCAGCTACGACAAGCCCGTGCGGCACATGCGCGACTACCTCAGTGTTCTCGGACCGCTCTCTCGCGGTGAGCCCGTGAGGTACCAGGGTGAGGCCTACTCCACCCAGGGAGCCCTGACGGCGGGCGGAGCGCCGCCGTTCTCGGTCGTCGTCGCCGCATTGGGACCGCAGATGTTGAAGGTCACCGCTGAGCTCGCCGACGGCACGGTCACATGGTGCACGGGTCCGAAGACCCTCGCTGATCACATCGTGCCGACGATCAATGCTGCAGCCGAGGCGGCCGAGCGGCCGACACCGCGCGTGATCGCAGCGCTGCCGGTGTGTGTCACCGACGACCCCGATGCCGCGCGGGCGCGGGCGGCGACCGTGTTCGAGGTGTACGGCGGTCTGCCCGCGTATCGAGCCATGCTCGACCGCGAGGGGGTCAAGGGCCCAGAAGACCTCGCCATCGTCGGCGGTGCCGCGGAGGTGACCGAGCGCGTCGCTGCGCTGGGCGAAATCGGCGTGACCGACTTCGGTGCGGCCGAATTCCCGGGCGACCCCGACGAAGCCGCCGCCACCCGTGCGGCGATGCAGAGCTTGATCTAACTCGACAGCGACACGGGCATTGCTGCGGTGGCGCGTACCCGGGCGTAGAAATCGTTGCCTTTGTCGTCGACGACAATGAACGCCGGGAAGTTCTCGACGTCGATCTTCCATACCGCTTCCATCCCCAACTCGGGGTACTCGAGCACCTCGACGTTGCGGATGTTGTCGAGCGCCAATCGCGCTGCCGGGCCGCCGATCGACCCGAGATAGAACCCGCCGTACTCCTGGCAGGCGTCGGTGACCTGCTTGGAACGGTTCCCCTTGGCGAGCATCACCATCGAGCCGCCATTGCGCTGGAACTCCTCGACATAGGAGTCCATGCGCCCGGCGGTGGTCGGGCCGAACGAGCCCGACGCGTATCCCGCTGGCGTCTTCGCCGGACCGGCGTAGTACACGGCGTGGTCGCGCATGTACTCGGGCATCTGTTCTCCGGCGTCGAGACGCTCTTTGATCTTGGCGTGGGCGATGTCGCGGGCGACCACCATCGGTCCGGTGAGCATGACCCGGGTGGTGACCGGGAGCTTCGACAACTCAGCGCGAATCTCGCGCATCGGGCGGTTGAGATCGATGTGTACCGGATCGGTCGACTCGAGTTGTTCGTCGGTCACTTCGGGCAAGAAGCGTGCCGGATCGGTTTCGAGTTGCTCGAGGAACAGCCCTTCGCGGGTGATCTTCCCGAGTGCTTGGCGGTCGGCCGAGCACGAGACGGCGATCGACACCGGACACGATGCGCCGTGGCGGGGGAGGCGGATGACGCGTACGTCGTGGCAGAAGTACTTCCCACCGAACTGTGCACCGATGCCAGTGCTCTGGGCGAGCGTCAGGATCTTCTTTTCGAGCTCGACATCGCGGAATCCGTGACCAGATGCCGAGCCCATGGTCGGGAGTCCGTCGAGGTAGCGGGTCGTGGCCAACTTGGCGGTCTCGACGGCGAACTCAGCACTCGTGCCGCCGATCACCACGCCGAGGTGGTACGGCGGGCAAGCCGACGTTCCCAACGTCTGGATCTTCTCGAAGATCCAAGGGAACAACGTGGCCTCGTTCAGCAACGCTTTGGTCTCTTGATACAAGAAGCTCTTGTTGGCCGAACCGCCGCCTTTGGCGATGAACAGAAACTTGTACTCGTCGCCGTCGATCGCCGACACCTTGATCTCGGCGGGAAGGTTGGTGCCGGTGTTGCGCTCGGTGTACATGTCGATCGGCGCCATCTGGCTGTAGCGCAGGTTCGACGTCTGGTACGTGTCGAAGATCCCCTTGGCGATCGCGGCATCGTCGCCGCCACCCGTGAACACGAACTGGCCCTTCTTGGCTTTGACGATCGCCGTTCCAGTGTCTTGGCACATCGGGAGAACACCGCCGGCCGCGATCGCCGCGTTCTTCAGCAAGTCGAGCGCCACAAAACGATCGTTCTCCGAGGCTTCGGGGTCGTCGAGGATGGCCCGCAGCTGTTCGAGGTGGCTCGTACGCAGGTAGTGGGCGATGTCGCGCATTGCGATGGCGGTGAGGTGCGTGATCGCCTCGGGTGCGACCCGCAAGAAGGTGCCCTCCGCGGTGTCGAACGAGTCGACTCCGTCGCTACCGATGTGCCGATACTCGGTGGTGTCCGCTCCGAGTGGAAGGAGTTCGGTGAAGTCGAATGACGGCGCCTCTGCCATCTCATCGAGCCTACGGCGGAGGCGCTTCGTCGCGCAGCCGATCGACTCGGGCGATCAGATGGTTTGTACGAGCAGCGCGACCGCGGAGAACGTACAGAGGGCCAACACGATCGGCCGGATCGCTTCGGTCGGCACGCGGTGTTGGAGCAACCGTGCGGTCCACCAGCCGAGCATTACCGCCGGGAAGACCAACGCCGTCAGCTCGAGCTCGTGACGGCCGATCTGGTCGGCCACCGTCAGCGCGACGATCGAGAGCACGGTGCCGACGGCAAAGAACGCCGAGAGCGACGAACGCATCCGGGCGGGGTCGTCGTGCTGGTAGGTGAGCGCCATCGGCGGCCCGCCGATGCCGACCGCCGTGCCCGTGATACCCGAGCCGAATCCAGCGCCGAAGAGCGCCGAAGGGGTCGGTTGAAACCGACGGGTCGTGATCGACGCGGCCACGCCGGCCAGCACTGCGGCGGCCACCAGAATCGACAGCACGCTGTCGGAGATGTGCGCGACCAGGAACGCACCGACTGCGACCCCGGGAACGCGGCCGAGCAGCGCCATTCCGATCCCCTTGGTCTCCACGTGTGCTCGATCGGCCACGGCGACGGCGACCGACACCGGGAGCACCGAGATCACGATGACCACCGGCACGAACGAAGGGTCGATCAACGCCAAGATCGGCGCGGCGAGCATCCCGAGCCCGATTCCGAGGGTCGCCTGGATGGCGGCACCGACGTAGGTGAGTGCCACGCAGGCCAACGCCGTCGGCAGCCATAGACCCGCAATTGACGAGGCGATCATCGGTCGCCCTTCAGCCGGCGCGGCGCGGCCCGCTCGGGGTGCTCCGGCCATTGGTGTTTGGGGTAGCGGCCGGCCATGTCCTTGCGGACGTCGGTCCACGTGCCACGCCAGAAACCTGGCAGGTCGGTGGTGACCTGGAGTGGCCGATCCGCGGGGGAGAGCAGCGACAGCCGGATCATGCGGCCCGCTGCGGTCGGGTGTTCGTCGAGGCCGAAGAGGTCCTGCACCCGGACCGCCGCGGCCGGTTCGTCGCCGTCGTAGTCGAGCGGTACCTCGCGCCCAGCCGGTAGCTGCAGCGTGGGCGGCGCCAGCTCGTCGAGTTCGGCGCCCTGTGGCCACGGGAGCTGTGCTCGCAACACCGTCACCATGTCCAGCGCCTCGACGTCGCCGATCCGGCGGGCTCCGTGCAGGAACGGAGCAAGCCACTCGTCGAGCGTGGACCGCAACCCAGCTGTCGACCAGTTCGGCCAGGGTTCACCGATCGTCTGATGGAGGAAGGTCACCCGCGCCCGCAGCGCAGTGGCAGCATCGCTCCAGGAAAGGGCGCCGAGATCGGTGTCGCGCACCCTTGTGAGGAGCGCTGCCGTAGTTTCCTCGCCGGGCGGTGGCGGGCCCGAACTGGTGGCCAAGCGAATCGCTCCGAGACGACGTTCGATCGTCTCGACGAGGTCGCCGCGATCGCGGTCCCAACGGATCGTATTGCGCGCCTCGATCTCGTCGCCGTGGCGGTTGATGATGTCCGCCTCCTCGAGTGCGGCGCCGAGCCGGATCCGTGCACGGTCGCGTTTGCCATCGAGATCCGCAGCGACGACGAAGGGCTCGTGCGCCAGGCTGTCGTCGTCGGGAAGCCATGCGCCGGTGCCGTTGCGAAGCTGGTACTGCCCTGGTCGACGTTGACCCGCGAGTCGATCCGGGTACGCCAGCAGTAGCAATGCGCCAGTCTGGTCGGGGTCGATGTCGTCGAGTGTTCCGTGTAGCCCCGCGCGTCGCACCAGATCGCGTGTGCGGTCGACGATCCGGGCCACGCCGTTGCGGTCTGCGCCGGCGAATCCGTGTTGCCCGGCCACTACGGCCAACCGAAGCGCCAAGTCGGCCGGGCGATCTTCGGGGCGGCCGCCGAAGATGTCGCGGTCGTCGAGGAGCGCAGCGACCGCACACGCGGTGTAGTTCTGCGCGCCGGCGATCATTCGTGCCAATCGTGGGTGGACCGGCAGGTCGAGCATCGTGCGGCCGAGCCCGGTGATCGCACCGTCGTCACCGACCGCACCGAGGTCGGCGAGCAGTTGCCCGGCCTGATCGAGTGCGCCCGCTGGTGGGTCGTCGATGAACCGAGGTCGGTCGCCCCATGCGGCGAGCTCGAGCGCAACGCCTGCAAGTTCGACCGACTCGATCTCTGGGGTCCGGTAGCGGGCTCGACTCGAGTGCTCGACCTTGCTCCACAGCCGGTACGCAACACCCGGGGCGGTGCGGCCCGCGCGACCGGCTCGCTGGTCGGCAGACGCACGGCTCGCAGTCACCGTGGTCAGCCGGGTCATTCCGGTTCGGGGGTCGAAACGTGGTTCGCGGCTCAAACCGGCGTCGATCACGATGCGGATGCCCGCGACCGTGAGGGAGGTCTCGGCGATGTCGGTGGCCAAGACGACGCGGCGCCGTCCGGCGGCTGACGGTGCGAGCGCCTGGTCCTGGAGACGGCGATCGAGCGCACCGGCGAGGGCGAACACATCGACGTTCGGGCCGACCGCCGCCTCTAGCGCCGACTCGACGCGACGGATCTCCCCGATCCCCGGAAGAAAGATGAGCACGTCGCCGTCGTCGTCGGCAAGGGCGCCGATCGTCGCCGCAGTGGTCGACTGCACGAGGTCGTTCCTTCCACCGGCCCCCGCACGGCGGGCGCGAGAACCGGCGCGTCCTTTCTGGCGGCTCCGTGTGGTCGCCGCGGATCCAGACCATCGAATGTCTACATCGAATGATCGGCCGGCACTCTCCACGACTGGAGCGTCGAGGAACGCCACCAGCGACTCGATGTCCGGCGTCGCCGACATGGCGACGATGCGCAGGTCCGGGCGGATCGTCTCGGCCGCATCGAGGAGCAGCGCCATGCCGAGGTCGGTCGGCACATTGCGTTCGTGGACTTCGTCGAACAGGACCGCCGTCACGCCTGGGAGCTCAGGATCGCGCTGCAGTCGGCGCGTGAGGATTCCTTCGGTTAGTACCTCGATGCGGGTGCGTGCGGAGATCCGGCGTTCGTCGCGCGTCTGATAACCGACCAGATCACCGACCTCGGTGCCCGTCGTCTCGGCCATACGGCGGGCGGCCGCCCGCGCCGCTAGGCGCCGCGGTTCGAGCATCACGATGCGACCGTCGGCGCGCCACGGCTGATCGAGCAGCGCCACGGGGATCACGGTGGTCTTGCCTGCGCCGGGGGGTGCAACGAGGATCGCTCGTTGCTGCGTGGCGAGTGCGTCGACGAGCGCCGGGAGCGCGTCGCGGATCGGCAGGTCGGGGAGCTTGACGGTCACCCGAGCGCGGGCGACCCGCGAAACGGACCCGGATCGTCGGGGCCAGGCACGTCGATCGAGGTCCACCAGCACGTCTCGGCGATGGCGTCGGCGACGCGCTCCCATCCAGGCGGATTCCAGCCCTCGGCTTTCGCCACGAGCACGCCGTCGACGCGGACGAATAGGAATGCCGGCAACTCGTTCAGCTCCATCGCCCGCACCGCGTTGCGCTCGGGGTCACAGAACACGAGGTATTCCTCGGTCAATGGACCGAGAAAGGCGCGGGTGTCTTCGTCGCCAGCGGTGACCAGGAGGTTGATCCTGGCGTCGGCCCCTCGGAACTGATCGAGCACACGAGTCGCCGCTTTGAGCACCCAGGCGCTTTCGTTCGTGTACGGGTCGAGTACCACGGTCGCCAGATGGAACGTCGTGAGCCAGTCCATCACGGGCCGCGGTTCGCCGCGACCATCGCGGCGGAGTGGCGACAGCGTGAGGTCGGTCGGCAGCTGCTTCATCGTGGGGGTGCTCATCGGTGGTGTGCTCGCCCGCATGTCGGGAACAGTCGTATGGGCGTGCCGGGCCGATCGTAGCGATCGAGCGCACCGCCGAGCAGATTCCGCCGCGTCGGCGTACCGGACCGCACGAAATGATGCCTTCGGCCCGGCCCAGTAGCGTGGCCTCGTGCATCCCATCGAGCATCTGCGGTACGTCGCCCGGGCGCATGGCGTCGATGCCGCTGCGCTCGTCGAGGAGTCGGCACATGCGCTCGGTTCGATGGCGTTCGATCCGTCGGCGCTCGTCGTCGCCTGTCGGCGGATCGTCGAGCGGCATCCGTTCACCGGGGCGCTGTGGTGGCTGTGTGCCAACCTCACCACGTCTTCCGAACCGCACGACGCGGTGTGGGAACTCGCTGGCCAGATTCGGTCGGATTCCACCGGTTCACAGCTCGCGCACGAGCTGCCCGACGACGCCACTGTGCTCACGATCGGCGCGCCGGAGCTGATCGCCGATGGACTGGTCCGTCGCGGCGACGTGCGCGTGGTCGCTCTCGACAGCCAGCACAGTGCAACGTCGTTCGTCCGTCGCCTCGAGCGTCACGACGTCGACTACGAGCCGGTCGACGCAGCCGCTGCGGGCGCAGCTGCCCGCGTTGCTGATCTCGTGTTGATCGAAGCGTTGGCCGTCGACCGCGATCATATGGTCGCCCCGCTCGGATCGTCGACGGTCGCCGGCGTCGCTGCTGCTGCGGGGACGCCGGTCTGGCTGGTTGCGGGCGTCGGGCGCCGGCTGCCGAGCGACATGGTCGATGCGATGCGCGAGCGGATAGCGGTGGCCACCGCCGACGTCGATCCCTGGGATCTCGAGGTCGAGGCGTTCTCGACCGCCCAAATCAGCGACGTTGTCGGACCGCTCGGTCGTATGCCGATGGGTCCGGCTGCGGTCGCTGCGGAGTGTCCACCCGCTCCGGAACTGTTGCGCATCAGCCCGATGTAGACCGACACCGGTGCGTCAGATTTGCGCCTAGATGTGGCGCGTCGTTGGCGGATGTCCCAGGATCTCCTCGATGATCGTCTGTGCTTCGGCTTGGCGATCTTCGGTGACGAAGATTCGAGCCATCGGACCGCGCTGATCGGTCATGAGGTGAATCCCGAAGTCCTCGCTCGTCACCGCAGGCACGCCTGCAGCGACGAGGGTGTCGACGATCATCGGGGCCTGCCACTGCGGTACCCACGCCGCCTCGACGGTGCGTTCGGGATCCGGGGGCTTCGGCAAGTGTTTGCCGAACACCCAATGCCAAGCGTCACGCATCGCACCCATGTGTTCACGCTAGGGGCCGAGGTTACGAGCCGTTCATCAACCCGTCACACGCTGGGGTGATCCTCGTTCAAGAGCGGAGTAGTGTCGCGATCCCGACGGCGTGTAGTCGTCACCGAACACCCGGGAGTGCCCATGCCCAACGTCGTGACCGCCGCGTTGCTTCAGACCGACTGGACTGGCGACAAGGAGTCGATGATCGACAAGCACGAGGAGGCAGCTCGCGAGGCGGCTGCGCAAGGCGCACAGGTGATGTGCTTCCAAGAGCTTTTTTATGGGCCGTACTTCTGTCAGGTGCAAGACGCCAAGTACTACGAGTACACCGAGGCGATTCCCGACGGGCCGACCACCCAACGTTTCCAGTCGGTGGCGAAGGAACTCGGGATGGTGATGGTGTTGCCGATGTACGAGGTCGAACAGCCCGGCGTGTACTACAACACCGCTGCGGTGATCGATGCCGACGGCACCTATCTCGGTAAGTTCCGCAAGCAGCACATTCCTCAGGTTCAGGGCTTCTGGGAGACGTTCTACTTCAGGCCCGGGAACGGCGGTTATCCGATCTTCGAGACCGCTGTCGGCAGGGTTGGTGTGTACATCTGTTACGACCGCCATTTTCCCGAGGGCTGGCGGATCCTCGGGTTGAACGGTGCCGAGATCGTGTTCAATCCGTCGGCGACGCACCGTGGCTTGTCGGAGTACTTGTGGTCGATCGAGCAGCCTGCGGCGGCGGTGGCGAACATGTACTACGTCGGGGCGATCAACAGGGTCGGCGTCGAGCCGCTCGGTGACAACGACTTCTACGGCCAGAGTTACTTCGTCGACCCGCGCGGCCAGTACGTGGGCGACAAGGGCGATCCGTACAAGCCGGAGTTGATCGTGCGTGAGCTCGACATGGATCGCATCAAAGAGGTGCGTGACGGGTGGGCGTTCTACCGCGACCGCCGTCCCGATGCCTACGACGAAATCGTTGAAGGATGAGGTGACGTTGATGATGGACCGGTACGCAGCCAGCGAGGGAGGACGTTGAGATGACGACGTTGGTGCAGAACGGCACGATCCTTTCAGCGACCGGGCGGCGCGACGGAGACGTGTTGATCGATGGTGAGTCGATTGCGGCGATCCTCGCGCCTGGGCAGGCCGATGCGTTGGGCATCGCTCCGGAGCGGGTTGTTGATGCCTCCGACAAGTACGTGTTGCCGGGCGGTATCGATGTGCATACGCATATGCAGTTGCCCTTCGGCGGGACCGAGGCGTCGGACACGTTCGAGTCGGGCACGATCGCTGCTGCGTGGGGCGGGGTGACGACGATCGTGGACTTCGCGGTGCAGTCGGCTGGGCAGAACGTGCATGAGTGCCTCGCGGAGTGGCACGAGAAGGCCGACGGCAACTGCGCGATCGATTATGGGTTCCATCAGATCATCGGTGGGGTCGATGAGGAGTCGTTGAAGGCGATGACGTATCTGGTCGACAACGAGGGCATCACCAGCTTCAAGCTGTTCATGGCCTACCCGGGGGTGTTCTATTCCGACGATGGGCAGATCTTGCGGGCGATGCAGAACGCGTCGGAGACGGGGTCGATGATCATGATGCATGCCGAGAACGGCATTGCCATCGACGTCCTCGTCGCCCAGGCGCTCGCGCGTGGCGAGACCGATCCGAAGCATCACTCGTTCACCCGGCCAGCCGAGATGGAGTCAGAGGCCACGCATCGGGCGATCCAGCTGTCGAAGATTGCGGGCAATGTGCCGTTGTACATCGTGCATATGTCGGCCGCGCAGGCGTTGAAAGAGGTTGCGGCTGCGCAGCACGAGGGGCTGAACGTGTTTGCCGAGACGTGTCCGCAGTACCTCTATCTGTCGCTCGAGGAGCATCTCGCCCGGCCGGGGTTCGAGGGCGCCAAGTGGGTGTGCTCGACGCCGTTGCGTTCACATCATGAGGGTCATCAGCGCGACCTGTGGAAGGGGTTGCGGATGAACGAGCTGGCGGTCGTGTCGACCGACCATTGCCCGTTCTGCATGAAAGAGCAAAAAGAACTCGGCGTCGGCGATTTCTCCAAGATTCCCAACGGGATCGGTGGTGTCGAGCATCGGATGGAGCTGCTGTATCAGGGTGTGGTCACCGGAGAGCTGACGCTGGAGCGGTGGGTCGAGACGTGCAGTACCACGCCGGCGCGGATGTTCGGCCTCGACAAGAAGGGTGTGATCGAGCCGGGTGCCGATGCCGACATCTTGGTGTGGGATCCCAACGGGCACACCAAGATCGGGATCGACGGCAAGCACCACATGAACATGGATCACTCGGCCTATGAAGGGTTCGAGGTCGACGGCAAGGTCGACACGGTGCTCAGCCGTGGCACCGTCGTGGTCGAGAACGACGAGTTCCTCGGCCGACCCGGACACGGTCGCTACGTCAAGCGCGGCCTGTCGACGTATCTGAACTGATGATGTTGGTCGTGCTCGTCGGCCCTGCGGTTCTGCTCGCACTCCGTCCGGCCGCCTCCCTGGCGGTCGCATCGGCCGGCTGACAACACGGCAACGAACGACCAAGAAAGGGTCTCAACGTGACAACTCCCAAGCGGATCTCTCATTGGATTGACGGGCGGGTGGTCGAGTCGACATCGGGCAACTCGGCGCCGGTGTTCGACCCGGCAACGGGTGAACAATCGGGGGCGGTCGATTTGGCGTCGGTCGATGAGGTCGACGCCGCCGTCGCGACGGCGCGTGCCGCCGCCGTCGAGTGGCGGGCGACGCCGTTGTCGCGCCGGGCTGAGGTGATGTTCCGGCTGCGTGAGTTGTTCGATGCCAATCGCAAGGAGATCGCGTCGATCGTGTCGGCCGAGCACGGCAAGGTCGTGTCCGACGCGATGGGCGAGGTCGCTCGGGGGCTGGAGAACATCGAGTTCGCGTGTGGGGTTCCGCAGTTGATGAAAGGCGAGTACTCCGAGCAGGCCGCCGGTGGGATCGACGTGTACTCGATCCGCCAGCCGCTCGGTGTGGTCGCGGGGATCACGCCGTTCAATTTCCCGGCGATGGTGCCGGTGTGGATGTTGGCCAACGCGTTGGCGTGTGGCAACACGTTCGTGCTCAAGCCGAGCGAGAAGGACCCGTCGGTGTCGTTGTATCTCGCCGAGCTGTTGGCGCAGGCTGGACTGCCGGCCGGTTGTTTCAACGTGGTGCAGGGCGACAAGGTCGCTGTTGACCGCATTCTCGAGCACCCTGACATTGCTGCGGTGAGCTTCGTCGGGTCGACCCCGATCGCCAAGTACATCTACGAAACGGGCACGTCGAACGGCAAGCGGGTGCAGGCACTCGGCGGTGCGAAGAACCACATGTTGGTGCTCGGCGATGCCGATCTCGACATGGCCGCCGATGCGGCGGTGTCGGCGGGCTACGGGTCGGCGGGGGAGCGGTGTATGGCGATCAGTGTCGTGTTGGCCGCCGACGCGATTGCCGATGAGTTGGTCGGCAAGATCGCCGAGCGGATCCCGTCGATCAAGGTCGGCCCAGGTGACGAGCCCGACAACGAGATGGGTCCGTTGATCACCGCCGAGCATCGCGACCGCGTGCGCAGCTATGTCGACGCAGCTCCCGGCGAGGGCGCGACCGTGGTCGTCGATGGTCGTGACGGGGTTGACGATGCCAATGGCGGGCAGGGCTTCTTCTTGAACCCGACGTTGCTCGACAACGTGTCGACCGACATGGCCTGTTACCGCGACGAGATCTTCGGCCCGGTGCTTTCGGTCGTTCGAGTCGGCGGCTATCAGGACGGCATCGAGACGATCAACGCCAACCAGTTCGCCAACGGTACCGCGATCTTCACTCGCGACGGCGGCGCGGCGCGTCAGTTCCAGTTCGACGTGCAGGTCGGCATGGTCGGCCTGAACGTGCCGATTCCGGTGCCGGTCAGCTACTACAGCTTCGGTGGGTGGAAGGCCAGCCTGTTCGGCGACACCCACATGTACGGACCCGAGGGCATCAACTTCTACACCCGAGGCAAAGTCGTCACCAGCCGCTGGCCGGATCCCGCCACCAGCCGCGTCGACCTCGGCTTCCCCGAAACGAGGTAAGGGCATGGATATCGGTGTGGTGTTGCAGACGACGCCGCCGGCGTCGCGGGTGGTCGACCTGTGCCGGCGCGCCGAGATGTACGGCTTCGACTACGCGTGGACGTTCGACTCGCACATCTTGTGGGAAGAGCCGTACGTGATCTACAGCCAGATCCTGGCCGAGACACGCAACATCATCGTCGGACCAATGGTCACCAATCCGGCCACGCGCGACTGGACCGTCACCGCGTCGACGTTCGCCACGCTCAACGAGATGTACGGCAACCGTACGGTGTGTGGCATCGGTCGCGGCGACTCGGCGGTGCGGGTGACCAACGGCAAGCCGACCACGTTGGCCACGATGGGCGAGTCGATCCACGTGATCCGTGAGCTCGCCAACGGGCGCAGCGTCGACTACAAAGGCTCAACGATCACACTGCCGTGGGCGGCCAAGAGCGAACTCGAAGTGTGGGGCGCCGGCTACGGCCCCAAGGCACTCAAGTTGATCGGCGAAACCTGCGACGGGTTCATCTTGCAGCTCGCTGACGAATCGATCGCCGAGTGGACCATCGGCGCCGTGCGCGCCGCTGCGGTCGACGCTGGACGCAACCCCGACGACATCACGATCTGCGTCGCCGCCCCCGCCTATGTCGGACCCGTCGACAACATCGAATACATGCGCGACCAGTGCCGGTGGTTCGGCGGGATGGTCGGCAATCACGTCGCCGACATCGTCGCCCGCTACGGCGACACCTCAGACGTGCCGGTGGCGTTGACCGACTACATCAAGGGCCGCGAAGCCTACGACTACAACCAACACGGCCAAGCCGGCAACACCCACGCCGAGTTCGTCCCCGACGAAATCATCGACCGGTTCTGCCTCCTCGGCCCCGTCGAGCACCAACTCGAACGGCTCGCCAACCTGCAGGCCCTCGGGGTCGACCAGTTCGCCATCTACCTGCAGCACGACGCCAAAGACGAGACCTTGCAGGCCTACGGCGAATACGTCATCCCCGCCCTCGCCGACCAAATCGTCGCCAAAGCCTGACACCTCCCCGAAATACCGGGGATTTCGTGCGGATTTCGCACGCCTTGGCGACAATTTCGGGTTGTTGGGCGCGTCTCAGGTCGCGGCGGCGAGTGCGGCGTCGAGGATGTCGAGACCCTCGCGGGCGACGTCGTCGGGGGTCGTGCACGGCGGCACGACGTGGATGCGGTTGGCCACCGGGAGCGGCCACATACCGCGCTCTTTGCATGCCCCGGCCACGGCTGCTGACGCGAGCGGCGCACGGGTGGCGCGATCCGACACGAGTTCGGCGACCCAGAACACCCCGAGCCCGCGCACCTCGCCGATCGCTGGGTGGCGTTCGGCCATGTCGCGCAATGCCGGCCCGATGATGTCGTCGCCCAGGTGCCGGGCATGGCCAAGCACATCTTCCTCTTCGAAGATGTTGATGCTGGCCACTGCGGTGGCACACGCCAGTGGGTGGCCTGAGTACGTCAGCCCCCCGGGGAACACACGCTCGTCGTAGCTTGCGGCGATCGCTTCGGTGATGACCACTCCGCCGAGCGGGATGTACCCGGAATTGACGCCTTTGGCGAATGTGATCAGATCCGGTTGCGCATTCCACCCGTGCCATGCGAACCACTGACCGGTGCGGCCGAAACCGGCCATGACTTCATCGGCGATCCAGATAATGCCGAACTCGTCGCACAGCGCCCGTACGCCCTCGAGGTAGCCGTCGGGTGGAACGAGGATGCCGTTCGTACCGACCACGGTCTCGAGGACGATGGCGGCGACCTTGTCGGGACCCTCGGCCACGATGGTGTCGCGCAAGTGCCGCAGCGCCCGCTCACACTCCTGGGCCGGCGAGGTGGCGTGGAACGAGGAGCGATACGGGTACGGCCCCCAGAACTTGACCAACCCGTTGACGGCTGGTTCATTCTCGAGACGCCGGCCCTCTCCGGTGAGGCCGACCGCCAACATCGTTCCGCCGTGGTAGCTGCGATAGGTCGAGAGCACTTTGTGGCGGCCGGTGAAACCACGCGCCAAGCGCACCGCATTCTCGATCGCTTCGGCACCGGCGTTGGTGAAGAACACCTTGGCGAATTCGCCGTGCGGGCTGGTCGCTCGGTCGGGCTGCGGGAGACCATCGCGCCCCAGGTTGGCCCGATCGACGATGAGTCGAGCTGCCTCGCTGCGCTGATCGTTGGCGAACGTAGGCGACACCATCGTCAACTGTTCCGCCTGTGTCTTGATCGCTTCGATCATCTTCGGGTGCTGGTGCCCGAGGTTCATGTTGACGAGTTGGCTCGTGAAGTCGATCCACGTCGTGCCGTCGGCGTCCCACATCTTCGAACCCGCCGCGCCGGCGAGCACCACCGGATCGAGTGCAGCCTGCGCCGACCACGAGTGGAAGACCCGTTGGCGGTCGTTGGCGTAGGCGTCGCGGAGTAGCACGTCGTCGTCGAGCGCGGTCATGCCGAGATCGTACGACGCTGGCGGCGCGGTCGCAGCACGGCGCTGCTGAGCGACAGCACCGTGCGACCACCTACGATCCGTTCCATGGCTGAGATGGTGAGCTTCCCGAGTAACGGCAACGACGCTCACGGGTACCTCGTGGTGCCCGACAGCGGATCGGGTCCCGGTGTCATCGTCGTGCAGGAGTGGTGGGGGCTCGACTCCGGCATCAAGGAGATCGCCGCCCGGCTCGGTGAGGCGGGCTTCGTCGCATTGGCGCCCGACCTGTACCACGGGGAGCTGGCCGGGCACACCGAGATGGACAAAGCCGGCGAGTTGATGAACTCGATGCCGCCCGACCGTGCGGCCCGTGACATGAGCGCGGCCGTCGACTACCTCTCAGAGCACCCGGCGACGATTGGGAGCGGCGTCGGAGTCGTCGGTTTCTGCATGGGTGGGATGTTGAGCTTCATCCTGGCTGCCCTGCGACCCGACAAGGTTGAGGCTGTGGTGCCGTTCTACGGCTACCCATCTGGTGACGCGATGCCGGATCTGTCGAACATCGAAGCGCGGATAATGGGACACATGGCCGAGCACGACGACTTCTTTCCTCCCGACGGCGCGCGCGAGCTGGAACGGGCACTCATCGAACTCGGCAAGGACGCAACGATCACCGTCCACGAGGGCGCCGGTCATGCCTTCATGGCCCCGCACAATGCACTCGGAACACAAGACCAGGACAAGATCGACGAGATCTGGCCGCAGGTGACGTCGTTCCTGCACGAGCACCTCGGCTGATCGCAGCTCCATGGCTCGTTTTGACGCGGTGCTCTTCGACGCGGGGGGCGTGCTCGTGTTGCCAGACCCGACGGTGCTCGCACCGTTGCTCGCGCACTATGGCGGCTCGCTCGACCACGAACGGCATCGACGGGCGCACTACGCAGGAATGAAGGCCAAGTCGGACGCTCGCTCACTTGAAGGCTCCTGGGACGTGTACAACGACACCTACGTGTCGAGTGTTGACGTCCCGGACCGCGAG
>JBCDFR010000007.1:0-89546 GCA_039177505.1 Actinomycetota bacterium | reverse complement strand
CGTCGACGAGCAGCGGAGTGAGCGCGACCAACGGTTCCGACGGCAGCTCGTCGTTGAGCACCATCCAGTGCCGGAGGGCGCCGCTGATCACGGTGAGCAACACATCGTGAAAGCGCACCTCAAGCATGCGATGGACGTCGCGTAGCCGATCGAGGGGCAGCGTGACCCGGGCGACGCGACGATGCGAGCTCACCGTTCGGTTGAACGACACCCGCGGCACGGCCTGATCATTGCGAGCGAGTTCGATCGGATGTGCTCGCGAGCGTGCCGAAGCGAGTACGAGACGGGACACCTCGCCGAGCACCGGGATGCGAGCCATCCCGCCGAGCACGTGGCGAGCGGCACGCGTCGGGCTGCGACCGAGCGACCACACAGCTTTGGTCAGGAGTTCGCTGTCGGTCGGCACCATGTCGGGCTGCCAACGCGCCGAGCGGCGCGGCTCGATGTCGGTCGGGAGACCCGCAAGCACCGGCGCCAGCGGCCCGAGCGGCCCGAGCTCTTCGATCAGCACGATGTGCACCTTGACGAAGACGTTCGTCGCTCCATCGGGGTTCTCGATCAGGTACAGCTCCCACAACGGGCGATTGCGGTCGAGCGGCCGCTCGTGCAGGCGAGCGAGGAGCTGCTCGAGTGCGTACGGGTCAGACGATCCGGGGACGGCCAGGTGGCGAATGTGGTAGTCGAGATCGAAGTGCGGGTCTTCGATCCACCACGGATCGTCGAGGCCGAGAGGCACTTCCACCACCCGGCGCCGTAGGCCATCGACGAGGTGCAGGCTCGACTCGATCGCCGAGCGCAAGCGGTCGAGCGTGATGCGCTCACCATCGCGGTTGTCCCCGAGTTCGAGCACCAGCGATTGGTGCCCGAGGTTCGTCACGCTCTCGGCAGCGAGCAGCTCTGCTTCAGACGGCGACAGCTGGTGCATCGGGGAGGTCCTCCTGGTCGTCCTCGTGGACGGGCGCCGTCGACGGCACCGAGTCGCGCGAGGGGTACCACCACCGTAGGTGACGCACCGGTGCAAATGGGTGCCACTCACCGGGGCGCTGTGCCAGCCGTTCGGCAACGAGATACAACACCGAGGGGTTCGCTCCAAGGCCGCAGTGCGTCCCGCGAACCTGCACGACCTCGGCGAACGGGCGAACGGTCTGCCGGCACACGTCGCCGGGAACCACGCCGTCGGCGTCGGTCCACACCGTGGTGGATGGCACCGGAATGCGATCGAAGTCGAAGCGCGGCGGTGTCGGCACGAAGAAGTGACCGGCGATCTCCTGCAACAACCCGATGTTGGTGTCAGTGCGATGCATACGAATCGGCGAGCCGAGGCTGATCACTTGGCCGACGAGTTCGCGCCGGTGCTGGGCCAGAACACGCCCGATGATGCCGCCAGCGCTCCAGCCCACGATGTCGATCGTCGACCCGTGGCGATGCGCCATCTCCTGCAGCAATCGATCGACGCCGGAAGCGATGTGATCGGCGACGCCGACATTGAGCCCGAGCCCCCACCCCTCGGGACGGTGGCCGAGTGCTTTGAGAAAGGCGCGCAGCGGCGCGGTGGTGATGTCGCCGGTGACGAATCCCGGCAGCACCAGCACCGGCCGCGACCCACCGTTCGGTGCGGCCGCCGCCGCCACCGCAGCACCGGGAACCGCGACGAACAACTCGGGAACGGTCAACAGCTCGCGCATCAACGGCTTGGCCTTCGGCGCCTCGCTGGGCGTGCCGTTCGCGCTGTTGGTCACCTGCATCGCCCCCTCGGCCGCCAGTCTGGTCCATCGACGCCCCGCGCCCCAAGGTGTGCCTCATCTGATCGGCTGTTCACGAGCCGACGGCGAGATGTGCACGGTCGCGAGCACCTGCGTTCTGTACGATGTACCTGTGGATCGCCGACGCGCGTTGCAACGGATTGCCGCAGGCGGCGCCACGGCCGCGGTATCGACGACCATCGTCTCGCGGCCCGTGTTCGCCAACTACGACCCTCCGACGGTCGCCGGCGCTCAATTCACTGCCACTTTCAGTCCGATCAACGTCCCCGTCTGGGAGCTACAGCTACCGACGGTCACCTGCCCGGCGAGCGCAACTTCGTCGACTCCGACGCAACAGTGGCGGTTTGAAGTCACAACGGTCAGTGGTGGCACGGCCCGTGGTTGCAGACCATCGGGCGGTTCGGCCGGAGGCTTCTTCCAAGTGCCGCCCTCAAGCGTCACCGTTCAGATCTGCGGGACGTTTCAATGTGAGTACGCGGGCGGCGCGCGACCGCCGCAAACCTTTGTGTACGACACGACGATCGACTACGGCACGCCACCGCCCAGCGACGCCCAGATCATCACGCCGCTGTCGCTGGCACCGACGTCGGAGTGTCCGTTCCCGTCGTTCGCGTGCTAGGCGGCGTTCTCGTCAATCCATACGGCCGCTTCAATCCATACGGTCGCGTCAATCCATAACGTTTGGTCAACGTCTCGACCGACATCTACGACCGTCCGCCAATCGCCAACACATTCGTTGACGAGGAGGACGCTTGGTCAGATCGACTGCTCGGCGAGCTGGCGCACGCCTTCGACGACGCGCTGCATGTTGGCCCGGTGCTCGGCAACGCGCCGCTCGATGATCCGTGGCTCGCGCTCGGGCATGCGCTCAATCGCGGCGGTGATACCGCTCGGGCCAGGGCCGAGCACGAGACCGAACCGCAGCCGCGTCGCCCCGACGATGTCGTGCACTTCGAACCACCAGCGGGCACCAGGGTTGTCGGCATCGACCGCGGCCCAACCGAATTCGCTCCCATCGATGAACCGGTCGACGAAGCACGGCACCTCCCACTCGCCGATGGCCCGGTGTTGATTCGTCCCGATGAATTGGGCCCCGAGCGCGGCTCCGTCGTAGCCGTCCGCCCATCGCGCTCCTTGCAGCTCCTCGCTAAATTGCACCGGCATCTCGATGTCGGTGACCAGCTCCCACACCGCGGAGGGCTTGGCGTCGATGTCGATCTCGACGATCGTCCCAGGGCCGTCCGCCAGTGTGGGCGGGTCGGAGGGCCCGCGCTCCCACGTCGAGCCGTAGTGGTCGACGAACGCGACCTCACGGGCCGGAAAACGTGGCGCCGTGTTGAACTCGGTGCCTTTGGTGTAGGCCACCGGGATCATGGCGATCGGTGTGGAATCGTCAGGGATACCGAGCGCCTCGTGGAACGGCTTGCGCTGCATGAGCACCGCGGTCGTCCACGCCGTGCCGAGGCCGCGCGCCCGCGCCGCGACACAGAAGCTCCAGACCGACTGGATCACCGAGTCGAACAGCCCCGGTCGCCCGGAGCCATCGTGCACACCGATGATCGTCGGAATCACGATCGCTGGCGCCTCGGCGAGATGCTCGGCGAGGTGCGCCGCCGAGCGCATCACCTTCTCCTGTGGATGCCCGGTTCCCTCGAGCCGATCGCGGGCGCCGATCATGAACCCGCCGGCGGTCGCCATGTACAACTCGGCCAGTCGTTCCTTCACGGTGCGGTCGCGGACGATGACCCAGCGGCGAGAGCCTTGGTTCCCACCCGACGGCGCCTGTTCGGCAACGTCGATGCACTCGAAGATCAAGTCGTCGCTGAGGGGACGGTCGAAGTCGAGCCGCAGGCGCACGGCGCGTGTCGTGGTGAGCGCGGCGTCGACCGAGCCGACGTCGATGCCCTCGACCTGCTGATATGCGCTCATGGGCCCGACACTACGTCGGGTGGCCGGACTCAGTCGGAGCCGGCGAGGACCGGGCGCAGCGCTGCAGCGACCTCGGCGGGGCGTTCTTCGTGCGAGAACAACGCAGCGCTGTCGATGATCTCCAGCCGTGCGTCGGCGAAGGTGTCGACCATCTCCTCTGCCCAGCTGGGCGGGAAAAACTTGTCCTCAGCGCCCCACACCATCTGCACGGGCTCGTCGATCTTGGCGTGGAGCGCACCCAGCTCGGCGACGTAGCGCTTGTCGAACGACTGCAGAATGCGCATGGTCGCTGCCCGATACTCCGCATCGTTGTGCAGCGGTTCGAGGAAGAACTCGTTGAACTCCCCATCGAGCAGACTGCGGTCGACGAATGCCCCGCCGAGCACGAATTGATTGCGGCGCAACGACGGCTTGCCCGCGAGCCAACCGAGCGCCGCGCCGAAACCGGGCAGATGGCGGGAGCCGAGGAACAGATCAAATCGCCAGTTGGTGCCTCGCGGCTGCTCGGTGTCGATCATCCCCCAGGCGCGCACTCGCTCGTCGCCGGCCAGCGCGTGCCGACCGATCATCCCGCCGCTGTCGTGACCAACCACTGTGACCGAGTCGAGTCCGAGATGGTCGACGACGGCACGGACCGCCTCGACGTGCAGTTCGAGCGACAGCGGCGACTCGGCTGTCCACGTGCTCGAGCCAGCACCCGGCAGATCGATCAGGTGACAGGTGACGTGCTCGGCGAGATACGGCAGCAGCGTCCGGTAGGTCGCACCGCTGACCGGCCAGCCGTGAACGAACAGCACATCGGGCCCGGAGCCAGCGACGCGATAGGCGACGGCTGCGCCATGGCCGACATCGATCATTTCGTGCGGCGCATTGCGAAATAGATCGGCGGCTTCGGTGGGGGTCATCGACGACATGGGAACAGCTTCCGGCTCGATTTGTAGTGACCACTTCAAACGTACCACATCGCTCGGCCCGGCGGCGGTCGACACCGCTGCTGTCGCCGACCCGACCGTGCGGCGGGCCAACCCGACGGTCAACGTGTTGATCGACGAGGCCAGCTTCGAAGCAGCGATGTACGGCGATCGGGTTCACCCCTCCGCCTACCGCGACATCACGGGGCACACAACCTGAGCAAAGAGCACGGCTTCCGGGCCCATCGCGACACCGACGGCCAGTGGCACACCCACCGCCCCGACGGCACCGAAATCACCTGAGCGTCGACACCACCCTCGGACGCGCCATCGATCGCACCCGATCGGTGGGAACCCCGTCAGTGACCGCTGTGGCAGGCGGCGGACGGTGAAACGTCGAGCGACGGGTTCTGTTCGAAGAAGCCGTATGGCATCAGCGTGAACCCGGCGTACTCAACCGGCATGACCGGCCAATCCTCTGGCCGCGGTACGTGGGTCACACCGAACGTGTGCCACACGACGATCTGGGTGTCGTCGACCGAACGATCCGCCTGCACATAGCTCGGCAGGCCAGCGCCACCCGGGTGCAACATGCTGAACGCCCCGGCGCTGGCGTAGTGCTCGTCCGCGTCATACGGCGTCACCCACAGGTTGTGGCGAGCAAAGCCCCCTCGCTGCCCAGCCGGCGAGTGCTCCGGCACCATGAACGTCGGCGACGCCTGCGGCAGCAACTTATAGGCGACCGGGTTGCCGAGTTGGTTCGTCGAGGACGGATTGGTGATCCGCCAACTGCGACTCCCGGCCGGATCGATGTCGCGCATCGCCGCCTGTTCGGTCTGCAGTGGCGTGGCCACGGACCGGAACCCGGCGCCGTACGGATGCGCACCATCGTCGGCCGCTTCGACGGCCGTCTCGACCACGGTGTTCTCGGGCCCGTCGACTGCCACGTCGAGCCGGAAACAGAACATGTGCTGGTGGATCGGCGAGCTGATCGACGGCGCGACGAGCGGGGACGTATCGGTGCCCTCCGCGGCGGCCGATACGCCGATGATCCCGGTGAGCTTCATCTCCAGCTGGATCGTGCCGTCGAGGTAGAAGTACCAGTAGAAGCCGTACTCGTAGTTCCCAATGGTGTGGATCGTGCTCACGACGAGGCGGCGTGAGCGTCGCACTTCGGGCGCCATGTCGGGCCGGAATGGATTGGTGTGCTTCCACAGAATGCCGAAGTCCTCTTCGTGCAGGCACACCGTGTTCTCGCGCTCGATGGGGACCCCGTCGGAGCCGAGGAAGGCCGCATCGAAGTAGTAAATCTCGCCAAGACAGTCACAGCCGAGGGTCAGCGAGTTGGCGCTCTGCCCGAGGCTGGTCTCACCCGCGTCGAGGGCATGCTTCCAATAGTGCATCGGGGAAGCGTCGCCGTAGGGGACGACCATGTCGGACAGCGCAGCGCGGTGCAAAATCGGCCGGTCGCGGTCGCCGTCTCGATAACGCACGTCATGCAGGACGAGCCCCTCCACCGGGTGGACCGATATCCGCAGGTGCCAGTTCTGCCACGTGATCGTGTGGCCGTCGACGACGAAGCTCGGCCCCTCGGGTTGGGTGATGTCGAGCGGTTTGATGTCGTCTCGGTGCTCCGCGACGCGATCGGCGGCGTACTCGGCCGGAGCCTCGGGGATCGGCACGACGCCGTGATCGTCGACGATGACGGCTCCGGTGTCGACGTTCACGAGCGCGATCAACCCCTCGATCGGGTGGGCGTAGTAGTTGTCGTCGGGGTCGGTGTGCAGAAACGCGAACGCCCGCATCACTCGTCCGGTCGGCATCTCCGGCGGATGCACGCCGGCCATCCAGGGTTCGATATGTACGAGCGATGTGTCCTCGATCCCCCGTTTGGCGAGCGCAGCATTCCACTCGTCGTGTTCGACGAGCGCCGCGTACACGGCGATCACGTCAACGTCGCAGATCGGCGCCTGGCCCTCGTCGACCCACGTGAACGTCGAGACATCGCCCGTCGACGACGACACGATCACCTCGAAGCTCTTGCCGGCCTCGGGGTCGTGACCGACGACGCTGACGCTCCGCTCGAACGCCGCGCCTGGCGTGTGGGCGGCCAGTTCGTCGCGACCAGGCTCTACGCGGTGACCGAACGCGAAGAAGGCGCGTTCACTGAGTTGACCCGTCGCCCGAATCGCCGCGACGGCCGCGACCAGCTCGTCGACAGACGCAGGGTCGAGCGGATGGATGGTCGTGGTATCGACTGCCATCCGTCGACCGTAGGCGAGTCCGCGCCCACAGGTCGACCGATGCGACCGAAGGAGTCGTTGATTCAGAACTTGCCGCTGTTGCGTGCCTGCTCGGGAGTGGGAATCGGCTCCATCACATCCCAGTGCTCGACGATCTTGCCATCGGCGATGCGGAAGATGTCGATCACCGCCATCTCGTTGCCGCCATACGTCATCTCTGAGAGGGCGGCCACGAAGTCGCCGCACCCGACGAGCTGGTGGATCTGCCGGTACACGAGACCACCGTCGCGGTCTTCAGCCGCGACGAACAACGGGTCGAGACCATCGCCGATGGTCGGGTTGTGCTGGGCGTAGGACTCCGTCGAGATGTAGTCACTGGCCCTGTCGATCTGACCGTCGCGCAGGACTTCCTCGATGAAACGTCGCACCAGCTCCTTGTTGTCGTCGGTGAGATGCAGGTCGGTCGGCTCGGTGGGTCCGTCAATCATCGAGTGTTTGCCGACGATTTCGTCGGGCACAGCCTGGATCACGTCCCAGTGCTCGATCATCTTCCCGTCCTCGTTGGTGTCGAAGATGTCTGCTGTGACGTAGCGGTACTCCCCTCCGTTGAGCACCTGGTACGCCTGGACGAAGACATTGGCGCCGTCTTCGAATCCGCGAACGATCTCGATCTGACGATCGGGGTTGCGCTCGAGAAAGCCGTCGAAGAACTCGATGAATCCATCCTTGCCGGAGCGCACGCCGGTGGAGTGCTGCTCGTACGGGTCGGCGGTGTACTTCTCGACCGCCTCCCGTGGATTGCCGTCACGAATCCCTTCCATGTACAGCGCTGTGGCGTTGTCGAGTCGTCGTCCCATAGGTCCATTGTCGACACAATGGGACGGTGAGCAAGGTCGTATCATGCCGCTCAATGGTCAATCTGGGACATCAGGGCGATCAGCACATCGTCGACGTCCACTTCGACGGACCCCATGCAGCGCTGCCGGTCGAAGTCCTGCAACGCCGCGACGTGATCGCACGATTCGACCGCGCACACTTCGCTCGGCCGCAGCGGCACACGTTCCGCCAGTTGATGCTCGTCCACGGCTCAGGGGGATACCACTCGATCGACTTCGAACGGGTCGCACTCCTCCCGCGCCGGCTGATCGCGCTCCGGCCGGGACAGGTCCACCGATGGGATGCCTCGACGCCGACCGAAGCGACGATCGTGCTCGGGCAGGCCTGGGTGGGCGGAGACGAGCGATGGTTCCCTGGTCAGCCCAGCTACACCGATCTCGACGGCGCCCGCTACGCAGCCGCGTCGGGACTGATCGACGCGATGGCCAACGCCCAATCGGAATTCGAGCCGCGAGGCGCCGCGGAGCGCATACTGATCGCCACATTCGCCGCCCTCGAAGCGCTCTTCGCTCTGAGCGCGACCCCCGAACGCGACCGAGTCGCAAACAACGACCCGTACACGGCATATCGGCAGTCGATCGAGTCTGCAATGGCTGTGGGCGAGCCTCCCCACAACGTTGCCGACTATGCCGCGACCCTCCCGTTCTCGGCGCGCACGGTGGCGCGCGCCTGCGCACGCGCCACGGGGCAGACGCCGAAACAGTTGCTCGATCAACGCATAGTCCTCGAAGCGCAGCGATTGCTTGCCAACACCGACATGTCGGCGGCGAGCATCGGGGCCCGCCTCGGGTTCTCCGAACCGACCAACTTCGCCAAGTTCTACGCCCGGGGCACCGGACAGACTCCGGCTGCCTTTCGACGAACAGCGTCGGCCAGCTGACAGACTCGCAGCGTGAGTAGGCCTGAGGTCGTTCTGCTCGACGGCGGGATGGGCAAGGAACTGCGACGGATCGGCGCACCGTTCCGCCAGCCCGAGTGGTCGGCGCTGGCGCTGATCGAGGCGCCGACGCGCGTCGCCGAGGCGCACCACAACTTCGTCGGTGCAGGCGCCGCCGTGATCACGACCAGCAACTACGCCGTGGTGCCGTACCACCTCGGTGACAAGCGGTTCGCCGGCGTGGGCCACGAGCTGACGGCGCGGGCCGGCGAGCTGGCCCGGTCGGTGGCCGACGACACCGGCGTGCTCGTCGCCGGATCACTGCCACCGCCATTTGGCTCGTACCGTCCGGACCTCTTCGAACCCGACCGCGCCCCGGCTGTGCTGGACATGATCGTGGACGCATTGGCCCCGTTCGTCGACCTGTGGATGCCCGAGACGCTCGGAAGCGTCGCCGAGATCGACGCCGCCAACGCCGCACTCGACCGCCTCGGGGATGACACGCCTCGTTGGATCTCGTTCACGCTCGACGACCGCGCCGATTTCCCAGTACTGCAGTCAGGCGAGTCGATCGACACCGCAGCTGCATCGCTGGACGCCACGCCACGTCTCGCTGCCGCGCTCATCAACTGTTCGCTGCCGGAGCACATCACACCCGCGCTCCGCCTACTGCGTCATTCGCTCGGGCACCGCGACGACATCACCGTGGGCGCCTACGCCAACGCGTTCCCTCCAGACCCTCCAGCCGGCTATGCCGCGAACGAATCGATCAATGAGGCGCGAGTCGACCTCACGCCCGAGCGTTACGCCGACGCCGTCGACGAATGGCTCGCCGTCGGCGCAACAATCGTTGGCGGGTGCTGCGACATCACGCCCGCGCACATCGCCGAGATTCGCAGCCGACTCGGCCGATCGGACACCCCCGACGTCAGCGCAGTGTGACGCCAGGATGGTTGGCGACGACGGCGCCGATGCGAGCCGCGTCGTGGCCCGACTCAGCGAGTTCGCCGAGGACTCGATCGACCTCGCCAGGATCGACTCCAAACACAAGGCCACCGGACGTCTGCGCATCGGCGAACAGCAGGCGGTGGTCTTCACCGTGAGCACCCGAGTCGAAGAGCTGCTCGCCCCACTCGAGGTTCCGTCGCGTGCCGCCGGGCACTATGCCGGCGGCCGCGAGGGCGAGCGCACCCGGCAAGAAGGGCAATGCGTCGAAGTCGACGATCGCCCGTACGTCGGACTCGATCGTCATCCGTCCGAGATGACCCAGGAGCCCGAACCCGGTGACATCGGTGCACCCGGTGGCACCGGCATCGACCGCGATACGCGCGGCGACGTCATTGAGACGCGTCATCGAATCGACCGCAGCTGCAACGATGTCGTCGCTGGCCACGTCGGCCTTGATCGCCGTGGTGACCACTCCGACCCCGAGTGGCTTCGTGAGAATCAACGCCTCACCAACCCGCAGTCCTGCGTTGGTCAGCATGCGGTCGGGGTGCACTTCGCCGGTCACGGCCATGCCATATTTCGGTTCGGGGTCGTCGATCGTATGACCGCCGACCACTGCGAATCCGGCAGCCATGGCGATGTCATGGCCGCCGGCCAGCACCTCGCCGAGCAACTCGGTCGGGAGCTCGTCACGGTTCCATCCCACCAGGTTGAGGGCGAACAGTGGGCGACCACCCATGGCGTACACGTCCGACACGCTGTTCGCCGCGGCGATGCGTCCCCAGGCGCGCGCGTCGTCGACCACCGGCGTGATGAAGTCGGCGGTCGACACGAGGGCCCGTTGATCGTCGAGCCGCCAAACGGCGGCATCGTCTCCGGTGTCTGGGCCGACGAGCAGGTCGTCGGGCTGATCAGCATGCAGATCGCGCATCACGTGCGCGAGCTCGCTGGGCGCGAGCTTGCAGCCTCAACCGGCGCCGTGGCTGAACTGGGTGAGACGAATGCGTTGAGCGTCGGTCACGAGTCCACCTCCCTTTCGGCGTCGGGGTCGAGAAGCGCTCACCATATCGGCGCGCCCGCTCCGACGATCCGAACGTGGCCGCTCGCATGAGCGCGTACCGGCCACGATAGATTGCATCATCATCATGATGTAACGTTAACTTGATGCCCAGAGTGGTCGACAGAGAGCAACGGCGTGCCGAGTTGATCGACGCCGCGATCGCCGCCATCGCCGAACGCGGACTCGACGACGTCAAGCTCATCGACATCGCCAACCAGGCCGGCGTGACGACCGGCGCGATCGGCTATTACTTCCGCGACAAAGACGAGCTGCTGATTGCGACGCTGCACTCCCTCGCCGATCGGTTGACGAGTGCGAACGCCGACATCATGACCATGTTCCACGGCGATGTCGGACTCGTGTTGCCGCTCACTGCCGACGTTCGCCGGTTGTGGCGCGTGTGGCTGGCCTACTGCGGCGTCGCGCCGTCGTCGCCGCGTCTGCTCGTGGCGTATCGCGAGTTCTACTCGACCATCGAGGACAACCTCGCCGGCCATCTCCGGCGACGTGACATCGACAACCCGCGAGCGATCGCCGGGGCGATCGTCGCCGCCGCTGACGGCATCGGGTTGTGCGCCACCGTGGCGCCTGATCTGTGGCCCGAAGAGCGCCAGGTGGCGACCATGCGCACCCTGCTCGATCCATTGCTGGGCGTACACACATCGACCGACATCGGAGTTCACACATGACCGAGATCGCCCACCTTCCCGCGACCACCACGGCCGACCAGATCTGCGAAGTGATCGACGAGCACGGCGGGGTCATCGTCGATGAGCTCCTCGACCCGGCAACACTCGAACACCTCGACCAGGAGCTGACGCCGTATCTCGAGGCGTGTGCCACCGGCAGCAGTGAGTTCGCCGGGTTCCGCACCAAACGCGTGGGCGCGTTGCTCGCACGTTCGACGACGTCGCGAGAACTGGCCACACATCCCCTCGTCAATGCAGCGAGCGCGCACTACCTCGAGCCGTACTGCGACCACCATCAACTGCACTTCACGCAGGCGGTCGCCATCGGAAAGGGCGAAGGCGCCCAGATGCTTCATCGCGACCGCGGCGTGTGGGGCTCTAGCCTCAACCGCTCCTTGGAAACACAGTTCAGCACCATCTGGGCGCTGACCGACTTCACACACGCCAACGGAGCGACGCAGTTCGTGCCCGGCTCACATCGATGGAAAAAACTTCGGGAGCCGACCGCCGACGAGATCCGCTATGCCGAGATGCGGGCGGGATCGGTGCTGTTGTACAACGGCACCGTGCTGCACGGTGGCGGTGAGAACACCACCGACGACGAACGCGTCGGCGTGCTCATCCACTACACGCTGAACTGGCTGCGCCAGGAGGAAAACCAGTACCTCTCCTGCCCGCCGGAAGTCGCCGCCGAGCTGAGCCCGGAACTCCGCGCGCTGATCGGCTATTCCCTCGGCGGCCCCGTGCTCGGGTTCTACTCCACGCCGGGTGAGCCCGGCGAAGGTGTCGAACTGGCGCCGCCCGAGACGCTGTTCGCGGCGGCGCATTCGTGAGCTTCGATCGCCCCATCGGCCCACGCGTCAGTGCATTCGCCGACGACGCCCTCGGCGACCATGACGCAGTCGCCCTCGCTGCTGCGGTCCGAGGCGGCGACGTCACCAGCGCCGAGCTGATCGAAGCGGCGATCGAACGCGCCGAGCGGGTCAACCCGCAGCTCAACGCGGTGGCGGTGTGGGATGTCGATCGAGCCCGCTTGGCCGCCACCACCCACACCGACACCACGCCCGCCAGCACCGCCGCAGCACCGTTCAGCGGCGTGCCGACGTTCGTCAAGTCGATGGCTTCCGTCGAAGGCCTCCCCAACCGATTCGGTTCGCGGGCGATGCCCGACACGCCGGCGACCGAGAACTCGATCACCGTCGAGCAGTTGCAGTCGACCGGACTGATCTCGCTCGGACTCTCGACGATGCCCGAGTTCGGATTGACCGCCACCACCGAGTCGGCCCTTGCCGGCGCAACGCGCAACCCGTGGAGCCTCGAACACTCGAGCGGCGGATCCTCAGGCGGTTCGTCCGCTCTCGTGGCTGCCGGCGTGGTGCCGATTGCACATGCCAACGATGGCGGCGGGTCGATTCGCATCCCCGCGGCCTGTTGTGGTCTGGTCGGCCTCAAGCCGTCGCGCGGCCGAGTCGCTCAGGAGCCGCTGCCCAAGCTGTTCCCGCTCGACATCGCGGCGGAAGGAGTGGTCAGCCGCAGCGTGCGCGACACCGCTGCGTTCATGGCGGCAGCCGAACGGTTTCGTCCAGCGACGGGCATGCCAGCGGTCGGCCACGTGAACGAGCCGGGATCTAGACGACTACGGATCGGCGTCGTCACCGAACGCAACGATGGCACCGAGTACGACCGCGTGAACACCACCGAACTGCTGCGTGTGGCGGCCTGGCTCGACGAACTCGGGCACGAGGTCGAGATGACGAAGAACACGTTCCCCGTCAGCATCGAAGACGACTTCCTCATGGTTTGGGCGTTCTTCCCATTCCTGATGTGGCAGGGTGGCAAGCGGCTGTTCGGCCCCGGCTGGGATCGCGACGAGCTCGAACCATTCACGAAGTGGCTCGTCGCCCACTTCCGTCGAAACATCGCCAAGGCGCCGATGGCGTTCCGCCGAGTGCGCAAGTTCGCCCGCGACTACCCGCAGGCGTATGGCCGCCACGACGTGCTGCTCACACCGACGTTGGGCGGTCCGATCCATCGCCTCGGTTGTCTCGCCGGTGAGAACGACGGCGACGTCGTGATGGCCAGATCTCGTCAGCAAGTGCCGACGACGTGGATCCACAACGGAGGCGGCGGACCGGCGATCTCGCTCCCGCTCGCCACCGACACCGACGGCGTGCCACTCGGCATCCAGTTCGCCGCCGACATCGGCAACGAAGCGATGCTCTTGGCGCTCGCCCTCGAACTCGAAGCGGCGCACCCCTGGCCGCAGCTCGGTTGAACGTTCCTCCGAGGCCAACCGGAGCGGTCGATCGTCCGTGCAATATCGTGTCGACCGATGCGGGTGACGTCAGGCAGTGCGGGCACCGGCACGCGACCACGAGGCCGCCGTTGGGCCACCGTCGTGGCCACGATCACCATCGTCGCCGGATGCGCACCTGAGGACGACAGCGCCTCGACGTTGCTCCTCACGATTCCGCCCACGCTGGCGCCCGACGACACGACATCGGCACCGAGTGAGCCGGCTGCGGCGGGATCGCCGCAGAGCGCGCAAGCCGCAGGCGCCGTCGTTGCACTCGGCACGCAACACCCGCCGGTTCGCTGGCAGTGCCCGCTGCCGTCGGCGATCGACATCGCCCGCACGCTCAACGGTGCCGCGGCCATTGAGGGCAGCGCCGACGTCCGACCCGAGCTGCAAACCAGCGTGTTGTCGTGCGTCAGCGACGCGACCACGATCGGCCTCACCGTCGGCCCGACCACACTCGATGAGTTTCTCGTCGCCGCCACCCCCCGCGGCGTCGACGATGCCGAGTACCAGCGCAACAGTCTCGACGCCGGTGCCAGCGATGGTGCGGGTGATGACGAGATCTTCGGCTACTGCGTCGTCAGCGCATCACTCGGCACACAGCGGTGCGGAGCTGCGTGGAGCGACGGCTCGTTGTGGGTCGACGTCAACCAGACCACCGCAGCGCCTGACCCATCACCCGATGTTCAGCCCCTCGCCGATGCGCTCAGCACCAACGCTCGCACCCTCATCGAAGAAGCGGCGGCGATAGACCTCGTGTCGCTGATCCAGTGGTACCGGATCACGAACGCCGAACTCGGGCCCGACACCTCGCTCGACGGAACCGCCGGCGAGCCCATCTTGGCTCCGACTGGCGCTGTCGCCGGACAACGCTGGCGGTTCGTCAATCTCGGGGGCGGGCGGTACGAGGTGTCGAATGCAGCGTCGGGTGAGACCCGCCTGCTGAGTACTGACGGCACTGGATCATTCTTCACCGACGGTCCGGCCCAGCTCCCTGGACAGGTCTGGACCGTGATCGCCGAACCGAACGACACCCACCTCGTCTTCAGCGACATCATCGAGACGCTGGTTTTTCTTGTCCCGAATGGTGCCGGCGGCACGACCGTGATCCCGTTCGGCGCAGCCGGCGCCACGCAGTGGCAGCTCGAACCCGCTGGCGCAATCGAGCCCTAACCCAGGTAGCGTCGGTGGTTCACCGGATGGACGTTCCATCCGATGGGTTCGCAGACGGGCGATGAGTTCCGATCGAGTGAACCATCCCCCCATAACGAGGAGCCCCTCCCATGAACCCGACCTTCGCCCAGCTGGGCGTACCCGCGCCGATCTGCGCGGAACTCGGACAGCGCGGCATCACCGAACCGTTCGCCATCCAGGCAGCGACCATCGCCGACACCCTCGCCGGTCACGACGTGTGTGGCCGCGCCCCGACCGGGTCCGGCAAGACACTGGCGTTCGGCGTGCCGCTCGTTGCGCTCTCCGAGCGGGCCAAGGCCCGCCGTCCGCGGAGCCTGGTGCTGGCGCCGACGCGCGAGCTCGCCGATCAGATCGCCACCGAACTCGACACGTTCGCCGGCTCGCTACGCATCGCAGCCGTGTACGGCGGCGTCGGTTACGGCAAACAACTCGACGATCTACGCCGCGGGATCGACATCCTGATCGCCTGCCCCGGTCGGCTCGAAGACCTGATCCAGATGGGCGAGCTGACCCTCGACGCCGTCGACCGAGTGGTCATCGACGAAGCCGATCGGATGGCCGATATGGGCTTCTTGCCGGCAGTGCGACGAATCCTCGATCAGACGTCGTCGACTCGACAGACACTGCTGTTCTCGGCGACCCTCGACGGCACCGTCGGCGAGCTCACGCGCGCCTACCAACACGACCCGGTGCGCCACGAGGTCGGTGAAGACACCCCCGACATCACCGCCGCCGATCACTACTTCTGGAGCGTCGAGCGCACCGATCGCCCGCGCGCTGCGGCCGAAACGATCAACGCCGCGTGGCCGACGATCGTGTTTTGCCGGACGCGTCACGGTGCCGATCGCCTCGAGCGTCAACTCTCCAAGCAGGGCGTGACGGCAACGGCGATCCATGGCGGACGCAGCCAGAACAAGCGCAACCAGGCTCTCGCCGACTTCGCTACCGGCAAGGCCCAAGCACTGGTCGCCACCGACGTCGCGGCACGCGGCATCCACATCGACCGCGTGGCCGCCGTGTTGCACTACGACCTCCCCGCCGATCACAAGGACTACATCCACCGCTCCGGACGCACGGCCCGCGGCGGAGACGGCGGTGTTGTGGTTTCGCTCGTGCCGCCCGACCAGAAGAAGGACGCTCGCCGCTTGCAGCGCGGCGCCGGTCTCGACGAACCCTTGACCGACCCGAATCTGCAAGCGCTCGACGGCGCCTCGATGCCGATCGAGCCGCCCGCACCCGAGCCGCGAGCAGCGAACGAACCATCGGCTCCCCGGCCCAAACGTTCCGCCAAGTCGAAGAACAAGCGTCGGCGCCGCAACGATGCGCCGGCCGCTGGCGGCGCGTCTCGCGGCACCGTGAAGTTCTTCAACAACAAGAAGGGCTTCGGTTTCATCGAACGCAAGGGCGAAGCCGACCTGTTCGTCCACTACTCGAACATCAGCGCCGAAGGCTACAAGTCGCTGCAAGAGGGCCAACTGGTCGAGTTCGACCTCGCACCGGGCCGCAAGGGCGACGAAGCGCGCAACGTCCAGCCGGTCTGAGCCGGCGGACCGGCGTCAGCCCGCGGCGTCGAGTACGAACACGCGGATCGTGCGATGGCTGGCACGGCCGCGGTACTTGGCGTATCCGGGATAGAACGCGGCACCGGCCTCGAATACACGATCAGCGGTGTCGTCGTCGGCCCGTCGAGCGACCACCGCAACGGTGCGGTCGCGGTAGCCGACGCTGGCCGACGGGTCCGCTTCGAGGTTGTAGACCCAGCCGGGCGTGCGTTCCTGTCCGTAGTTCGAGCCGATGATCGCCATCTCGCCGTCGAGTGGGATCCCAACGAGCGGCATCGCGCGCGGCTGACCGGACTTGGCGCCGGTTGTGGTCAGCAGGATCACCGGGAGGCCGGCGGTGATCTCGGCCAGGGTCGTCTTGCCGTCGGTCCGCCGATACAGCCAGCGGTCGATCGGATAGAGGGTGCGGTGCGCCACCCAGGCGCCGGGCCCGCTCGCCGCGATCCGCTGTGTGACGCGTTGCACGGCGTTGGCCGGCTGGTGCTCGTATCCAAGCTCGTCGAGAACACTCATCGTCACTCCCCTGCCGCTTATCGTCGCACGGCGCCGAGAGAGTAACGGATCAGGCTGCGACGGCGGGCGCCCCGACGATGGATGCGAGGGCGGCATCGGCGCGGAGGTAGCCGCCGGTGATCGAGGTTCCGTCGAGCTGCGATGCGGGCTCGGCGGTCGATCGCAAGATCTCCGCGATGTCGGCGGGTGACAGCGATGGATCGGCCTGGACCATCAATGCCACGGTGCCCGCCACGTGCGGCGAGGCCATCGACGTTCCCGACTCGTACCAGTACTCACCGAACTTGGTGCTGGCGATACCGACACCAGGGGCGGCGAGATCGACGGACGTGGCTCCGTAGTTCGACCACCCGGCGAGCTCGCCCTGGGCGTCGATGGCGGCGACCGACACGACGGTCGGATGGTTGGCCGGATACGGCTGCATCGGGTCGACGTCGTTGTCGGCCCCGAAGTTCGAGGCCGCCGCAATGACGGTGACTCCGGCCGCGTGGGCCTCGTCGAGCAACGCGGCGTAGTCCTCGGTGCCGCGGCCGCTGAAGCTGGCGTTGATCACGTCGGCACCGTTGTCGATGGCGTAGCGAATTGCCGCCCTGATCAAGGAGGTGTTGCTGGCGCCGTTCGCGTCGAAGGCGCGCACGTCCATCAGCTGCACGTCCCAGGCGACACCGGCGACACCAACGCCGTTGTCGGTCTCGGCGCCGATCGTGCCCGCCACATGGGTGCCGTGCCCGTTGGGGTCGTTGCCGGCCGGCGCGCCATCGACGAAGTCCCATCCGTAGATGTCGTCGACGTACCCATTACCGTTGGTGTCCTCGCCATCTTCGACTTCGCCGGGGTTGTTCCACATGTTGCCGGCGAGATCCTCGTGGGTTGCGTCGATCCCCGTGTCAATCACTGCGACGACCACATCGGAGGCGTCGGTCAGGTACGCCCATGCATCGGGGGCGCCGATGTCGTACTCGGTCTCTGCATTCGACAACCCCCACTGCAGCGAGAACACGGTGTCGTCCGGGATGACCGACGCCAGCTGGACCGGATAGTCCGGTTCGATGCGCAGTCCGGGCTCGTCGACCAACTGTTCCACTTCGTCGATCGTGAGCGTCTCGGTCTCGATCACCTCGACACCGTCCTCGATCTCCATCACCACGTCGACACCGTCGATGTCGCCGACGTCATCCAATGTGGCGACCGTTTGGCGCGCATTCGGATCGACTGACACGATCCAACGGTCGAAGGTCTCGTCGGGGTCCGCACCACCGTAAGTGGCGTGGGCACCTCCTGACGCGATCGGCACGAGCGAGATCGCTGCGGTAACTGCCACAGCAGAGAGCAACGCCCGAGGGCGGGCTGGAACCGGTCGATTTTTCTGCATCGTGATATCGATCTCACAGCATCCGACCTGAACGCGGCCTGAACGCGGCCCGATCGTTGGCCGGTGTGGCCGTCGTGCGACGTCGAGCTGCAGGTCAGCCAACCGCCCGGGGCGGCGACGATGCGGGCACCGCCTCCATCGCCCGATCGACCAGCGGAGCGAGGCGGGCATAGTCGTCGTGGTGCACGGGCCCGAAGCCGCGCACGCCGAATGGCGCCAGCGCAGTCGCTAGCTCCGGCCGGGCGAGGAGATCGGCAACCTCGGGAACCAGTTCGCCCAGCTCCGACCGAACCACGACGGGCTGCACGGGATACGGACCGAGAACGTCGATCGATCGGACCGCCGCACCACGGTCGGGCCGCTCACTCGCCCACGAGCGCAGCACATTGGCGTCGACCGCCGCCGCGTCGATGTCGCCCGACTCGATCAGCTCCAGCGCTCGACGATGACTCCCCACCTGGCGGAGCTCGCCGCAGAAGTCGACGTCGAGTCCCTCATCAGAGAGTTTGGCGAGGAGACTGACGAATCCCGAGAGAGAGGCGCGCTCGTTGTAGCCGATGCGCAGACCCCGCAGGTCGGCGAATCGTCGAGCGGGCGCATCGGCCCGGACGATGACATCGGAGACATAGGTCGGTTGTCCGGCGTTCCGTGCGTCGTCGTAGATCGGCGCAAGAGGAACGAGGGCCACGCTCGGTGGTGTGCGCTCGGTCAGCCAGAGGTAGGCGGGTGGACAGATGAACCCAATGTCGGTGAGGCCCATCGCGAAGCGATCGTCGGCGGCTGCCACCGGACCCGACATCTTCGACTCGACCGACACGTCATGGTCACGCCCAAGGCCGGACGCCACGTGCGCAGCGATGGTCTCGAACATCGCCAGTGGCAACCCTGGCGTCAGCCAGGTCGTGAATCGCAGTGGCGCCGCAGACCGCACGGCGGCGGACGATACCGGACGGGTCGCTGCGGCAACGCGCGGGACATGCGTCGGGTCGGCCACGCCGCCGGCGTGTGCCTCGTTCGGCCGGTGGTCGGCATGCAAAGCTCGGCTCATGACCGATACTGCGAGCGACCCCGTCCTGCTGCCGGTGATCAACCGGACACCCGAGCAAGAGGCCGCAGAAAAAGGGGGCGACGCTCCGTCGGCCGACGAGCTGCCGATCGATGCCATCAACCCGTACAACGCGCACCTGTTCCGCGAAGAACGCTGGCACGACTATTTCGCACGGCTGCGCGCCGAAGACCCCGTCCATCTCAATGAGCTCGACCTGTCGGGGCGCTACTGGTCGATCACCAAGTACGAGGACGTTCGTGCGGTCGACGGCGATGCCGAGACCTTCTCGTCGGCCAGTGGAATCACCCTCGGGCTCCGACTCGACAAGATGCCCGTCGACGGGCCGCCGATCACGCCGTTCATTGCGATGGATCCGCCCGAGCACACCAAACAGCGCAACACCGTGCGCGGCGTCGCAGCACCGAAGAACCTGCGCAACTTCGAGCCAACCATGCGGCAACGAACGATCGACGTGCTCGAATCGCTCCCCGAGGGCGAGACCTTCGATTGGGTCGACACCGTGTCGGTCGAGCTGACCACACTCATGCTGGCGACGCTGTTCGACTTCCCTCTTGACGACCGACGGATGCTGACCCGCTGGTCCGATGTGGTCTTCGCCATCCCACAACCCGGCGCGATCGTCGAGACCCAGGAACAGAAGCGCGACGAGCTGATGGAGTGCGTCGCCTACTTCGAGCGTCTGTGGGAGGAGCGCCGGGAACAGCCCGGCGACGATCTCGTGTCGATGCTCGTCCACGGTGAGGCGACCAAGGACATGCCGACCATCGCTCACCTCGGCAACCTGCTGTTGCTGATCGTCGGCGGCAACGACACGACCCGCAACTCGATGTCGGGCAGCGTGTACGGGCTCAACCAGTTCCCGGAGCAGTACGACAAGCTGATCGCCCGACCCGAGCTCATTCCCAACATGGTGAAAGAGATCGTCCGCTGGCAGACGCCGCTGTCGTACATGCGGCGTACGGCGACCCGCGATACCGAGCTGGGTGGCAAGCAGATCAAGAAGGACGATCAGCTGTTGATGTGGTACATCTCGGCGAACCGCGACGAGGACGTATTCGAGAACGCCGACGTGATCGACATCGAGCGCGACAACGCCGACAAGCACCTCTCGTTCGGGTACGGCATCCACTTCTGCATGGGCGCCCGACTCGCAGAGCTACAGCTGCGCGTGCTGTGGGAAGAGATCCTGCCGCGCTTCGAGCGCATCGAGGTGCAGGCCGAACCCGAGCGGGTGTTCTCCTCGTTCGTGCACGGCTACGCCAAGCTCCCAGTGCGAATCACTCGGCGCTGACCACCCGGCACTGATCCCTGAGACCGACGGCCCTGCGCCGTCGGTACGCCACGATTTTGGGTGCCGCACAGGTTGCCGACAGGTCGAACGGAACAACCGTTGGTGTCATCACCGACACCAGCCGACGACGCCACAGGACCGGCACGCGCCCGAGTTCGACCACCTCGACTTCGCGCTTGCCCACCTCGCGCGGGCTGCGACGACTCGTTGCCGCTGTCGTTGCTGCGCTCGGGGTGATGTCGTTGACGGTCGGCCCGACCACGGCCGAAGCCGAAGCCGAAGCCGAATCCGTCGAGTTCTACGCGATGGTTCCCGACCGTACGAGGCTGCTGAACCCGCCGGTCGACGACCCATTCCGCACCGACAGGTTCAAGCGAATGGACTCCGCCAACCCCAACTACGGTTTCGAGTTCGACGGGACGAACGGAAACATCAAATGCGTCCCGGTGCTTCCGTGGCTGCCTGTGTGCACGTTCGGCATTTACCAGCGTGTCGGCTCGGGTAATCCGTGGTACACGTTCCTCGAACTGGATTTCGAGCAGCTCGACTTCACCGTCGATGCTGCGGGCAACGTCGTCGATGCCGAAGTGGATGCCTTCCACACGGCACGCTACGAGAACTGGGATGACGATGCCCAGATTCTGATCCATCGGCCCGTGACCTCTGTGACCGGCACCTACCTCGACGGCGAGATCAGCCTGACATTCGGTTCCTCATACTCGGCCGAAGGTCCCATCACCACCGTTGCCGAAATGGTCCTGGAGATCGCCCCGGATCCCGGGTACTAGCGGCGGCACTGGGAACACACCGGTCGAACACAGATCGGGTGCACGCGGGACGCGCTCGCAACGCACCGACCGATACCGACGCCCCGTCGATCAGCGTCTGCCGCGCGACTCGTCGGAGTGCTGATCGGAGTAGTGAGCGGCGACCAGATCGGGATAACTGCGGGTGAAGTAGTTCCACAGTTGCTCGCCGTACACGGCGGCGCGCTGCGACGACTGCATGTCGCCGACGCCCGCTTCCGTCTCGGCGGCGCTCGCCATGAATCCGGCCTCGGCGTGGCGCGGGCTGGCAGCCACCGCGGCGCCGAACCGCTCAGCGAGCGGCAACAGCGCCAGTGGAGTGTCGAGCGACGGGCCGTGAAAGTAGCCCGCTGAGTAGCGAATGTCGCTGGTGATCACCCGATGCGGCGTGGCGGTGAAGTAGTTGCCGGTGAGGCCCTGCAGCATCTCGCCCAGGTTGACGATGAATCCACCGGGTACCGATGGCGCTGCGATCCACTCCCCCGCCGGGTTCTCGATCTGTAAACCCGGCCTCTCACCGGGCACCAGCAGGGTGAGGAATCCGGTGTCGTGATGGGCATTGACCCCTGCGCTGCCAGTTGGGGTGGGTGGATAACGAATGAGCTTCGTGAGCGACATCGGTTCGTCACCGAACATCTGCGAGAGGTACTCCTCGTCGAGCTCGAGTCCCAGCGAGAGCACACCGAGTAGCTCGTCGGCCAGTGCTCCCATCTCGGCGAACCAGCGGCGCATGATCGCTGCAGATCCGGGCAACACCTCGTCGCTGAACCACTGATTCGGCCCGAGCAGCCGGAGATACGCCGGTTCCACATCGGGCTCGCGCGCTGGGCGCTCGCTCCACAGGTCGACCTGCTCGCGGATGTCGGGGCGGTTGTTGGTGAACTCGGTCCCAACCGCCTCCCACCCCCGGAAGTGTCGGGAGTGGCGTTTGTCGATACGCGCCTTCTCGTGATCGGGCAGGGCGAAGAGGTCGCGCATCATCGAGAAGACCGAGTCGATGAACGCGCTGTCGATCTCGTGGCCGACGACCACGAAGAACCCGACGTGGTGACAGACATCGGCGACCTCGGTGGCCAAGGATCGGCGTTCGGTGTCGGAGCCTCGCCAACGGGCGAGGTCGACGATCGGTAGCTCGGTGAACGCCGTCGAGTCGGGCGCCGTCTGACTCACGAGTCGAGTGTCGCAGAAATCCCGGACGTCTCGCTCCGTCGGGGCGATCGCTCCCACAGCACGGGGAACAGCGGATGCTCCAAGGCTGCGCCAGCCGCCAACTCGCCGTCCAAGCAGTCGAACGGCGGAGAGGTCACCCATCGCCGCGGAGCATGCACCATGTCGTCGCCAAGAAAACGAATCGACATGACCCGACGACGAGCGCGGCGGCTCACCCCGCGTGCCCGATGTGCGGTGAGCATGTGGAAGAACACCGCGTCGCCCGGCTCCAGCGCCCAGCCGACGACCGGCCACCGCTCGGGGTCGGCGGCAAAGTCCGGTAGCTCGGCGAGGCTGCCTTCGGGGAACCACCGGGCCTGCTCGTCGAGGAACGTGCGCGGCATGTACCACGGACCCCGATGTGTTCCGGCGACGAACTCCAACGTCGTCTCACGGTCGACCGGATCGATCGGCAGCCACATGCTGACGTTCTGCGTGCCCTCGACGTTGTAGTACGGCTGGTCTTGATGCCACGGCGTCGCCTGACGCGTCCCCGGCTCTTTCACCAAAACATGGTCGTGGTACAGCCTGACCTGCTCGGCACCCATGAGCTGGCCGGCGATTTGTGCCGCTGCCGACTCGGCCAGGAACTCGCGCATGGGAGCGATCCGTTGCCAGTTGCAGAAGTCCTCGATGAACGCTCCGTCGGACTCGCGACTGGCCCGCTTGGCGAGCGGCGACAGGTTCGCCAGGTTCTCGTCGACCGCCGTGGCGGCCAGCGACATCTGCGCGTCGGTGAAAGCTCCGCGGACGCACACGGCGCCGTCGGCCGCGAAGTCACCCTCGATGGTCCACACGCTCGCACCTTACGGCGCCAACGTCGGAGGCGTCGGCTCAGCTGGGGTTGGCGGTCTTGAACCCCAAGCGCGGCATCTCGCCCCATCCCGTCACTCCAGGGAACAGCGGTCGAATGCGCCACACAGCACGGATCCGTATCGAGATGCGGCGAATCTGATCGTCAACCAGATCAGCTAGAAGCTGCTCTGGTCGCGGTACCTGCCTTCGGGGACGACGAACCCGCGGATGAAGGCGAGCATGGGCTGCTCGTCGGCCGCCGCCGTGAGGTGATCGGCGATTGCGATGATCACCTCGCCGAGCACGGTCGATTCGAAGATCCAGTCGTTGAGGTCGTCGTGGGTCGGCGCGCGTGAGCCGGGCTGAGCGGCCAGCGCCTCGTGATAGATCGTGCGCACGTCGTCGACCAGATGGCGAATCAACAACGGCATCTCGAACGCCCACTCGATCCCGACGTCCGGCACGTCGGTGAGGTCGCCCGAATCGGCGATCGAGCCGAGCGCCTGGACGACCTCGCGCTGCTGATCGGGGGCGGCACCGCTGGCGCCGAACAGCGAGCGACCGCGCCGGCGCCTGGTCTCAGCCGCCCACGGTAGGAAGCGGCTGGCCTCGGCGCTCAGCCGATCCGCGAACGAGTCCCCGGTTGCCGGAGCGAGGTTCAGTGGACAGGCCCACGGCTCCTGTTCGCCAACGTCGGGCGCGTCAGTGGGAAAGTCGACGATTCCGGGCTCGGTCTGTGTCGACAACAGATCGAGCGCGGCCCGCACGACCGATCGCTGGAACTCGGCATCGGAGGCGCTCCCCAACGGCCGGCCGAGCGGGAACGGGACCCACAGCGCTCGAGTCGGTCCGACCGCCTCGCTCTGCTCGCGCACGAGACTGATCGAGGTCGTCGCCACACCGGCGCGTTCGATGAAGTGTGTGAGGGCTCCGACCGAACCCGTGCAGATCGGTCATATCGGCACGAGCAGCGCCACGTCGACCCCGTCCGCGGCGAGCAACCGGCCGACCTCGATCCCCGCCTCCTCGAACAGCGACGGGTTCGGCATCGCCCCCATGAACGAGTAGTGCCAGTTGGACACCCCGCCGATCTCGCCCGCGTCGCGCAGCTCACGCAGCCGATCGAGCGGAAACGCAACGTTCGGATCGTCCTGCACCGCGGTGCGATCGAAGTTGGCGCTCACGTGCGTCATTACCAGATCGCTGAAATCGCTCTCGGCCGGGATGATCCGGTAGCTCAGGTCGCCGGCGACGAATGGCGGGTCGTCGCGACGGTGCATCCCCGCAGTCGACACGATGGCCACGGTCGACTCAGAGAGCGGCTTGGGTGTGATCCACTCGCCCGGCTCGATGCGCGTCATGTTGTCGGCACGCATCTGGAGATGCGCGGCCTCGTCCGGGTGGAGGTCGCTCAGTCGAACCACCGATGCAGTGTGCCCGACGGCCCGTCACCGGCACGAGCGCTGGGCGCGTCGGCAGGCTACGTTGGCCCACATGGAGTACCGCTCGCTCGGCCGACTCGAGGTGTCCGTCGTGGGACTCGGGTGCAGCAACTTCGGGATGCGCCTGGACGGCGATGCGACGGCGCGAGTGGTCGACGCCGCAATCGACGCCGGTATCAACTACTTCGACACCGCCGAGAGCTATGGCAACGGCGCCTCCGAGGAGTTGCTCGGGCGGGCGCTCAACGGTCGCCGCGACGACGTGCTCATCGCCACCAAGTGGGGCCACACGCGCAGCCTCGCCGAGGACGAACGCGGCGGCGACCCGCGCCTGATCCGCGAGCGGCTCGATGCCAGCCTCGCCAGGCTTTGCACGGACTACGTCGACCACTACCAGCTGCACCGTCCCGACCCGCTCACGCCGGTGGACGAGACGCTCGGGTGCCTCAACGACCTGCAGGCGGCGGGGAAGATCCGCGAGTTTGGCGCCACACACTTCACCGCCGACGAACTCCGCGGCGCACACGCCGCGGCGACGGCACACGATCTCGACCCGTTTCCATCGGTGCAGAACCACTACAGCCTGCTGACGCGTGCACCCGAGCGCGACGGCGTGTTCGCCGCTTGTGAGGAGCTCGACATCGCGTTCGTGCCGTACTTTCCGCTCGAGTCCGGACTGCTCACCGGTAAGTACCGACTCGGAGCCGACCTTCCCGAGGGCTCGCGCCTCGCGAACTGGGGCGACCGGGCGTCGCTGTTCATCGACGACGACAAGTTGATGACGGTCGACCGATTGATCGCCTGGTGTGAGTCGCGCGGCCACACCCTGCTCGATCTGGCGATGAGCTGGCACACGTCGCACCCGCTCGTGGCCTCGGTGATCTCGGGTGCCACCAGCCCCGAACAGGTGCGGGACAACGTCACCGCGTCCGATTGGGCACTCACGCCAGACGATCGGGCCGAGATCGACGCACTGGTCGCCGGGTCGTCGGACTAGACCAGCGGCGCCCGGGCGCGATACCCCGTCAGGTCCGCGCGGGTTCGAAGAGCAGCGCGATCACACCGTCGGAGCGGTACGTCCGGGTCACCGACGGGTGTGCGGCGAGCACTTCGACCGGCTCGATGTCGTCGCGAATGTGTCCGTGTAGCAACCACAACCGTCCGTCGCCGGCGCGCTCGAGTACCGGGTCGACCGCCAGACTGGTCAAGCACGGATCGCGAACGAGTCCTGCATCGTCGAGGTGCTGCTCGTAGTACTGCGCATCGGCCCTGGGGCAGAAGAGGCGGCCGACATCAGGTGGAGGTTACTGACGGCAGTACCTGCGACGAGGCTCCCCGGACACGAAGCCCGATGCGCCGGCGTACGAGAATGGCCAGATGACCAGTGGCCAAACGACCGATTGGCTCGAATTGACCCGACGCGCCGGCCTGGCCGGCCACGACCTCGTTGGGTGGTTGATGTGGGATCCGGACGCCATCGCACGCCATGCGGCCAATGGCGTTCCCAACGGAACCGGCTGGATCGTCGCATGGCGGCTGGCCGCGCTCGACCACATCACCCCAGCAGCCGCGTCGGCGATGACCTACTCGATGAACGCGGACATGATCGCGGCTGTGCTCGCAATGACGTACGACGCAACCGACCCTGCGGCGATCACTGCGGCCCGCAACGCATCGGTGGAGCCGGGCCTCGAGTCGATCGCGCCGGGTCTCGGCGAGCAGTTGGCGCCGCTCGCCGACGATCTGTGGCGCGGTGTCGACTCGGTGCACTTCGGTGCCCGCCCGTTCTTCAGCGCGTTCCGTGCCGAGCCGCGCCCGGTCAATCGCCCTGCGCTGTCGGCCTGGCTGGCCGTCAATTGCATGCGCGAACTACGTGGCGACAATCACTGGGCGTTGTGCGCATCCGAAGACCTCGACGCAGTCGAGGTCGGGCTCTTGCACTCGGCGATGGTCGACCCCGCCGAGTACGAGAGCGAGGAATGGATCGCACGCAGCCGGGGCAACGACGACGCCGCAATCGCTGCCGGGTGGGCTCGCCTGGAGAGCAAAGGCCTCGCCACCGACGGCGCGCTCAACAACGCCGGCCGCACGTTGCGGATCGAGATCGAACAGCGGACCGACGCGCTGACCGCACCGGCATGGCAAGAGGTCGGTGAGTCGTCGACGCGAGCGTTGTGCGACGCGGTCGCCGCGTACCACGACGCGTTCGTGGCACGAATCGACGCAACGGCGGGACCGAAGTGGATGCCCGCCGTGCGTCATACGAGCTGATCACGACGAACCCCGCCGTCGCCGGGCGCGCCCCGGCCGGCACGTTCTGCGGTCTGGCGGGTCCGCACGAGCCACACGATGGAGATCGTCGACGGTATGAGAAACAGTGCCGCGCTCTGCGCGACGCCGAGCGCGACGTCGTCGAACTGATCCGTACGAGCGCCGGCGACGACATCACCGACGTCCATCACGAGTCGCGCCGCCAACGCCGTGAACGCGGCAGCCGCGCTGTTGACAACGAAGATCCCGACGACGAGTGCAGCGCCGATGCCGAGATAGCGCGCACCCGAATTGGCAAGCACGAACTCGTCGCCTGTCGTGGCCACCGTGACGTCGATGCCGAACGCATCGAAGAGCCCCTCCCCGTCGATGAACGTCCACGCGCCATTCACCAGCGACCAGACGGTGAGGTAACCCGGCAGCAGGTACCACCATCGGCTTGCGCCCACGGGCCCGCGGAGATCGATGAGGTCGAACATCGGTGCGTTCAGTCGGTGCTGCGGGCGATCGGGATTTGCAGCTGGTGAGGTCGCCGATCGGGGGCGTCGAACGGCGTGCCGTCGACGTGTTTGGCCCCCATGAACAACAAGCCGTCGCGGAAGTAGATCAAGTCGTAGTCGACCACGACTTGGCCCTCGGCGATGTCGAACATCGGAAACGCCCGACCAAGAATGTCGTTCTTCACACCGGTCTTGAACGGCTCGACTCCCGGGGCGATCCCTGCATTGAGCATCGCCGCGGCGTCGGGTGTCAGCGGTGTCACGGCGAAGCCGTCGTCGAGGACGTAGTCGATCTCGAAGGCACCGTCGGCAATCGGATGAGGGCTCCCCCACAGGAGGTGCCCCTTGAACTCGAACTCGAGTAGCGGGGCAGTCCCGTAGTCATCGACGTACATCGTGATCGTGCCGGTGAAGGTGTCCTCGTCGTGGTAGGTGAAGTGTCGACGCAGGCGGGTCGGCTCGACCGTGCCTGCACCGGTCCGATCCTCGGTTGGACGCAACTCGACACTGATGCTCGACCACTCGCCGACAGCGAACGCCCGCACGTCGGCGAGGGTCCGGGGGTCCGCCGCTGGTGCGTCAGGTGTGCCGGAGCCGCGTGTGTTGCTGGGGGTCGTGCCCGGGGTGATGTTGGGGGTGGTCGTCACTCGATCTCTCCATTTATCGATACGGAACGTCTCATAAACATAAATGGGACGTTCCGTATCGTCAAGTAGTTTCTGATACGTTACGTATCGTGAATGAGGCGCACGCGTCACGGGTGATCGGTCGTCCACCCGGACCGCATGACGACACGCTCGCCAAGTTGCTGCCATCTGCGCTCTCCGTCTTCCTCGACGAGGGCGGCGCTGCCCTGACTCCGACGCGGCTTCATCAAGAGTCGGGGGTGTCCCGAGCGACCATCTACCGCAACTGGCCAGAACCGGACGATCTGATCGAGATCATGCTCCAGCGGGCGACCGCCCCACCAACCGATGACGTGACACCAACAGGAGAGCTCCGCACCGACCTCCACCAAGCGATGGACTTGCTGCGGTATCGCTTCGAGCACCGACCCGCACGTGCGTTCTTCGCCGCCTGCGTCGAGTACGGGCGACGCTCGACCCGCGTGGCCGACGCGGCAGAGTCGTTCGTCGCCGGAATCCTCGAACCCTTCCGCTCGGCGCTCGACGCAGCGGTCCGCAGTGGCGCGATCGACGGCGACGTCAAGCAGTTGTTGTACGAACTCACCGGCCCAGCGATCCTCCGCCACGTGATTCTTGGTCAGGCCGTGACGGCGGCCGAGGGCGCAGCGACGGTCGACCGATTCGTCGACCACGTCACACGCCACGACTGACAGCGCAACACCACGAGTCGCGCCGTGGTGCAGTCGCGATGGGTGGTCGCCGTCAGGCGAGATCGGCGAGAAAACCCTCGACGATCGCCCAGAACGGCTCGCGCTGACCGTCGGTGTCGTGGATCAGGTGATTCGCTCCGAGCAGCGTGTGCGTCGCAACGTGCGGACATCGAGCGGCGAGGCGCTCCAGGTCACTCTGGCGCGTGAGTGCGTCGGGCATCGCCGGATCGGCAGCCACGGCGACGATCGGACGGTCGATCGGCTGCAACGGATCGTGGACCGGCGTCAGTTCACCCGCGAGGACCGGATCGAGCACCGTGGCATCGACTCGGGCCATCCCCATGGCCATGGTCAGCAGGCCATCGTCGTGGATGAGATCGCCGAGCGTTCCTCCGCCGGCGTACGGACTCATGGCGATTACCGGCACCAGCTGCTCCGCTGTCATGCCTGCGGCCTGCACCTGCGGAATCGACTCGCGCAATAGGCGAAACGACTCCCAGAGCGAGTTGTCGGAGGCACCGACCGTGTCAGCGGTGGGGTCGACGAACGGTGCGTCTTCGAGCACGGCGCCGCGCACGAGATCGGGCCGGGTCTGGGCGAGGCCTGCGGCCGTGCCGCCTCCGAGCGAGTGGCCGACAACGGCAACGGGGCGCCCAGCCAATTGTTCACACACGGCCGCTGCGTCAGCGACGTAGTCCGCCGCCTTGTACCGGCCCGCCGCACGGTCCGAGTCGCCGTGCCCACGGAAGTCCAGCCGGAACACCCGGTACCGATCCGCCACCCGCGGCACCATCCAGTCCCAGGTCTCGGCGCAGCCGAGGATGCCGTGCAGCAACAACAACGGCGGCGCGCCGTCGTCGCCGTCGACCCGGACGTTGAGCGATACCTCGCCGTTCTGCGCGCGCATGCCGGCGCACGCTACGGAGCCATCGCCGTGGGTGACGAAGCGGAGCCAGCCGCATACCCAACGACGACGTCGCTCGACCAACGCGACGATCTCGACCTCGCTCATTTATGACTTGACTCCATTACTGACTGCAGTCATTATCGACTCATGTCATCAGCGACCACCGAACTGCGCGCCACGCGTACGGAACGGCGCAAGGCCTCGACGCGGGCACGCCTCGTCGAGTCGGCCGAACGGCTGATGCGCGATCGCGGGGTCGACGAGGTGACGATTCAGGACATCACCGATGCCGCCGACATCGGGCACGGCACCTTCTACCTGCACTTCAAGACCAAAGGCGACGTGTTGGCTCCGGTGATCGAGCGACTCGCCGAACCCGTCCATGCCCGGGTCGACCGGGCGGCGGGCGGCTCGACCGACCCGGCGCTGCGCATGGCGTTGGGACTGCGCATCGTGTTGCGTGCCATCGCCGACGACCCGCTGTGGAGCTGGTACGCCCGATCGGGGATGTCGTTCAGCGAACTCGTCGCCGACATGGGCGCGGCCCCCCGCACCGACATCACCAACGGGCTCGACAGCGGGCGTTACCGGGTCGGCGACCCGAGCACCACGGTGAGCTTCATCGACGGAGCCATCGTCGGAGTTGTCGCCGCCCTCGACGACGGCGAGCCAGCCGATCGACTCGCCGACACCACCGCCGAACTCGTGCTGCGCGTGCTCGGCATCGCCCCCGACGAGGCCGCGCAGATCGCCCACGAACCACTCCCCGTCGACTGACGACCGCACTCAACGACCTCGCTCGACAACTCCGCCGTCTCCCGACGGAATCGACCAAAGGATCACCCATGTCACCCGTGCAACTGGAAGCACCCACCCGGCTCGATCACAACGAACTCGTGGCGGCAGCGGAGCGTCTCGCTCCCCTGTTGCGGGAGAAAGCGCGCGAGGCCGAGGTCGCGCGCCGCCCGCTCGACGACGTCATCGACGCGATCCGCGACAGCGGCCTCTTCGCGATGTTCGTCCCGGAGCGCTACGGCGGCCACGCCGCAGACATCGACACGTACTTCGAGGTGTCGCTGATCCTGTCGCGCGCCGACGCATCGATGGGCTGGCTCGCTGCGTTCTACATCGAGCACGCGTTTTGGCTCTGCAACTTCCCCGAGACGTTCCAGCAGGAGCTGTTCGCCGAGCGCCCCTACGTCCTCGCCCCCGGTTCGCTGAGCATGGCCGGTGGTGCCGCCACCGAGGTCGAGGGCGGGTATCGCCTCAGCGGGACGTGGCAATGGGGAACCGGCATCGTTCACGCCGACTGGGTGATGGTCGGAGCGATGCAGACGAACGACGACGGCAGCGTGGCCCCACGGTTCTTCGCTGTCCCGCGCAACGACGTCGAAGCCATCGACACCTGGTTCGTCTCAGGCATGTGCTCGACCGGCTCGCTCGATCTCCGAATCGACGACGTGTTCGTACCTGCCGATCGCTCGATCGACATGATCGGCCTGATCAATGCCGATGTGCCGGGCCAGGTGCACGAGGGGCCGCTCTTCGACACACCACTCGTGCCGATCCTCGGATTTGCGTCTGCACTGTCGATGCTCGGCGCCGCCCAGGGTGCGCTCCACGAGTACCAGACGACCACCAAGGCGAAGATCGCCGCGAAACAGGCGCGCGCCGGCGGCACGATCAGCGATGAAGGCAAACCGGCGGTCGTGGCCTCGGCGGCACTCACCATCGAGGCCGCCGAGCTGTTGTTGCGCGACGTGCTGCGCGACGTGATGGAGCAGCGCAACACCGCCTCATCGGAAACGAGAGGTGCATGGGTGACGCGTATGGCCCACGCGGTGTTCATGTGTCGCGGTGCGGTGCAAGACATCCTCTCGGTCACCGGCGCCAGCGGCAGCCGACTCGATAGCCCGATTCAGAAGGCGATGCGTGACATCTCGACCGGATCGAACCACATCATCTTCGACCGCGAGGCGCGCTACGCCGACTACGGCCGCACACTGCTCGATCAGCCGATCCAGAGCTTCTTGGTCTGAGCCGTGGTCACTCCACGCGTCGCGCCGCTGTCGGCTGACGACTCGAAGACCGCCGCCGAACACGTCGGCATCGTCAAGCTCAAAGCCGGGCTGTCGATCTACCGGGTGCTGTTGCGCCAACCTCAGCTGGCGCAGCGGATCAGCGACCTGACCGACGAGCTGACGGCGAACAGCAGCCTCGATGCCCGACTGCGGGAGATGATCATCATGCGCATCGGATGGCTGAACAACGGCGTGTACGAGTGGACCCAACATTGGCAACTCGCTCCGTTGTTCGGCGTCGACCAGGCCGACCTCCTCGCGATTCGCGATTGGGAGCGTCACGATCGATGGTCGGCAGCCGACCGGGCCGCACTGCACGCCACCGACGAGACGGTGCGCGCCGGCGTGATCTCGAACGACACGTGGGCCGAGTGCGCCGCAGCCTTTCCCACCGAACAGAGCCAGCTCGACCTCGTCGCCACCATCGGCGTGTGGAAGATGCTCTCCGAACTGCTCCAGAACGTGGCCGTCCCGCTCGACGACGGCCTCGACGCCTGGCCGCCCGATGGGGTCGCGCCGCACCACGACGTGGCGACCTCATGACCGCTGCGGACGCAACGGACATCGCGCACCGCCCCTGACGACACCAACGAGGAGAACCTGATGGCAACGATCACCCGCTCCACCCCGAGCCCCTGGATGATGCGCATCCTCAACCCGGCGATGCAGGCCGCCATCACGCGCGGCTGGGGATCGGTCGGCGACCGTTTGATGGTGCTGCACTGGACCGGCCGGAAGACCGGCAAGGCGTACTCGACGCCCGTCGGCCGACATGTGATCGACGGCCAGCTGTTCACCATCACGCAGGCGGGTTACAAGCACAACTTCGTCGGCGGTGGTCCCGCCGAGCTCGTGCTCGACGGCGAGCGTCAACCGTTCACGGCCACTGTGGTGGACGACCCAGAGGTCGTCGGACGACGGATGCGGACGCTGCTGGACGAACTCGGCCCCAAACACGGCGCCCGCTCGTTCGGATCGAAGGTCGACGGTGATCCGACGCTCGCCGAGCTCGTCGAGTACGCCGCCGAGCACGGCGCCGTCACGCTCGACTTCGAGCCTGCGTGAGCATGGGCCTGCGCCGGGCCAGCTAACCGGCCGGGTCGATCGTGCCGACCCCGAACCGTGCTGGGGCGTCGAGCCCGGCGGCGGTCACCCCGGTGATCGTCGCACCAGCGCCGGTTCCCCGCTCGATGATCACCCCATCGAGCGACGACGTCCCGACGTAGCGCGCGAGGTGCCGGCGATACTCGTCGGGGCGCGGATGGGCAACGGTGATCGACGTGATCTCGGTGGCGCCGTTGGCGTGTGCTACCGCCCCTGGCCGTTGCGGTGGGGCATATGCGCTCATCACGAACGGCAAGTCGCCGTCGTCGGGGAACGCAAGATGCCAACTGACTCGGCCGCCGCCCGGCAGAGCTCGGCTGGGATTGAACGCTGGGCCGAGGGCAATGTCGTCGGCAGCGCACCGTGCGGCGACGGCGCCGAGATCTGCGTCGGCGGTTTCGACTGCGTAGTCGCACCACCCATCGGCCATCGCGCCCCACCGGCGCGAGCGGAGCACCGCTCCTGACCCAGCGACCTCCTCGACCAGCGAGGCCGTCGATTCATCGAACGGCGGTGCGTGGTACAGCTCGAGGAACGCTCCGCGCGCGAACCAGACCAGTGCATTGTGTGCGACCTCCGGATCTGATCCCCACTCGACCTGGAACCCCGCAGTCTCGGCCTCGGCAACCGCGCGGGGGAGATCACCGACGCGATGCAGGATGTGAGAAAGGACGAGTGTGCTCACCGTGATCAGCTCCCCATGTGGCGGCGCGAACGACCCGCCTGACGATGACACACCTCGAGCCGTGAGACAAGCGCGCCTACTTTTCAGCAGTAGGCGTACCTCACTCGCTGGCAGCGACGAGCGACGCGAACATGTCTTCGACGATGGCGTCGCGATCGAAGCGCTCCCAGTAGCGGATCGTCTGCTGCCGCTCGGGGCGGTCAACGAACTCACCCGCGACGAACGACGGTGCAGCAATCAGGACCGACTCGGCCCAGCTCGGTTCGCCGACGAGGGCCACGGCCGCGAGATCGAAGAGCGAGCGGCTGGGTGGATCGCCGAACGGCGTGGACGTACGAAACAGCTCCGCGGAGTAGTCGCCGAATGTCGAGTGCGTCATCCCGGTACGGCCGACGATCGGTGCGTCGATCGTCGGGCCGAGCCCTGGCATCCGGGCCAGGGCCTCGTCGATGGAGAGGTCGACGGCGGCCGTGCCGGTCGTGTCTCCGGGACGCACGGTGACGATCTCGAACTCGAGGCCGGCATCGACACCGTCGTCGAGCACGAACGAGAGGGCGCCGGGGTCGTTGTCAAGGTTGTACTCGGGCGTTCCCTGCGGATAGTTCGAACCGAGCCACAGCACCCGCAGGCCGTCGGCGATGTCGGGCGCCTTGTCCAGGGCAAGCGCGACGTTCGTCAGCTTGCCGATCGGGAGCAACACGAGTTCGCCGTTCGACCGCGCCGCATCGATGATCGCGTCGACAGCGGCATGACCGTCATGGTCGGGATCGTCGAGGAACGGGCGGATCTCGTCGAAGGTGCCGTCGGCACCCGCGTACACGGGTACGTCACCGACCCGGTCGGCCAGTGCCAGCACGCGCTCGGCTTCGGCGGCATGCGCATCGACAGTTCCACCCGCGCTCGTGGCGTTGGCGGTGACGGCGACGAGATCGAACAGGTCCGGGCGGAGCGCGGCGTAGGCCAGCGCGTGTTGATCGTCGAGCTCGTTGTTGGCGTCGCTGTCGATGATCACCGGGACCGAGCCGGGAATGGCGCTCGGACGCGTTGTCGATGGAAGCTCGGACACCACTGGGGCGATTGTCGTCGACGGGGCCTCCGTTGGTGGTGCACTCGTGGTCGGAGCGGCGGCATCGGTCGACGACGAGCCCGGAGCGACGTCAGCCGAGCCGCCGTCGTCGCTCGCACAGCTCGCGGCGGCCACCACGATCGCCGCCGTGGCGAGGAGACGTCGACACGTCCAGCTCATGACTCTCCGTTCGTCGCAGCGCCGTCGTCGCCGACGAGCACGCAGTGGAAGTGCTCGGCATCGATCACGGCGTGATCCGCTCCTGCTGCGGTGACGCACACCCCTGTGGCACCGAGCGGCCGATTGACGAGCCGCATCTCGCCGGCCGGAACGAACGGTTGCTGATCGGTCAGTTCCCACGGCGCACGATCCACCGAGGCCGAGCCCACCTGAGACGCGTCGTACACGTCCCAGAAGAAGTGCGCATGCACACCGTCGACCGATGTCGGCACCGACGCCGTCCAGTCGATGACGAACTCTCCGCCCTGCACAGCGATGTTCGTCATCTCGATGCACGGGTTGGAGCCGACACACCGCGGCCCCTCGTGCCGGGTGGGGTCGACCGCCGGATCGGCAGTCGTCGTCGGCGCTGCACCCTCGGTCGTGGGGGTCGTTGCGGCAACGGTCGAGGCAGGACCGGTCGGGTCCGCGGATGTTGGTGCGGTCGCAGCCGACGACACCGATGCGGCCGTGCCGCTGTCGTCGCCGAACCAACCCGCGGCAACGGCCGCTGCAGCCAGTACCCCGACCGCGCCCAGCACGATGAACGCTCCGATGGCCACGCGGCGATTGCGGCGGTGGGCCACGATCGACTGTGCGGCCACGCCGCTGGTGGCCGCCGGTGCCTCGACACGTGGCTGCGGGGTGGTGACCGCCGAGGAGGCAGCCGCCGGAACGGTCGCCACGTCACCTGCGACAGGCACGGTCGCGGCGTGCGCTACCGAGGGTGGTTCGTCGGCGACCGACGCGAGCGGGAGCGCCCGGCACCGCTGCGCCCCGAGCCGCGGACCGAAAGCTTCGAAACGCGCCCGCAGCTCTGCGGCCGTGGGGCGATTCGCCGGCACGCGATCGGCGCTCCGTACGACCAGATCGCGGAACTCCGCGGTGACATCGCTGGGGAGATCGGCGGGAGGCCGCCACGATCGGAGGGGGAGCGAATCCGCTGTGCCGTCGGGCGCAGGGAGGTACTCGCCCGTCAACATCTGATGGATCGTCGCGGCCAGCGAGAACACGTCGGCGGCGGGTCCGACGTCGCCGCCGCGGAGTTCCTCCGGGCTGGCGTAACGCAGTGAGATCGAGTTCGTGCGATTGCTGAACTCGTCGGATCGGGTCAACGCCGAGATGCCGAAGTCGCACACCTTGACCTGACCGAACGCGCCGATGAGCAGGTTGTGCGGCTTGATGTCGCGGTGGATGATGCCCCGCTGATGTGCCGCTGCGAGCGCCGCCGACGTGTCGTCGGCGACCACCAACGCCTCGGGAAAAGCCAACCGGCCGCCACGCGCCCGCATGAGATCGGCGACCGACCCGCCTGGGGCGAACTCCATCACGATCGCCAAGGTCTGTTCGGACTCGATCACTTCTTCGACGTTGACGACGTTGGAGTGTCCGCGCAGATCGACCAGGGCGCGCAGCTCGCGCTCTGCACGCCGCCGCGCCGCCTCTTGGTCCGACCAGTCGCGCAAGACCTTGATGGCCACGTCCCCACCGGTCGACCGACGCGTGGCCCGGTACACGTCGCCCACTCCCCCGCTCCCGAGGGGCGCCACGGCGGCGAACGCACCGAGATCTGGATCTGCCATCACCGGCAGCTTCGCGCAGCTCCACGAACGTCGAGTGGCTCGATCGCCCGACCGCACTTCGGCGAGCACCGTTCCCTAGCGTGGCAGTCATGTTCGATGTGGTCATCCGGAACGGCACGATCGTCGACGGCAGCGGCGCAGATCCCTATGTGGCCGACGTTGCGATCGACGGAGACCGGATCGCGGCGATCGGCTGTGACCTACCGGCCGCACATCGCGAGATCGACGCCACGGGCCGCATCGTCACTCCCGGTTTCGTCGACATCCACACGCACTACGACGGTCAGGCAACGTGGGATGCCGAGCTCGCCCCATCGACGCCACACGGCGTGACCACCGTGGTCTTCGGCAACTGCGGCGTCGGCTTCGCTCCCGTCCGTCCCGGCCAAGAGCAGTTCCTCATCGAGCTGATGGAGGGGGTCGAGGACATTCCCGGTTCGGCCCTCAGCGAGGGCATGACATGGGGCTGGGAAAGCTTCGGCGAGTATCTCGACGCGCTCGAGGCCGGCGAGTACGCAGCCGACGTGGCCGCCATGATCGCCCATGGGCCGGTCCGCGCCTACGTGATGGGTGAACGTGGCACCGACAACGAGCCCGCCACTCAGGACGAAATCGACGAGATGGCGCGCATCGTGGCCGAAGCGATCCAAGCAGGCGCCCGCGGATTCTCTACGAGTCGCACGCTCGGTCATCGAGCACTCTCGGGCGAGCCGGTCCCCGGCACGTTCGCCGCCGAGGACGAACTGTTCGCCATCGGACGGGCGGTGAAGCAGGCCGGCCGCGGACTGTTCGAAGTTGCGCCGTCCGGCGTCATCCCGACCGAGGACCACATCTCCCCCGACCTCGAAGTCGACTGGATGTGCCGCCTTGCTGAGGAAGCCGGTGTTCCGGTGACGTTCCTGATGCTCCAGACCGACGTCGCTCCCGACGACTATCGCAAGCACCTGGAGCTCATCGGGCAGGTGCGCGCCGAAGGTCACCCCGTCACGGCCCAGGTCGCGGGGCGCCCATTCGGCGTGCTGCTCGGCCTGACCGCTCGTCACCCGTTCATGGTCTGCCCGAGTTACGCGCCGTTGGTCGAGCTGCCACTCGACGAATTGGTCGCCGCGATGAGCGAGCCGTCGATGCGCACGACACTCATCGACGAATACCGCTCGATGATCGCTGCGCTGCGTGAGGAACAGCCCTTGCTGGCCAAGGCGATGGAGAACTTCGACCGGACGTATCCGCTCGGCGATCCGGTGAACTACGAACCGACAGACGCCGAGTCGATCGCCGGCGTAGCGGCTGCGACGGATCGCGACCCGGTCGAGGTGTACTACGACGCACTGCTCGAACGCGACGGTCGGGCCATCGTGCTCAACACACTGCTCGGCTACACCGACGGCGACGGTGAAGCGCTGTACGAGATGCTCTCGAACGACCATGCGGTGATCGGCCTCGCCGACGGCGGGGCCCACTGCAATCTGATCTGCGACGCATCGACCCCGACCTGGATGCTCACCCATTGGTGCCGCGACCGCAACGGCGCCCAGCTGCGGTTGGCCGATGTGATCCGCAAGATGACGTCGGAGACCGCCGCGCTGTTCGGTTTCGACGACCGCGGTCGGATCGAAGTCGGATTGCGTGCCGACCTCAACGTGATCGACCACGATCGGCTCACGTTGCGCGAGCCGCACATGGTCGCCGATCTTCCCGCCGGGGGCACCCGCTTCCTGCAGGACGCCGAGGGGTACGACTACACCCTCGTCGCCGGCCAGATCACGCGCGACCACGATGCATTCACCGGCGCCACGCCCGGACGCCTCGTGCGGCTGAGCTGAGTTCAGTCGGCGCCGAGGGTCCAGGCGCGCGGCGGATTCTCGCCGGCGAGCAGCGCCTCGTAGCGCGGTCGATTGGCGGCGACCATGGTCTCGTCGGTGAACACCCAGAACGTGCCGTTGACCACTGCGTCGTGCACGAGGTCGGCCACCTCCTCAGGCGGACGCCCGCTGGCGATCGAGTCGCGAACGAACTGCGTCCGCATCTCGACGACGGGATCCGGCTCGGAATCGTCGAGTGCCGGTGCAGCGGCCCACTCGGGCCGATTGCGATCGCTGTCGATGATCGATGTGCGGACCCAGCCGGGGCACAGACACGACACCCCGACGTCGGACCCTTCCATTGCCATCTGGCCGAACAGCCCTTCGCTCATCCCGACGACGGCCCACTTGCTGGCCGAGTACGGGCTGTAACCGGGGAAGATGCCGGCCATCGACGCGGTGTTCACGATGTGACCCTCGTTCTGCTCCTGCAGCAGCGGCAGAAACGTGCGCATCCCATGGACGACGCCCCAGAAGTTGACGTTCATCACCCACTGCCAGTCGGCGAGCGTCTCCCCGCCGCCGCCGACGCCGGCGTTGTTGCACACCACGTGCACCGCGCCGAACGCGTCCAGCGCTTCGTCGCGCAGGCTATGGACGGCGTCCTCCTCGCTGACGTCGGTCGGCACCGCGATGACTCCAGGCCCGAGCTCGCCGACCTCCTGAGCCACCTCGGCCAACTTGGGTTCCTCCACGTCGGCGAGCGCCACATGCATCCCCGCCCTAGCGAACCGAATGGCCATCGCCCGCCCGATGCCGGACCCGGCGCCGGTCACCACGGCGGTCTTCCCCTCGAGTTCCTTCACGTCAGTGCAACTCCCCAATCGTTCGGCGTGCCGGCGGCACGGCGCGGCGCCGAGTATGCCGGTCAGACCTCTTCCTGGCGAAGTCGAAGCCACACGAAGGTGGCGGTGACTGCAGCAATCCCGGCGACGACGAAGAGGGCCGCCCGATACCCGGCCTCGAAGGCGGTGTCGGCGGCCACCCGCAGCGCGTCGCCTCCCGACGACAATCCGTCGGCGACGGTGTTCGCGCCGTCGATCGAGGACGACGCAGTCTCGGCGTCGGTCGTGGAGAGCGAGTCCACCGACGACGCCACGTCGCGGGAGTAGACGCTCGCCACCACGGTGCCGACCAGCGCAATTCCGAGAGCAGCACCGACCTGTCGAGTGACCAGGTTGATCGCCGCGCTGTCGCCGGCTTTGGTGGTTGGGATCGAATTGATCACGACCGTGGTCCCGGTCGGCGCCACCCAGGCAGCGCCCGCACCGAACACTGCCGTGCCAACGACCACTCCGGCCAGCCCATCGGCTGTCGCCGTGAGGGCGAGGATCGCGAACCCAGCCACGACACCTACGAGGCCAGCGGCCAACACGATACGTAACCCGAATCGTTTGGCCATCGGCATCGCTGTGAACGACACGACGGCGAAGAGCCCACCGAACGGAGCGAGTACCAACGCGGCGGCGATCGCCGACTCGCCTCGCACCGACTGCAGGTACAGCGGCACCGCGAATAGCAGACCCGTCACCGCCAGCAGGTCCACCACGAGACCAACGGCGCCGGCTTGCACGCCCGGAACTTTGAGGACCCTGACATCGAGCATCGGCTCGACGCGTCGCAGCTCCCACGCGACGAACGCCGCGCTGAGTGCAAGACCGGAGAGCATGGCGACGATGATCGCCGGGCTCGTCCATCCGAGATTCGGCCCCTCGATCACTGCGAACACGACGAGACCCAGTGCCACCACGCTGAGCAACGCCCCGCCACGGTCGAGTGTGGGCGCTCCAGGCCGCCGCGAAGTCGGCACGACGATCGCCGCGCCGACGAGGGCCGCAACCACCACCGGGAGATTGATCAGGAGGACCGAACCCCACCAGAACGCATCGAGCAAGACACCGCCGACGATCGGCCCGGCCACCGTGCCGAGACCACCGATGGCAGACCAGATGGCGATCGCCGTCGCCCGCTCCCGCTTCGGAAAGATCACGGCGATGATCGACAACGCCGGCGGAAAGAAGAGCGCTGCGCCGAGCCCCATCGCCGCTCGCGCAGCGATGAGTACATCGGCGTCGGTCGCACCTGCGCCGACCACCGATGCGGCACCGAAGATCACCAAGCCCAACATGAACACGCCCTTGCGGCCATACCGATCAGCGAGGCCGCCGCCGAGCAACACGAAGCAGGCGAGCACGATCGCGTAGGAGTCCATCACCCATTGCAGCTCACTGGTGGTCGCGTCGAGATCCGGCCCGATCTCGGACAGCGCCATCGCAACAACGGTCATGTCCAACTGACCGATGAGTAATGCGCCACAGAGAACGATCAATGCATACCAGCGCCACCGGTACAGCGGCTTGGAATCGGCCGGCGCCTCGATGTGGTGCAGTACCGGATGATGCACGAGGCTCTCAGCCAGCCCATCCGGTCGCGGTCACAGGCGGACGCTACTACGGCGCGCGATGGTCTCTGCAGGCCTCAGACGAGCGACGACGGCGCGTCGATGACCCACACATGCTCGAGTGCGACGGCCCGACAGGACTTCACCGGGTTGATGTGGATCGCGGTGAGCGACCCGACGCCAACGGTGGCGGTGCGACCGGTCACTCCCCGACCCCGGCGGCGAGCACGACCGATGGGTCATAGAAGCCGAGGCCGCCGCCATAGTTCATGTCGAAGCCCAAACGGGAACGGACCTCGTCGGGCAAGGTGAGCGCCTCGGCGAGGGGCATCGACAGATGTTGGTTCTCCTCTTGTCGAAGCCAGCCGAGGTTGTAGGTGAGGACCACGCCGTACCGCCAGTCGTCGTCGGTCGTATTGGCTCCCGCACCGTGCAGCGTTCCTCCGAGCCAGAACAGCACCGATCCGGCTGACATCTCGGCACGCACGATCTCGCCGGGCTCGGCTCGTCGGTCACCTTCCCAGCGGTGGCTCCCTGGAACGATCTGCGTCCCACCATTGGCGGCGGTGAAGTCGGACATCGCCCACATCGACGCCAGGATCAGGTTCGGCCGCGGGACGGGAAAGTACGGATAGAGATCCTCCTCGCGATGCAGGACTTGGTCGCGACTACCGGGGCCCACCTCGAGGGCGGCAGTCACATTGAGTGTCCACGTCTCGCCGTTCGGAGCGAGGTGGCGCGCGCCCATCTCAGTCACCACGGGGTGCATCATCAGGTCGCGCATCGTGGGCGACCGGTGCATCAACGCCACGACCCGACGCGTGATCCCCGGATAGAAGTCGTTCGGGTTATCGTCGGCCACTTCCACAGCGGCCATCGTCTCGCGCAGATCGTCCCGGACGGCGGCGACCTTGCCGGACGTCGCCGCGCCGTCGACCACGAGACAACCCGCGTCGGCCAACATCTCGAACATCGTGTCCGCGCTGTCGTCGGCCGAGCAGCTGGGGATCACGGGTGTCATTGCACTCTCCATGCGGTCGCGGTGCGGTGCGGCACATGACATCGTCATGACCACACGTTCATTCACACAATACGTATTACGCGAAGCCCTCCATGTCTAGACGCGATCACCGCCCCGACGCTCGGTGCGAGTCGTCGGGGCGGCGTCGCCTGACGTGTGACTCAGACAGCTCGGACGGCGATCGGGCTCGAGACGTCGAAGTCGCCGCTCACCCAGCTGAGCGAGCCGAACTGCCAGTCGCCCGACTGGCCGCGCGGCGGCGTGATCTCGATGTCGAACGTGGCCGACTCGCCCGGCGCAAGCTCGATCTGGCTCGGCGACACATCCACGAGGTACCCCTGAGGAGCATCGACGACCGCGTCGAAGGTCAACGTCTCGTCGGCAACGGACGTCACGGCCCGCTGCACGGTGACCGGGCCGTCGACGGAGCTGACCCCGATCGACGGAACGTTGAGGTCGGTCGGCGACGTTGAGTAGCCGAGGTCGATCAACCAGTTGCACGTGGCCCAGTCATCGGGGAACGTGCCAGGAGCGGCCTCACAGAGGAAGGCGCGATAGTCGGTGTAGTCCGCGTCGTACACGAGGCCCGGATTGAACAGCGACCCGTCTGCCGACGGCGAGCCGCTGGGGTCGATGTGGCCAGCGCCCATGTCGAACGGATCGGCCTGCGTCGCGGCGTCTTCTTTGGTCACGTCCTGGCGGGCAGTCGTCATCACGGCCGACTTGGCCATTGCGGCGGTCCAGTCCGGGTTCGCCTCGCGGAGCACAGCGAAGACACCGGCCACGTGCGGGCTCGACATCGACGTGCCCGACATCGGGCTGTACAGCTCACCGGCGGGGCCGATCGACTGGAAAGGACTGGTACCCGCCATGATGTTCACGCCGGGAGCGGTGATGTCCGGCTTGATGATGTCCGGAGCCGCGTCGTTTTCGCCACGTGACGAGAAGCCCGCCATGACGGATCCTTGGCTGGGAGCCGGTGCGGCATCACCCAGCAAGGCCACAGCGTCGTCACCGGCGGCGGCGATGTAATCAGCGACGTGTATGCCGCTCTCTGCGTCGACGTGCACCGACGGGATCATGTGGGCGTCGATATCGAGCGTGTCGCCGTCGGCGACGTTCGCCAGGATCATCCCGGCACCACCTTGTTGGGCGACCGCAAGGCTCTTGTCGACGCGCGCAATTTCTCCACGCCAACACAACACGATGGCGTCCTCGATCCCAGGGTCGAACCGAACGGCCGGATTGCACAACTCGTTGCCGAAGTCGGCAGCATCGACGAGTGGCAGCCGACTCGGCGTCCCTGCAGTGATGCTGGCGCCTGACACCGAGGTGCCGTCGCCGAGGCTCGCCGTCGACACGAACGAGCGGTCGTGAGTGCTCGCCCCCACCGAAGTGACCCACGGCACGGTCGCCGGACCGCCGACCGTGCCGCCACCTGGCCCGCTGTTGCCGGCCGACGTTGCCGTCCAGACGTTCGCCGCGGCCGCGTTCAAGAACGCAATGTCATCGGGACCGTTGAGCGACGGTTCCCCACCGATCGAATAGTTGATGACGTCGACGCCGTCAGCGACCGCTGTGTCGATCGCTTCGAGGAGATCGCTCACGACGCACCCCCAGTCGCCGCACGCCGAGTAGGCGATCACCCGCGCGTCGGGGGCGACGCCGCTGAGTTCGCCGAGCTCAAATCCACCGACGTCGCCCATCACGGCGTTGCCTGCCGCGGTGCCCGCGACGTGGGTGCCGTGGCCGTTGTAGTCGCGTGCCGAGTAGAACGTTTCGGGGCCGACCTCCTCGATGTACTTGGTCCGCATATCGCGCGCCCCGAGGAGCTTGTTGTTGCACTCGAACGGAGCGTCGTCGGGGTTGTAGGCGGCGTTCCCGAATTCACACGGCAGGTCAGCAAAGCCGTCGAGTGGGGCATAGCTGCCGTCGTCGGCGAACGATTCGTGCTCGGGCCAGATACCGGTGTCGATCACGCCGATCACCACATCGGTGCCGGTGTAGCCGATGTCCCATGCCGCGCCGGGCTGATCGATGCCCAGGAACGACGGCGTGTTGTAGGTCTCGAGCTGGCGGTACTCATTCGGTGACACGCTCATCACATCTGGCTGGTTGGCGAGGTCGATCGCCTGTTGTGGTGTGAGCTCAGCCTCGAAGCCGTTCAGTGCGTATGTGTACACCTGACCGCGGGCGGAGTCGTCGATGCCCACACGGTCGAGCACGTCGAGCTGCTCTTCGTCCAAGAACTGCACATAGTCCTGCACCGGCTCGCTGGTTGCGTCGAGCCGTTCCCCCGCATCGACCATCGTCGGCGCGAGACCCGGCTGCTCGCCGTCGTAGGTGGCGACCGGGGCGTCGCCGAGGAGCACGACATACGACGACGTCGGTGCGGTTTGCGCGGACGCCGAGGCACTGGCGACGCCAACACCTCCTGCAATGAACCCGCCCGCAACCAGGAGCGGAACGGCTCGATGTCGCCGGTCGCGCGGTGTCGAAAGGTGATCGTTCATGGGTGTGGAGTGCTCCTGTCAGGTCAGGGGTCGGACGAGCCAACGTTCGCGCCCGACGCCTAAACGCTGCCTGGGCACTACCCGATCTCTGGTCCCGGATCACCTGCCCCTGTCGTGATCGGTCGGCCTCGGTTGCCGGCCCACACTTGGGAGGCGACACGCCGAGTATGGTCCGGCGATGCAGTCGATCTTCATCACCGGTGCAGGCAGCGGCATCGGCCGAGCGACTGCGGTCCGGTTCCACACCGAGGGGTGGCTGGTCGGGTGTTACGACGTCGACGAGCGCGCGTTGGCAGCGTTGCACGACGAGCTCGGCGAGCGCTGCGTGACCGGGGTGCTCGACGTCCGTTCCACACCCGCCTTCGCCGAGGCGATCAGAGCATTCGGGATCGTGTCGGGCGGACGGCTCGACGTGATGTTCAACAACGCCGGCATCGCGGTGGGCGGATGGTTTGACGAGGTACCTCTGGCCGACTCACTGCGCGTGGTCGACGTCAATCTGGTCGGCGTGCTCAACGGGATCCACGCGGCGATGCCGCTGCTCCAGACGACGCCCAACTCGCTCTGTCTCACGACCTCGTCGTCTGCGGCCACATTCGGGGCACCGGGGCTGGCGGTGTACGCCGCGACGAAGTACGCGGTAAAGGGACTCACCGAGGCGCTGAGCGTCGAACTCGTGCGGTTCGACAGTCGCGCCGCCGACATCTCGCCGGGCGTGATCGATACCCCACTATGGGACACCAGCAGTTGGACGAGCGGCGAGACCAGCCGACGATTCCCGAACGTCGCCAAGGCCAACGCCGACCGCACAGACGCCAACAGGACGCTCCCGCCCGAGGACGTCGCCGCATGTGCGTGGTACGCCTACCACGGCAACCGGATTCACTGGTACGTCCCGCCTGAACTGGTCGACCGTGACCGGGAGAAGGCCGCACACCCCGAGCGGTTACGCGACGAGTTGATCGCGCAGCAACAACTCCACCAACGGTGAACCATCTGCTGTGCGACTTCGTCGAGCGCACTGCTACATCCAGTCGATTCGTCTGAGCTGGTCGATGCTCGTCGGCGCGCCCGCCGGGAGTTCGAGCAACCCGAACAGGTTGCCGTCTGGATCGCGGGCATAGACCTCACGCCCATCCGTTGCCGGATCGCCCACCGGTGGCCCGGTACGGGATGCGCCGGCCGCGTCCAGCCGTTGGAGCTCGGCGTCGAGGTCGCCGACTTCGAACACGAAGCGGTGCACGCCGGCGGCCTCGACAGCACGGATGCCGGACGGCGGCGGCGTGGCCGGGTGCACGTACTCCCACAGCTCGAGCAGCATGTTCCCAGTGTTGAACCACGCAGCGCGGACGCGAACGTCGTCGAGGTTCGTGACCTCATCGATGCGGGGGCCGACCACCTTGTTGACCCGGCGGTGCGGCTCGACTCCGAGCACGGCGGTGTAGAAGTCGACGAGTCGGTCGATGTCGGGACTGACGAGGGCAACGTGCGCGACCCACACCGATGCATCGAAGGGCGGCCGGTCGAGCTGCTCGACCTCGAACATGATCCCGTCGGGGTCGCGCGCATAGCCGTAGCGGACCCCATATCCACCGAGGTCGACGGGCGCGTTGCGGCTGACCTCGCGTGCGCCGTGGTCGATGAATCGCTTGTAGAGCTCACTCGTCGCATGGGACTGAAAGCAGAGGTGTGTTACCCCAGGGCCCTGCACCGGAATCGGAGAGCTGGTGGCGAGCTCTCCGAACTCGACGAGTTCGATCGTCGCGTTCGGACCACGGAGGCTGGCGACCTCGACCGGGCCTGGTGTGCTCATCAGGTGCCGCCACGCAGGCTCCACGGTGCGCCGGGTCGCCGTTTCGAGCCCCGTCGGTCCGGCGAAGAAATCGAGTGACCGATCCAGATCAGTCACCGCGAGACCGATCCGGTTGACACCCGTGATCGTGCTCGCCGGTGCCGTCATCACCTGGTGAACCTTACGGGCCTCACACTGCCCTGTTGGCAGGCGCAACGAACCCCGACCTCCCGGAACCTCTCAGCTCCGATTCAGGTCGCGCTGATGATCGAGACAACACGTTCGATGCGCATATGACATTGAAGTGTCTGGTACCCGCAGAAGCGACGGCCGGTCCGGTGAGACCGGTTGTCTCGGGCGGCTACGTGGATGCGCGGTGTTCAGGCAGCAACGTCGGCGTCGTCGGACGCCGGAGTGGTGTCGGTGACGCTCGGCGCTCCGGGCTCCTCTTGCGCCTCGGGCCGCCCTGCGCGGTCGCCGTCGAATGACGCCCACATCACCATGGGTCCGAGCATCGGGCATCCGACGAAGATCATCTTGTCGTTGTCGCGCATGTGCTGATTGTCTGCGCTTCCACATGTGGCCAACCTGAGCGGGACCCGAGTACTGGCCAGACGAGTCACGGTCACCGCTCGCCCGTCAGCGACGGCCGGTCGGCGGCGTGCGGTGCAGGTGTCTCCTTGGGGTGCCGGTTTCCACTGCCTGACCCTCGACACTCACAGAAGTTGCGCTTCACTCAGGTGGTGACGGCAATTGCGTCATCTCTGCCCTTCCCGAAGGCAACTACTTCGGCGCGACGAGCGCGACGGTTGTGCCTGACTCAACGAGAGAAGCCTCGACCGCAGCGATGCATCAGACCGGCCTCACACCGTCTTTATCGGATCCGGTCATCGTCGAGACCTATCGGCTTCTCGAATCTGCGGTCACTAGCAAATTCGATCGGTGTTGGACAGCGTGTACACGACGGCAGCAGGGTCATCCTGCCCGGAACCACCTCGAACTCGATCTCTCATTCTCCTTGGACTTCTGGAGGAGTCCGGATTGGGATACGACCTTGCCTCACGAACCGGCGTCGTCGTGGTGTCGGAGGGGTGCGACGACAAAGGCCCGTACGAATTGGTCATCGTTGAGCACGACCGAGAGAGTGCATCGGGCGTCGAAGCGGAGCTACGTCGAGTTCTACCATCGGCCGACGGAGAGGCCAGATGCGAGCAAGTGGTGTGAGAGAGCAGAGCAACGCAGGCGAATTCGACGACCGTTGGACCCGGTCGAAGACTCTCAGACCCCGGTGTGGTCACGACACCAAGCCAGCAGCGCCTCCTGGGCGGCGGGGTCGTCAACTCCGGCAGGGAAGGGGCGAGCCGTCCCTTTCTGGACATAGGCACCGTTCGGGTAGTCGCCGTTGAGCGCGTCGTAGAGCTTCGCCGCTCCCTTCTCGGGAGTGGCGAAGACGAGGTTGCGGATCGGCACCAACCATCGCGGCATACCGTCACCGCTCGTCATGGGGGTCTTGACGGCGCCGGGCTCGACGGACCGGTAGTTGACGCCAGGGTACTCATCGACAAACGCATTCATGAGTGCGGTGGCTGCGAGCTTCGACTGCACATACGACCCGAAGAGCTTCTTGAACGTGTCCGGGTCGGCGAGCTGATCGAGCTCCAACGACTTGGCGTTGGCGATACCGCTCGTGCTGACCGTCGCCATCAGACCGCCCTCCATGACCGGGCTCAAGAACCGGCCGAAGAGATACGGGGCAAGCGTGTTCACCTGTGCGTGCATCTCCACGTCATGCGCCGACATGACCTTCTCACCCATCAACACGCCGGCGTTGTTGATGAACCGGTCGAGTTGCCCGCGATCACGCAGCTCGGTTGCCGCTGCTCCGATCGACTCGTGGTCGGCCACATCGGCCTGAACGACGTCGATCGACGCGTCCGGGTGGTCTGCCCGGATCCCGTCGATCACGGGTTGCGAGCGCTCGACACTGCGATTGACCATGACGACGTTCCAGCCGTCGACGGCGTGAAGGCGGGCCAAGGCAGCGCCAATCCCGCTGGAGGCGCCGGTGATAGCAACGGTTCGGGCGGAGTTCATCGTGTCCTCTGTTTCGGTAGTGGTTGTTGGTTCAGAGCGAGCCAGTCGCCGCGATCGTCCCCATCCGTCCTGTGCGGAAGTCATCGATCGCCTCGACGATCTCGTCGTGCGTGTTCATCACGAACGGGCCGTGGCGGACGATGGGCTCACCGATCGGTTTGCCCGCCAGCACGATTCCATGGAACGGCTCAGCAGCTGTGGCCGGTGTCGCGACCAGCACCTCGCCATCGACCGGCGTAAAGACACCGAGTTGGGTTGGCCCGAGGTCAACGGCATCGGGACCGAGCTGGCACGGGCCGCGCACGGAATAGATCGCGGCGTTGTGGCCGGCAGGAGTGGGTATCGACAGGGAGACGCCCGGTTCAACGATCACACGGACGACCACGACTGGTGTGTGCGTCTCGGCCGGCCCCTCCACGCCGAGCAACGAGCCAGCGATCACATGCGCGCTCCAACCATCTCCATACGCGGTCGGGATCCGGTCGGCGGTGAGCGCCTGATACCTCGGCGCCGTTCGTCGTAGAGCGGACGGCAAGTTCACCCACAACTGAATGCCGTGTCCGACGCCGCCGTCTTTGCGCACCCGCGCACTGCGCATCTCAGAGTGGACGATGCCGTCCCCGGCGGTCATCCACTGCACGTCGCCCGGTCCGATGATCCCGTGATTGCCGGCCGAATCGCGGTGCTCGACTTCGCCCTGCAATACGCACGTCACGGTCTCGAACCCGCGATGGGGGTGGGCCGGAGCCCCAACCGCGTCACCTGGGGCGACCTCCACCGAAGCCATCTCGTCGAGGAGAAGGAACGGATCGAGCAGTTCGAGGTCCGCTGTCGGGAATGGCCGATTGATCGGGAACCCGCCGCCCTCGAGCGTGCTGACCGACGCCACGATCTGAGCAACGGTACGAGCGGTAGGTTCGGATTGCACGCCGGGCATGTCTGAGCTCCGTTTGGCTGGTCGACTTCACTTGACAAGTCAACTATCTAGTTGACACGTCAAGTTAGCGCCAGATCATTGAAACGTCAACTAGTAGCCTGGGAGCGGTGTCCGATCCTCGGTGGTTGAACCAACGCCAGGAGGTGGCCTGGCGCGGCTTGCTGACCGTGCTCAACCGCGCCTTCCCAGAGATCGAGCGAACGCTCAAAGCGCACGGCCTGCTCGCGGTCCACTACACGATCCTGGTGGCCCTGTCGGAGGCGCCCGATCGCACGATCGGGCTGAGCGCGCTCGCCGACGCCGCCAATCTCTCACCGAGTCGACTCACACATCGCTTGCGTGCATTGGTGAGTCGCGGGGACGTGACTATTGCGTCCGACCCCGACGACGGCCGGGCGAAGAACGCCACGCTCACCCATCAAGGTTTCGCTCGGCTCCAGGAGGTTGCGCCGCTCCACGTCCACGATGTTCAGCGGCTGATCTTCGACCACCTCGACAGCGGCCAACAAGACGCACTCGCCGACGCGTTGTCCACCGTGGCTGCGGCGCTCTGCGAGCACCCCGAATTCCTCAACCCTCAGTCTTAGCCAACCATCGCAAGAACATTCCGGCATTTGCCGGGAGCCTGCAGCCGTGCGTCGACGCAGCCCGACGGGTCACGTGCCCTCTCTCGAGCGCGACAGCACAGTCCCGAACCGGACAACCGGTGGCTCGTTGTACACCGGTTCCCGAAGCACGACTGGATGCCCTGGCGCTGGATGGCCCGCACCAGGAAGTTCAACGCGGAGACACGCACCGGAGTGTCCGCTCGTCGCGGCGGGTATCGACTTCAGCGGCGACGACTGATCTGGTGTCGGAGGGGGGACTTGAACCCCCACGCCCATTAAGTAGGGCACTAGCACCTCAAGCTAGCGCGTCTGCCAATTCCGCCACTCCGACGTGGTGATGCTGTTCGTGAAGGTCTGAGATCCTACCGCGGCTGCGCGGTGGCACCCACCCGTTAAATAACGGGTAGCAAGAAGCTCAGTGCCATGAGCGTAAAGATCCAGATCAGCGCGAACACGAACGTGATCCGGTTCAGGTTGCGCTCGGCCGCTGTCGACCCGAGCGCCGCTCCCCCGCCTCCGCCGAACATGTCGGAGAGACCACCACCGCGGCCGCTGTGCATGAGGATGCCAGCGATCAGGGCGCCCATCGAAACCACGTTGAGCACCAAGGTGATGTAGAGAATCACGTCTCGCACGGCCGGGTACGCTACCGAATGATGCGCTCCTTCCGGCATCCGCCTCGTCCTTGAGCGGCCGATCAACGCCTTGAACGCAGCCCGCCAAGTGGGCGCGACGGAAGCGGGATCAGCCGTCGGACTCTTCGACGATCAGCGCGTCACGCTCGGTTCGTCGCTGCTCCTGCTCGTCGGGGTCCGGAACCGGCACAGCTGAAATCAGTCGCTTGGTGTACGGCTCCTGAGGAGCGTGCAGGATCTGGGCGCGCGGTCCCTCCTCCACGACAGCACCGTTGCTCAACACGACGATCCGCCGAGCAAGGATCTCGACGACCGCGAGGTCGTGCGAGATGAACAGGCACGCGAATCCGATTTCGCGTTGAAGTTGCTGGAAGAGCTCGAGAACCCGCGCCTGGACCGACACGTCGAGTGCCGAGGTCGGCTCGTCGGCAATGAGCAGTTTCGGGCCGAGCGCCAACGCACGTGCAAGGCCGACGCGCTGGCGCTGCCCGCCGCTGAGTTCGTGAGGGTACCGATTTCGAAGGTAGCGAGCGAGCTCGACCTGATCGAGCAGCTCCTCGACACGCCGATCAAGCTCCTTGCCCTTGGCGACGTTGGCCAATTTCAGCGGCTCGCCGATGGACTCCCCAATCGGCAGTCGTGGGTTGAGCGATGATCCGGGGTCTTGGAACACGAAGCTGACGTCGCTGCGCACCGCCCCGAGTACTTTTCGCGACGCGGACACCATGTCATGACCCAGCACGTTCGCCGAACCCTCGACGAACGGGAGGAGTCCAACGATGGCCCTCCCGATTGTCGTCTTTCCCGAGCCGGACTCGCCAACCAAGCCGACGACCTCGCCTTCGTCGATGTGCAACGACACGCCATCGATCGCACGGAATGCGGGAATACGCCCACGCCTCGGATACTCGACCGCCACGTCGGTAAGTGTGACCAAGTGCTCGAGGTCGTCACCGTCGCTCCGTGCCGCGGTGGCGTCCTCGTTCTCCGAGGAACCGAGGTGTGGAACGGCGGCGAGCAGCGACTTGGTGTAGTCATGGGCCGGCGCGGTATAGATCTGCCGGGTGGTTCCGTGTTCCACTGCGACCCCGCGCTGCATCACCATCACGTCGTCGGCGAGGTCGGCAACGACACCCATGTCGTGGGTGATCAACACGATCCCGGCATCGATCCGGTCCCGCAGATCGCGCAACAGCTTCAGGATCTCGGCCTGTACGGTGACATCGAGGGCGGTGGTCGGCTCGTCGGCGATGATCAATTGCGGGTCGCAGGCGAGGGCCTGTGCAATCATCGCTCGCTGGCGCTGCCCCCCCGACAACTCGTGCGGAAAGCTCGCTAGGCGACGCTCGGGTTCGGGGATCTCCACCAACTCAAGTAGCTCCACCGCGCGGTCGCGTGCCCGCCGTGGCGACATCGATTGATGGCTCCGCAACATCTCGGAGATCTGGAAACCGATCGTATAGACAGGATTGAGCGCGGTCATTGGTTCCTGAAAGATCATTGAGACGCGTCGCCCGCGCATCGACCGGAGCGCCCGTTTGTCGAGTCCGACGACCTCGACGCCGTCGATCACAATCGATCCGCTGACGTGCGCATTCTGGGGGAGGAGCCCCATCATTGCGAGCGCAACGGTGGACTTTCCCGACCCGGACTCGCCGACGACGGCTAGCGCCCGGCGAGGCTGCACGTCGAGGTTCAGGCTCTTCACGGCAGGGTGCCACTCGCCGTTCACCCAGAACTCGACGGAGAGATCCCTCACTTCTGCGATGGTGTTGGTCGACGCGCTCACGTCCGCCATGCCGTCTCCCAGCTCGAACCGAGCGGACTCACACAGGCGCCTGACAGCGCTGGACACTGCTGTGTCAGACTGATTCGGTGACCCAAGAGTTTCGCTCCGCTTTCGGTCGGGGCTTCACGATAGCGATCGGCGCGGCGGCCGCTGCCACCATCGTGTTCGTCGCGGCGACCAGTGGCTTGCTCGATGCGTTGGTCACGTTGCCCTGGGCGGCGGCCTTCGTCACTGTCGTGTGGGCTGTGTTCTGGCGGCCGCACATCGCGGTCTCCGATTCCGGCGTTCGGTTCGTCAACGTCACGCGTACGATCGACATCCCGTGGCCTGCAGTCACCGCGGTCGACACCCGGTTCGCGCTCACGGTCGACACACCCTATGGCCGATACGCAGCCTGGGCTGCGCCGGCGCCGAGTGCCGGAACTGCGCTGCGCTACTCGATGAGGATGCGCTCGGCGGCAAAGGGCGCGACCCACCCCGGGCAGGACCCCGCCGAGCGGCCGATCACTTCTTCGAGTACGGGCGACATGGCTGGGAGTCCGTCGGCTGAGGCAGCAACCATCGTGCGCACCAGATGGGAGCAGCTCCGCCGTCAAGGACACCTCGACGATCCCCGGCTCGAGTACGCACGCCTGCCGATGCGTTGGAATTGGCAGATCGGCGCAACTATCGCTGCGCTGATAATAGTGGGATGGCTCGGCTTGCTCGTGGGGTAGGCAAGCGCTGCTGACCATCACTCGGATCCTCCGGGCACTCGATGGATCGCGGCCTCCGCAGGAAGGCCTTCCTGCTCGCTGATCGGGTCGTTGCCGCGCTCGAGGTCCTTGCGCGACGGGATCCGCTTCTGGCGTGGATCGAACGCATCACGAAGCCCGTCGCCGATGAACTGCAAGCAGAGCACGATCCCGACGATAAAAAACCCTGGCCACAAGAACAGCCACGGTCGCGTACCGAATGCTCCCTGATACTGGTTGACGATCGTGCCGAGCGACACCTCGGGCGGGCGCACACCGAAGCCCAAGAAGCCGAGAGCTGCCTCGGTCAACAACCCGGCGCCCATCAGGAGCGTGGTGCTCACCACGATGGTGCCCACGGTGTTCGGCAGGATGTGCTTGAAGATGATTCGACGATCGGATGCGTTCGCCACACGCGCCGCGTCGACGAACTCCCGTTCGCGAAGCGCAAGGAACTCCGCCCGCACGAGCCGCGCCAGACCCGTCCATGTGAACACGCCTAGGGCGACCGCAACCGGCCAAATCCCGGAAAGCCCGAGCGCGAAACCGGCGACCGCCGTGATGACGAGCAGTGGAATCACGATCACGACGTCGGTCGCTCGCATGAGTGCAGCGTCGACCCACTTGCCGTAGTAGCCCGACAGCGCACCCACGGTGACCCCGATCGTGGTAGATAACACACCGAGCACGATGATCACGGTCAGGCTCGTCTGCACACCGCGCATGGTCAGCGCAAACATGTCTTTTCCGAGCTCGTTGTCAACACCAAACGGATGATCCCCGAGCCGAATCCCGGCTCCACCGAGCCACGTCGGGCGCAGCGACATCGTGGGACCGTCATCGGGCGTCTGCGGAACGAGATCGGTGTGACTCCACTTCCACCAACCCGGGATCGGGCCCCACCCGACCGACGTCGTCGCCAGCACTATGATCAGCGCGAGCACGGCCAGCGCCAACATCGCGCCGCGATGTCTGAAGAAGCGCCGTCGAACGATTTGGCCTTGGCTCAGCCCTGCCACTTCGGAGAGCTCGATCGCATTCTCACCCTCGAGTGCTGCTGGCTCGACGGGTTCGACGGGCGAGTGCTCGCCGTCTTGTTGCTCCGTCACGACGTCCTCACTCCCCCACTCGGATTCGCGGATCCAACACGGCATAAGCGACGTCCGCGAGGAGGTTGAACACCACGGCAAACGCTCCTGTCACGACAAAGAACGCCATCACTCGATTGGGGTCGAACTCTCGGAGCCCATCGATGAACAGCGTCCCCATTCCCTCCCACTGGAACACGGTCTCGGTGATCACCGCACCGCTGATGATGCCACTGATATCAAACGCCACGATCGTGGCGAGCGGCAACAACGCGTTGCGCAGTGCGTGTCGCACGAGAACGGTTCGCTCAGTCAGTCCCTTTGCCCGTGCGGTACGGATGTAGTCCTGGTTGAGCACCTCGAGCATGCTGCTCCGCGAGAACCGCGTGTACGCCGCAACCGAAATCAGCATCAGTGCGATCGTCGGCAACACGAGATGGCTGAACGTGTTGTCCGCGATCACCCAAAAGCTGCCGTCCAGACGATCCTCCCCGTCGCCGATCGTCTTGATAGGTCGATTGCGGATGACCGGCTCTGCGGAGTACTCCGCCCACGACTGCATCATCCGATCTACCACCATGACGATCCCGCAGAACACCGCAACGACACCCGCAGTGCGGGCCGCTTGCCCCTTGTCGTACCCGCCGACGATGTATCCGACAGCGGTGGAAACGGCCAGCGCAATCGCCAGCCAGCCGAACAGTTGCCAGACGTTGATCGGATTGTCGAAGACCGCCTGCATTGGAATGTACGAGACAACACCGATCGCGCCGGTGACTCCCCCGGCAATGAGCGCCCGCCGGTTCGCAAGGCCGGCCATGACAGCAACGACGCCGACGACGACTGCCGTTGTGATGACGGCAAACCCGAAGAACCCGAAGCCGGGATCCAGCAGCCATTGAGTAGCTGAAACCCAAGCGAGGACAAGTGCGGCGATCACCGCGCACGCCGCTCCAATCGCTGCTTTGCGCACTGCGGTCCCACCCGCGAACGATGCGCCCACGACGGCGAACAGCAGCGCCATTGCGACCACGAACGTAGTCGAGAACTGCGCGCCATCGCGCAACCAGTCATTCAGGTTGATTCCGCCCCAGTCCTTCAGGATTACAGCGACCCAGAAGACGGGAAGCGAGAAGAACACGAATGTCACGAACGTGACGAGATAGTCGAATCCGGAGTATTGACGCAGCGCCGTGATCACACCGGTGAAGATGCCGATGATCACCGACAACACCGTTGCGGCGGTGACGAGTTTGAGGGTCGTGGGCACCCGACGGGCGAGCTCGGACGACACGGGTTCTTGCGTCGTCGACACCAAGCCGAAGTCTTGTTGGAACACCAGTCGCGTCAGCCAGTCGAAGTAGCGCTCGACGGGCGGAACGTCAAGACTCAGCGTATTGGTCACCTCATCGATCACTGCTTGCCGCTGCGTCGGGTTTTGGATCGTGAGCGTAAAGGCCAGCGGATCACCGGCCTGCGTCATCAACAGATACAGGATGAACGACGCAACGATCATCACGAAAACCCCGGCGACGAGACGACGCGCGATATAGATCAACATCAGGCTAAGGCTCCTCAACCGGGTGGTCCGATGAGAGCGCTACGCGCTCCCATACGGCAGCGGCGCCCCCGCCCCCGATAGAACCGTTGGGCGCCGAGCCGGAGCCCGGCGCCCAACGATGCGGATTACCGATCAGGCGGGTGTCCAATCCCACACGTTGAAGAACACCGTTGGCGAGATCGCAATCGACGACACCCCATCGACGAAGGTGGAATTGTAGGCCGTCACCTGCGGAAACTGGAAGAGCGGCAGTCCGAACGCATCCTCGAACAGCACGGACTCGATGTCGATCAGCAACTGGTTCTGAAGATCAGAGTCGGTGGTCGCGGTGAGCTCGTCATAGAGTTCGTCGACGGCCGGATTGCTGTATCCATAGAAGTTGTTCAGCCCTCCGGTCACGTAGTTCGCCTGACTGTCGGCAACGGCGATCGCCGTCGTCTGCCAACCGAAGAACGTCACGTCATAGATCGACGTGTTGCTCAGGTTCGAGCCCCAGTTGATATCGCGCCCGTCGATCAAGTTGAATCCAGCCTCGGACACGGAATCGCGGATCAGCTCGTACTCGGAGGCACGACGAGGATTGTCGTCTGCGAAGAGGTTGCGGACATCGATCGGCGTCTCCACGCCAGCGTCCGCCAGTAGCTGCTCTGCCTGGTCGATATCCACCTCTGAATAGAACGACGAGCCGTTGCCCTCGACCATTTCGGAGTACAGCGGTGAACCCGGCACCTGCGTGAACGAATCCCTCACTTCGGCGTTCTCGTTGAGTGGAACGATCAACCGATCGACGATTTCCTGTCGCGGAACGGCGAGCAAGAACGCCTGGCGAACCGCCCTGGCAGTTTCTTCATCGCCACCGTACGTGGCAGGGTCGAACGGACCACCGTTGTCGACCGCGAAGTCGATGTGCTCGAACGTTGCGCCGTCGCTCTGCTGGACGACAACGCCGCGATCGGCGATGCCTTGGAGCTGGGTGAGTATGTCCGTCGTAGCCTGGGGCTCGATGACATCGACCTCTTCGTTGGCCATCGCCTGCACGGCTGCGGTCGGATCGCCGATGATCGAGTACACGATCGTCTCCACACCGGGCTGCGGGCCCCAGGTGTAATCCTCTCGCGCCTCGAAGACCATCGTTCCACTGTCGTTGAACGACGTCAGGTTGTACGGCCCGAAACCGGCGTACACGCTCGAGTTGTCGGGCAACGACGTTGCATCAAAGTCCCGGTTCCATGACTCCGAGATCGGCTTGACGTCGTCGTTGTCCGTCTGAAGCGCCTCGATGAGTGCATCCTTGGCCTCGCTCGGGTCATCGATGCCGAGGGCGTTCTGGCCGACCACGTGAGCCGGGACACCGACACCGATGCCAGCGGTCTGATAGTCGACGTAGAACGTGTCCCACGTCGCAGTCAGCGACAGACCGTCATCGGAGATCTCCGGCACCTGCGTGATGAGCTGTAGGGATTCGCTCGCCGAGTCGAACGACACGCCTGTGGACTCTGCGTACGTGAAACCGTCCAGCAGCTCGCCGGTGTCGGGGTCGAATGCCGCTGCATAGGTCTCTTCATCGGACGAGGTGATTTCACCATCGGGCCCGTCGATCACGGGCTCACCGTTCTCATCAGCCTGGGCAGACACCCCGTCGTCGGTCACCACGGTGTCGGCATCGTTGTAGACGCCGCTCTGAGCCGCCCATGCGATGAGTAGGTCAGCCGCATCAACCTGGACGCCGTCGGACCACGTCACACCCTCATTGATCGCATAGGTGACCGTCAGCGGATCGAGCGACTCGACGGTGCAGGTACCGAACTGATCGTTGTTGATCAGGTTCAGATCCGCGTCGTAGTACGAGAAGCCGCCTGCCTTCATGAGGTAGAGCGGGTTGGCGTTCGCCGTTGCGTTGCCTCGGTTTGTGTCGGAGTTGAACGAGTACAAAGCTTGGTTCCACGCAACCCGTACTTCGCCCGCCGGGGCGTCGCCTTCATCGTATTGGCCGTGCGGGATGCCACATGCGCTACCGCCAACGGTGCCGACATCGCTGGCATCGAGGGACATGTCGTCACCGCCATCGTCGTCCGACGTATCCTCGCCTTCCTCGGTAGTCCCGGTCGTGTCACCTCCATCGACCTCGCTAGTGGCAGTTGTTCCGTCGCCAGCGACGCCGTCGTCGTCGTCGCTACCGCATGCGGCAACAACGAGCGCGGCCGCGGCTGCGAGCGCGAGGAGCTTGCTGCTCCGTCGTGTGCTGTTCACGTAGTTGTCCTCCTGGATGGAATACCTAATACGGGAGTGCGGTTGCACCGCGGGAACCGCCCGCGCCGAAACGCGGCGTTCGACCATGGGGCGGCCGTGATCCCTCCCGTGGTGAATCAGGGATGTGAAAACCCTAGCAGTGCGTCAATGACCAGGAACAGGCACGGTCTGTTTCCGCTGTGTGAAAACACCGCTACCAGGGACGTCGACCAGCCTCAGCAGCATCTCGTTCAGCGAGCGGCAGCGGCGAGTTCGACGATGCGTGCGAAGTCCTCAGGGTGCAGGCTCGCCCCACCGACGAGTGCGCCGTCGACGTCGGCCTGACCCATCAGCTCCTCGGCGTTGCCTGGCTTGACCGAGCCGCCGTATTGGATGCGCAGGGCCGCTGCGGTGTCCGCATCGGCGAGTTCGGCGACGCGACCGCGGATCGACGCGCACACAGTTTGGGCATCGGCCGCCGTGGCGTTGACGCCGGTACCGATCGCCCAGATCGGCTCGTAGGCGATGACGATCTTGGCGATCTGCTCGGGCGTGCGGTCGGTCAACGCAGCCGTGAGCTGGCCGAGGACCTTCGCCTGCGTGTCGCCGTTCTCGCGCTCGACGAGGGTCTCACCGACGCACACGATCGGTGTCATGTCGTAGTTCATGATTGCGCCGACCTTGCGGTGCACCATGTCGTCGGTTTCGCCGAACAGCTCACGGCGCTCGCTGTGGCCGACGATCACATACCGCACGTTGAGCTTCTCCAAGAACGCCGGAGACACCTCCCCCGTGAATGCCCCGGCATCTTCGAAGTGACAGTGCTGGGCGCCGAGCGCGAAGTCGAACTCCTCGCTCTCGATCACCGTCTGCACCGATCGCAGATCGGTGAACGGCGGGTGCACGCTCACCTCGACACTCTCGTAGACCTCCTTGGGCGTCACGTAGTGCAGCTTCTGCACGGTCTGGATGGCCTCGAAATGGTTGAGGTACATCTTCCAGTTGCCGGAGATCAATGGGGTTCTGCTCATGATTGGCTCGTCCTCACTATTCGCTTCGCAACGCCTGCAGGCCGGGGAGATCGCCGTGTTCGAGGAGCTCCAGGCTGGCGCCGCCGCCGGTCGATACGTGATCGACGTCATGGTCGAAGCCGAACTGCGACAGAGCGGCAGCCGAGTCGCCGCCGCCGACCACCGTGAAGGCCTTGGTCTCCCCCATCGCCTCGGCAATCGTGCGGGTGCCGGCAGCGAACCGTTCGTCTTCGAACATGCCCATCGGGCCGTTCCAGAACACGGTGCGGGCGTCCATGATCACATCGGTGAACGCGGCCGCCGTGCCAGGTCCGATGTCGAAGCCCTTGCATCCATCGGGCAACTGCGTGCCGAATGTGGCGAATCCACCGTTCGGATCCACCCCGGTGATGTCGTCGGGCAGATGGATTGTCGGGCCGTCGCTGGCCGATCGCTCCAATAATCGCTTGCACGTGTCGACCATGTCCGGCTCGAACAGTGAGTCGCCGATCGACTTGCCCTGCGCCGCGAAGAAGGTAAAACACATCGCTCCACCGATCACCAGAGCGTCGACCACACCCATCAGCGCCTCGACCACGCCGAGCTTGTCGGAGATCTTGGCCCCGCCCAGCACGGCGACGAATGGCCGCTTCGGCTTCTCGCGCATCCCGAGGAGCACCTCGACCTCGCGCTCGAGCAGTCGGCCCATCGCCGCCGGCACATGCTTCGGAGGTCCGACGATCGACGCATGGGCGCGGTGCGACGCTCCGAACGCATCATTGACGTACCCATCGACGCCGTCGACGAGTTGGGCGACGAACACGTCGTCGTTGCCGGTCTCACCAGGATCGAAGCGCAGGTTCTCGAGCACTTCGACCGATGGAACCATTTCTGCTAGCCGCGCCCGTACCGGGTCGATCGAATAGCGCGGGTCGGGTTCACCTTTCGGCCGGCCGAGATGGCTGCCGGTAATCACCGTGGCACCGCGCTCGAGCAACCACTCGATCGTGGGCAACGCCGAGCGGATGCGGAAGTCGTCGGTGATCGCCGCCGGCGACGAGTCCTGGTCGAGCGGAACGTTGAAGTCGGTGCGTACCAGCACGCGTTTACCGTCGAGGTCGCCGAGTCGGGCTTCGAGGTCCTCCAATCGAGGAATCGCCGCGTCGCTCATCGAAAAATCAGCGCTTGACCTTCGGCCCGACGTACAAGGTCATGTCGACGAGGCGACACGAGTAGCCCCACTCGTTGTCGTACCAGCCGTTGACCTTGACCATCTTGCCCATGCTCATCGTGAGTCCCGAGTCGAAGACGCACGAGTGTTCGTCGGTGACGATGTCGCTCGACACCAGCGGTTCCTCGCTGTAGCGCAGCACACCTTTCAGGCTCTTCTTGCCAGCGGCCTTGAACGCCTCGTTGATCTCCTCGACACTGGCCTTGCGCCGCAGATTGGCCGTGAAGTCGGTGAGCGAACCGGTAGGGATCGGCACCCGGAGTGCGGTGCCGTCGAGTTTGCCCTTCATCGACTCCATCACGAGCGACGTCGCCCGGGCCGCTCCGGTCGAGGTCGGCGTGATGTTGATCGCCGCAGCGCGGGCGCGTCGCAGGTCCGAGTGCGGACCGTCGACGAGCGACTGGTCGCCCGTGTAGGCATGGATCGTGGTCATCATGCCGTTGACCACGCCGAAGGTGTCGTCGAGCACCTTGACCATCGGGACGAAACAGTTGGTCGTGCAGCTGGCGTTGGAGATCACCTTGTGCTGAGACGGCTTGAAGTCCTTGTGGTTCACGCCGTACACGAACGTCGCATCGGCGCCCGAAGACGGGGCGGACACCATCACCAACGGTGCGCCCGCATCGAGATGCGTCGCCGCCTTGTCGCGCGACGTGAAGATGCCGGTCGACTCGATCACCAGGTCGACGCCCAGATCGCCCCACGGGAGCTGCGCGGGGTCACGCTCGCTGAGCACCCGGAGGGTCTCGTTGCCGACTTTGATGCCGGTCTTGGTTGCCGAGATCTTGTCGGGCAAGGTGCCGAGTACAGAGTCGTACTTGAGCAGATGAGCCATCGTGTCGAGCGACCCGAGGTCGTTGACGGCGACGAACTCGATGTCGGCGTTGCGCGCGCGGGCGGCACGGAAGAAGTTCCGACCGATCCGGCCGAAGCCGTTGATCCCGACCTTGATCGTCATGTTGGAGGCATCCCTTCGTTGGGTGATGAGTGAAACGGAGATGGGTGACCCCTCGAGAGGTCCGAGCCGACTGTAGTCAGCAGTTCGACGGTTGCGTGCAGGTCCTTCGTCGGTTCTTGTTCGCCGATGACGGAGCACTCGACACGGGGGATTCAGCGCGCGTGCTACCGGGACACGTCGCGATGTGTGGCCCGCACTGCGGTCCCACTCCTACGCAACCGGGCGGCGACTTCCTCAGCAACCGCCACCGATCGGTGCCGGCCGCCGGTGCAACCGATCGCCAACGTCAAGTAGCTGCGCCCTTCTGCTGCGTATTGCGGCAGGAGCGATACCAAGAGCGCGTCGAGTTGCTCGACGAACTGCGACGCCGCTGCGGTCTCGAGGACGTGATCGCGCACCTTCGGATCGTGCCCGGTGAGGGGCCGCAGATCGTCGTCCCAGTGCGGATTCGGTAGAAACCGCACGTCCATCACGATGTCGGCGTCGAGCGGCAGGCCGTGCTTGAAGCCGAAACTCTCCACCGACACCTGCAACCGAGCGCTGCGCGAGTCGTCGAAGGCGCTGATGACGCGCTCTTTCAACTGGTGCACGTTGAGGTCAGTCGTATCGATGACGAGGTCGGCCGCGCCACGCACGGGGTCGAGGGATGCCCGCTCCATCTCGATCGACTCGACCAGCCCCGCGGCCTCGTCGGCGAGCGGATGGCGACGACGGGTGGCGTTGTAGCGGCGCACGAGCTCAGCGGCACTCGCATCGAGAAACAACACCGTCACGTGGTGGCCGGCCGCACGGAGCTCACCAACCCGAGTGAGCACTTCGTCGTGCTGACGGCCGGCGACGAGGGCGAGCCGGTCGATGTCGCTGTTCGGCTTCGCCGCCAAATCGACGATGGTGCCGATCAGCGTCGTCGGCAGATTGTCGACGACGTACCACCCGAGGTCCTCCAACACGTCGGCAACGCCGGAACGTCCCGCACCGGACAACCCGGTGATGAGGACGATGTCGGCCACGCCCTCACCCTACCGATCCGCCTCGCGGCGCGAACGACCGTGGGTCCGCCGTGCGGCGGCACCGGAGGTACATCAACCGCGGATACGCAGCTGCTTCGCCGTGGGGACCAGAAAACGCCGCCGACGGGGACGGTTCCACCATTCGCTCGATCACGAACCCGTGCTCGGCGAGCTCGTTGACGTAGCGGCTGAGCGGGCGGTGCACGAATCGCAGGTGCACGCCCCGTTCGACCTGTTCCGTGCCGGCGTGCTCGACGAGATAGGGGCCGAGGCGCCAATACCACTCGGGTGGATCGATCGTGTGGTCGTCGATCAACCCGCTGCCCGGTGTCTGGATGATCGGGTGATTCAGGAACAGCGCGAACCGGCCACCCGGTCGCGTCACCCGAGCGATCTCGGCGACGGCAGCATCCAGATCATCGACGTGCTCGAGCACGAGTGCGACGAGCGTGCCATCCACGCTGGCATCGGCCAACGGCAGTCGTTGCGCTTCGGCTCGCACTCCGATCGCACCCTGCGCCGCTGCGGTGGCCACGAGTTGCTCGGTCGGATCGATGCCGATCACCCGGCATCCGTGCGCATCGGCGAGTGCACGACCGAGTTGACCCTCGCCAGCGCCGACGTCGACCACCGTCGACGCGCCGGCGAGTTCGCTCACGGCCAAGGGAATGATCTGGTTGGCGTAGTCGAGGTCGTCACCCTCGGCGAATCGCTCGATCCACCACTCGGCGTGCTCGTCCCAGCCGCTGTCGCTCACCGCGCGAAGGTTACGCCTCGACCCTCGCCCCCCCCCCTCGCCCCCCTCGCCCCCCCGGTGCTGCCGTCACGGCGTTTTCACAGCGCCGGGCGAGTGGACAACAAAGTCACACCTGAGCATCACCCGGACGATCGAGCCGGTCACCGACCGGTCGCCCGCCCTCCGGGGAGGGCGGCCCCCGTGGCGTCGCAGTACGGTCGGCGTCGTGAAGTTCTCCGTCTGGACCAATCCTGCTCATCCGATGGACGAGACACTCGATCTCGCCCGCTTCGCCGACGCCGAGGGTTGGCACGCGATGTGGTACGCCGACCACTACATGAACAACACGGGCTCGACGGAGGCGCCGCTCGGGCCGGTCCACGAATGTTGGTCGGTGATCCCCGCGCTGGCGGCGATCACCGAACGGCTACGCCTCGGAACGCTCGTCGCTCCAACGACGTTTCACCACCCGTCGTTGCTGGCCAACCGCGCCGCCACCATCGACCATCTGTCACGCGGGCGTTTTGTGCTCGGTCTCGGCGCCGGATGGCAGATCAACGAGCACGGCGCCTACGGCGTCGAGCTGCCAGCGCCCAAGCCGCGGGTCGACCGGTTCGCAGAGGCCATCGAAGTCATCCGTTCGCTGCTCACCGAGGAGCGCACCACCTTCGACGGCGAGTACTTCCAGTTCACCGACGCGCCGTGCGATCCGAAGCCGGTGCAGTCGCCGCTGCCGATCCTCGTCGGCAGCGCAGGGCCGCGCATGCTGCGGTTGGTGTGCCGCTTCGCTGACGAGTGGAATGCCTGGGGCGCGCCGGACCTCGTCGCCACAGGGGTCGAGAAGCTCGAGCGGGCATGTGCCGACACCGGACGCGACCCGGCATCGATCAGGCGCACATGCCAGGCAATGGTGTTCCTCACCGAGGACGAGTCGTTGATCGCCAACATCCGCGACGGCGACATGGGCGAGCGCTCCATCGTCGGCCCGGCCTCGCAACTCGTCGAGGAGCTCGGCCGGTACGCCGAGCTGGGTATCGACGAATTCATCGTTCCCGACTTCACCTTCGGTGGCGGCCTCGACGAGCGCCTCGACCAGTACCGCCTGTTCCACGCCGAAGTCGCCAGCCACTTCGCGTAGTCGACGGACGTGCGACATCTGGTGCCTGGCACCTGTTGTCTCATTTCACGCTGACGCGGCGGGCTACCGGGTGCGGCGTCGTCACTCCTCGGCGTCGTGGAACTTGGCGTAGATCGCTTCGGCCACAGCATCGGGCAGGAAGCTGAGCGACGTGAGCTGTTCGAGGTCGGCACGCTTGACCGCGTTGACGCCGCCGAGTTCCTTGACCAGCTTCTTACGCCGCACCTCACCGAGCCCTGGGATCCCATCGAGTGCGCTCGTGGTCATCCGCTTGCTGCGCCGCTCCTGGTGAAACGTGTTGGCAAAACGGTGCGCCTCGTCGCGCACGCGCTGCAGCATGAACAGCGCCTCTGACCCTCTGGGGATCTCGACGGGCTCCGAGCGCCCAGGGACGAACACCTGCTCAAATCGCTTCGCCAGTCCAGCCACCGGGATCTCGTCGGCCAGGCCGAGTTCGTCGACCACCGCCTTGGTGGCGTTCAGCTGGCCCTTGCCACCGTCGACCAGCAACAGCTGAGGCGGGTAGGCGAACTTACCGGGCCGGTCGCCGCGCTCGGCCACCGGGCGATCGCGCTCGTCGAGGTAGGCCTGCAACCGCCGACGGACCACCTCGGCCATCGCGGCGACATCGTTGTTGCCCTCGACCTCGCGGATCTTGAACCGCCGGTACTCGCGCTTGTTTGGCAGACCATCCTCCAGCACCACCATCGAGCCGACGTAGTCGGTGCCTTGGATGTGGGCCATGTCGTAGCACTCGATGCGCAACGGGGCCTCGGGGAGTTCGAGCTGATCCTGCAGCTCGGTGAGCGCCCGGCTCCGCGTGTTGTGGTCGCTGGCGCGCCGTAGCCGGTGGCGCGTGAACTCCTCTTTGGCGTTGCGCGTGACGGTTTCGAGCAGGGTGCGTTTGTCGCCGCGTTGCGGCACGCGGATCTGCACCTTCGAGCCTCGGCCGATCGCCAGCCACTCCTCGTACGTCGCCAGGTCGTCGGGCTCGTTGGGAACCAACACCTGCTTCGGAACACCGAGTACGGGTTCGTCGCCGTACATCGATTCGAGGATGCGGTCGACGAGCGACCCGGGGGTGAGCGCCTCGACCTTGTCGAGCACGAACCCCTTGCGGCCGACGACGCGGCCCTTGCGCACGTAGAACACCTGCACCGCCGCCTCCAGCTCGTCGTCGGCGATGCCGATCACGTCGAGGTCTTCGCTGCGCTCGGCGACCATCTGCTGCTTCTCGATGGCCTTGCGCACCGCGGCGAGACGATCGCGAACGCGTGCTGCCCGCTCGAATTCCAGGTCGCTCGCCGCCTGGTCCATCTGGTGTTCCAGCCGCCGCACGATGTCATCGGTGTCGCCGTCGAGGAACTCGATGAGTTCGGTTACGAGCTGGCGATAGGGCATCTCGTCGATCTCGCCAACGCACGGCCCCGCGCACTTTTCGATGTGGTACAGCAGGCACGGGCGCCCGAGCCGCTCGTGCTGGTTGAACTTGGCGGGGCTGCATGTGCGGATCGGAAAGCTGCGCAGCAACAGGTCGAGGGTGTCGCGAATCGCATAGGCGTGTCCGTACGGGCCGAAGTACCGCACGCCCTTGCGTTTCCGCCCGCGCACGACCATCGCCCGCGGCCACTGGTCGGACACGGTCACGGCAAGGAACGGGTAGCTCTTGTCGTCGCGCAGACGCACGTTGAACCGCGGCCGGTGCTCCTTGATCAGCGAGTACTCGAGCATCAGCGCCTCGACCTCGTTGCGCACGATCGTCCACTCGACGCTTTCGGCGGTCTCGACCATCTGCGCCGTACGTGGGTGCATGGTGCGCGGCGAACCGAAGTAGTTCGACAAGCGCTGGCGGAGGCTGGCTGCCTTGCCGACGTAGATCACCCGGCCGGCCTTGTCCTTGAACTGGTAGGAGCCGGGGGCGTCGGGAATTGAGCCGGCGGGGGGACGCTTCACCACGATGAATCGAGGATACGGTGAGGGGTGATGTCCGACCAGTTCGCCGCGATGTTCCGCCGCCGTCCGAACTCCGGCTGGTTCACCGCCGGCCGTTACGACGTCACCACTGTCGACATTCTGTGCGGTCTAGCTGTGTTCACGATGTTCGTCTGGGCGTTCAGTCAATCACTGTGGGACCAGCTGTTGTTCGCCCCGCCTTTCGTACGCGAGGACTTCGAGGTGTGGCGCCTCGTCACGTGGCCGATCGCGACCGAGCCCTCCATCTGGCCGCTCCTCGGAATCATCTTCTTCTTCCTCTTCGGCCAGCAGCTCGAGGCACTGTTCGGACGCGACAAGTTCGTCATCTGGGTGCTCGCCGTCGCCATCGTGCCCGCCGTCATCATGACCTTTGTCGGCGCACTGAGCCCTGATCTCGACTTCTTCATCGAGTTCGGCCTCAGCAACCTGTTCCTCGCTGGCATTTGGGTGTACGCCGCGACATACCCGGGCGTGAAGTGGTTCGAAGTGGTGCCGCTGTGGGTCATCGCCGCCGTGTTCACGTTGCTCTCGCTCTTGCAGCTCCAAGGCACCGGGCAGAGCGGCAACATCTTGTTCCTCCTCCTGATCGTCGCCGTCTCGCTGTCGGCCGGCCGATCGCTCGGTCTGGCCACCGGTTGGCCGATTCCGCACATTCCGCTGTCGGCAGGCGGTAGCGGGCGTCGCCGCTCGCCGCGCCGCCAGAAACGGTCGAAGCCGTCCCGCTCGGGCCAGAAGGTGGTCGACGGGCCGTGGACGCAGGCGCCACTTCCTCCCCCGCCGACGTCAGCGGCCGATCAGGCCGAGCTCGACGCGCTGCTCGACAAGATCGGTTCCAACGGCATGGATGCCCTCAGCGGCGCCGAGAAACAACGCCTCAACGAGCTCTCCAAACGCCTCCGCAACCAGTAGTCGCTCACATCGGCTCCGGTGAGGCAACCGGCCGACAGGGAGCCGCTTCGCTCACCGCCACGGACGACCCGTCACCACCGGTGAGGCACACGGCCCACAGGAGGCCGCTTCGCTCACCGGTCGGGGCTGGACGCTCAGGTGGGGAGCAGGTCGCGGAGGTAGCGGCCGGTGTGGCTGGCTTCGACACTGGCGATGTGCTCTGGCGGGCCTTCGGCGACGATCGTGCCGCCGCCCGTGCCACCCTCGGGGCCGAGGTCGATGATCCAGTCGGCGGTCTTGATCACATCGAGGTTGTGCTCGATAACCAACACCGTGTTGCCCTGGTCGACCAATCGCTGCAGCACGGTGAGCAAGCGACGTACATCGTCGAAATGCAAGCCCGTCGTCGGCTCGTCGAGCAGATAGATCGTGTGACCCGTCGACCGCTTGGCCAGCTCGGTCGACAGCTTCACCCGCTGGGCCTCGCCTCCCGACAGCGTCGGTGCCGATTGCCCGAGGCGCACGTACCCGAGCCCGACGTCGACCAACGTCTGCATGTAGCGGGCGATGCCTGGCTGATTACCGAAGAAGTCGACTGCTTCGGCCACGGGCATGTCGAGCACGTCGGCGATGTTCTTGCCCTTGAATTCGATGTCGAGCGTGTCCCGGTTGTAGCGGGCGCCCTTGCACACCTCGCAGGGCACGTACACATCGGGGAGGAAGTGCATTTCGATTTTCAACGTGCCGTCGCCGGAGCACGCCTCGCAGCGCCCACCCTTGACGTTGAAGCTGAAACGACCGGGGAGGTACCCACGCACCTTGGCTTCGTTGGTTGAGGCGAACAGCTTGCGGATGTTGTCGAATACGCCCGTGTATGTCGCCGGGTTTGAGCGTGGTGTGCGTCCGATCGGCGACTGGTCCATGTCGATCACCTTGTCGAGCAGATCGACACCCTGCACTCGCTTGTGACGACCGGGCGCCATCTTCGAGCTGTAGATCCGCTGCATCAAGACCGGCAGCAAGATGTCGCGGACGAGGGTGGATTTTCCGGACCCGGACACACCGGTAACACACACGAAGTTGCCCAGCGGAATGTCGACCGTGAGGTTGTCGAGGTTGTGCTCGCGGGCGCCTTCGATGGTCAGTCGCTCGATGCCCTGGGGTCGGCGCTCACCGGGGACCGGGATGGTCTTGCGTCCCGACAAGTACTGACCGGTGATCGACGCCTTGGCCTTCGTCAGCCCCTTCACCGGGCCCGAGTACACGACCTCGCCGCCGTGCTCACCGGCGCCAGGACCGATGTCGACGATCCAGTCGGACTCGCGGATCGTCTCCTCGTCGTGTTCGACGACGATCACCGTGTTGCCGAGATCGCGCAGGCGAGTCAGCGTGTCGATCAGTCGACGGTTGTCGCGCTGATGCAGTCCGATCGACGGCTCGTCGAGGACGTACAAGGTTCCGACGAGACCCGAGCCGATTTGCGACGCCAGTCGGATTCGTTGCGCTTCCCCGCCGGCGAGTGTGCCCGCCGAGCGCGACAAGGTGAGGTAGTCGAGGCCGACGTCGAGTAGGAACCCGAGTCGGGCATTGATCTCTTTGGTCACCCGCTCGGCGATGATCCTGTCGCGTTCGCTCAGCTCGAGTGCCGCAAGGAACTTCGCCGACTCGCCGATCGACATGTCGCACACTTCGGCGATGTTCTTGTCGTCGACCGTCACGGCGAGGGTCGCCGGCTTGAGCCGACTACCGCCGCACGCCGAGCAGGCGACCTCGCGCATGTACCCCTCGTATTGCTCGCGAGCCCAGTCGCTGTCGCTTCCTTCATGACGGCGCCGGAGCCACGGAATCACACCCTCATACTCGGTGGTGTAGCTCCGGCTGCGGTTGTAGCGGTTTTTGTACTTGACCGTGAGCTTGCCCTTGACGCCGTGCAGGATCACCTTCTTCTGCTTGGCCGAGAGCGAGCCGAACGGCGCATCGAGATCGATGTCGTTCACATTCGCCACCGCCTCGAGCAGCCGCGTGAAGTATTGCGTGTGAGCACTGCGCCACGGTGCGATCGCACCCTCCGACAACGGCAGGTCGGGGTCAGGGATGATCAGCTCGGGATCGACCTCGAACGTGGTACCCAACCCGTCGCAGGTCGCACATGCCCCGTAGGGCGAGTTGAACGAGAAGTTGCGCGGCGCCAGCTCCTCGTAGCTGGTGCCGCACTTCGGACAGGCGAGGTGCTGGCTGAACGTCAGCGTCTCGGGCTCAGCCGCCACATCGTCGCGCGAGCCTGCGCGCGGCACGATCTCGATCTCGGCGACTCCGTCGGCGAGCGTGAGCGCCGTCTCGAGCGAGTCGGTGAGACGGCGCTCGATGCCCTCTTTCAACACGAGCCGATCGACGACCACCTCGATCTTGTGGTTCTCGAACTTGGCGAGTCGCTCGTCGCGCTTCAAGAACTCGTCGATATCGACGGTCTCGCCATCGATCCGGGCCCGCACGTAGCCCTGACCGGACAGGTCTTCGAGCAACGTGTCGTACTCGCCTTTGCGGCCGCGCACGACCGGCGCCAGCACCTGGAACCGCAAACCCTCGTCCATGTCGAGGATGCGGTCGACGATCTGCTGTGGCGTCTGACGTTGCAGCCGTGTGCCGTCGTTGGGGCAGTGCTGGATACCGATTCGCGCATACAACAGGCGCAGGTAGTCGTAGACCTCAGTAATCGTTCCGACGGTGGAACGCGGGTTGCGGCTGGCCGACTTCTGGTCGATCGAAATCGCCGGCGACAAACCATCGATCACGTCGACGTCGGGTTTGTCCATCTGCCCAAGGAACTGCCGGGCGTAGGCACTGAGCGACTCGACGTACCGCCGCTGACCCTCGGCGTAGATCGTGTCGAAGGCAAGACTCGACTTGCCCGAACCCGACAGGCCGGTCAGCACGATGAGCCGATCGCGCGGCAGCTCGACGTTGACGTTCTTCAGGTTGTGCTCGCGAGCGCCGCGTACGACGATCTGCGGGTCGTCCTTGCGGGGGGCGCGTTTGCGCGCCGGCTCGGACGCTGCGGCGGACTTCTTGGCGGTCGTAGTGGAAGCGGATCGGCGGGCGGCCATTGACATCCGAGCCTAGCGGCGAACATATGTTCTCGCGGCGCTCCGCCAGCCCCGGCGACGTCGGTGCCAGGATCACGGCACAAGCACCGCGGCACCGCCAACCGATCCACCAGCCAATCGAGCCAGCGCATCGTTGGCGTCATCGAGGGCATGCACCTCGTATTCGGTGCGAATCGGAATCGTCGCGGCTAACTCGATGAACTCGATCGCATCGGAGCGGGTGAAGTTGGCAACGCTGCGCAGTCCCCGCTCGCGCCACAACAGGTCGTAATTGAACTCGGGCATGCGATCGAGGTGGATGGCGTTGATCGCCACAGTTCCCCCGGGCTTGATCGCGCTGAGCGCGGCGACGACCACCGATCCGACCGGGGCGAAGGTGATCGCTGCGTCGAGCGGCGCCGGTGGCGGGTCGGTGTAGTCGCCGACCCAAGCCGCACCGAGGGAGGTCGCCCGCCGCCGCTCGGCAGCCGAGCGGGTGGCGACGAACACGTCGCACCCCCAGTGGTTGGCAACCTGGATCGTCAAGAGCGCCGATGCCCCGAACCCGTACAGTCCGAGGCGGCCGCCCGGAGCAATCCCCGACACCTTGAGCGACCGGTACCCGATGACGCCGCCGCACAGCAGCGGTGCCGCATCGGTGTCGTCGAACCCGCTCGGCAGGGCGAACGTGAAATCGGCGCGCGCCGTTGCCGTGGTCGCGTATCCACCGTCGCGATCCCATCCGGTGAACTCGGCGTCGGGACAGAGGTTTTCATGGCCGCGACGGCAGAAATCGCAGGTACCGCACGCGCCGCCCAGCCATGCGACGCCGACGCGATCACCGATCGACCATTCCTCGACCCCCTCGCCGACGGCGGCGACTCGCCCGACGATCTGGTGTCCGGGGACGATCGGCAACCGGCGCGCCGCAAGGTCCCCCTCGATGAGTTGGAGATCGGTGCGGCACACTCCGCAGGCAGCAACGTCCAACCGCAGCTCGCCCGGCAGTGGTGGCGCGGCGGCGCGCTCGATCGACGTCAGTGGGCGCTCTCCGATCGGCGCCGGCTGGTCGAGTTGCTGCGCTCGCATCACGGCGCCCGTCAGTCTGCTACAACCGGCAGATGACCGAGATCGCCGACCACACACGCTGGATGGATGCCACCGAGCAGGCCGAGATGGTCACGTCGAAGCAGATCTCGGCGCGCGAGATGGTCGATGCGGCCGCGGAGCGCATCGAGGAACTCGATGGCCCGCTCAACGCGGTGAACATGAAGTGGTACGACCGCGCCGCCGGAGAGGCGGCAGCGATCGACGAGGCCCTGGCCGGTGGCGACGACGGCGTCGACAGCGCGCCGTTTCTCGGCGTGCCGTTTCTGCTGAAGGATCTCTACGCCCACGACAAGGGCACGCCGCTGACGCAGGGCAACATCGCGTTGCGCGATGCCCAACCGGTGTCCACGTTCGACTCGACGCTGGTCGCGCGATTCCGCGACGCCGGACTGGTCAACCTTGGCCGCACCTCGAGCCCCGAGCTGGGCAGCCTTCCCGTGACCGAACCGGTGGCGTTCGGGGCGACGCGCAACCCGTGGAACACCGATCACTCACCGGGAGGATCGAGCGGAGGCGCCGCTGCGGCGGTCGCCGCGGGCATGGTGCCGATCGCCAACGCCTCTGATGGCGGCGGCTCGATTCGGATCCCCGCTTCGTGCTGTGGGCTGGTCGGCTTGAAGCCGTCGCAAGGTCGCATCACTCTCGGCCCGGAACGAACCGAGAACGGGTTAAGCGTGGCCTTCTGCGTCAGCCGTAGCGTGCGCGACACCGCCAGACTCCTCGACGCGGTGCACGGCCCCGGAGTCGGCGACACGGTCATCGCGCCACCCCCGCCGCGCCCCTACGTCGACGAGTTGGTGGGTGAACCGGGTCGCCTCCGCATCGGGCTCCTCGACCTGCACCCACAGGGCAATCCGATCTCGCCCGATGTCGTCGACGCGGTGCGTGCGGCGGCGAGCATTTTGGAGACACTCGGCCACGACGTCGAACCCGGGTATCCGACCGTTCTGGAAGACACGACCTTCACCGATCGCTTCTCCGCGATGTGGGCGACCAACATGGCTCTCGGCATCGAGGGGATGGGCGCGATGATCGGGCGCGAGCTGACCGAGGACGAAGTCGAGCCGGTCAACTGGGCTCAGGCCGAGTTCGCCAAGCTCGTCACCGGTCCGCAGTACGCCGACGCGCTCGCTGCCGTCGCTCAGTACCGACGCGCGATGCAGCAGTGGTGGGCCGATGGTTGGGATCTACTGCTCACGCCGACACTCGCCGAGCCCCCGGTGCGGATCGGCGAGCACGGTCATGTCCACGGTGATGTGGTCGCCCCGCTGCGACGAGCCGGCGAGTGGGTGCCGTTCACTCCTCCGTTCAACGCCAGCGGTCAGCCGGGGATCAGCCTGCCCCTGCACTGGAACGACGCCGGGCTCCCGATCGGCGTGCAACTCGTGGCCGCGTACGGTCGCGAGGACCTGTTGATCGCGGTGGCGGCCCAACTCGAAGTGGCCCACCCCTGGGCCGACCGCCACCCCACCTGACGTAGCCCAACGCCGCCCCGAAAAACAGGGGATTCCGTGCGAAGAACACACGTCGTCGCGAACGTTTGGGCGACCTCGCCGAAATAGTTGCCATTCCGTGCGAAAACTGCACGGAATCCCCGGTTTTTGGGGTGAGGGCTTAGCGGGCGTCGCGGAGTTCGCGGCGGAGGTCGGCGATCTCGTCGCGGAGTTTGGCGGCGTACTCGAACTTGAGCTCCGCCGACGCCTCGTGCATCTCGGCCTCGAGCGTCTGGACGAGCCGACCGAGTTCCTGCTCGGGCAGCGACTTGAGGTCGCGTTGCACCTTCTCGCGCTCGCGCTGGCGGCGACGGTCCTTCCCGGGCACCGGAGCGGTGTCGTCGGGTCTCAGGATGGAGAGGATGTCGCCGACCGCCTTGCGCACGGTCTGCGGGTCGATGCCGTGTTCTTCGTTGTACGCCAGCTGCAGGTTGCGGCGGCGCTTGGTCTCGTCGATCGCCGCGGTCATCGAGTCGGTCATCTTGTCGGCGTACATCACGACCTGGCCTGCCACGTTGCGTGCGGCCCGGCCGATCATCTGAATGAGCGACGTCTCGGATCGGAGGAACCCTTCCTTGTCAGCGTCGAGGATCGACACGAGCGACACCTCGGGAAGGTCGAGTCCCTCGCGCAACAGATTGATCCCGACCAGCACATCGAACTCGCCGAGGCGCAACGCCCGGAGGATCTCGATGCGTTGAATCGTGTCGATGTTCGAGTGCAGATAACGCACCCGCAGGCCCTGTTCGAGGAGGTAGTCGGTGAGGTCCTCGGCCATCTTCTTGGTCAGCGTCGTCACCAGCACGCGCTCGCCGCGGGTGACGCGGCCCTCGACCATCTCCATCAGATCATCGATCTGCCCCTTGGTGGGCTTGACGATCACCTCGGGGTCGACCAGCCCGGTCGGCCTGACGATCTGCTCGACGACGCGGTCGGACACGCGTAGCTCGTACTCCCCCGGCGTGGCCGAGAGGAACACACACTGGTTGATCCGTTCGAGTACCTCATCGAACGTCAGCGGCCGGTTGTCGCGCGCTGACGGGAGGCGGAAACCGTGCTCGACCAGCACGTCTTTGCGGCTGCGGTCGCCGGCGTACTGACCGTGCAACTGCGGCACGGCGACGTGGCTCTCGTCGACCACCAACAAGAAGTCGTCCGGGAAGTAGTCGAGCAGCGTGAACGGCGGCTCGCCGTACTCGCGTCCATCGAGATGCATCGAGTAGTTCTCGATGCCGTTGCAGTAGCCGACCTCGCTCATCATCTCGAGGTCGTACTGCGTACGCATCCGCAGGCGCTGCACTTCGAGCAGCTTGTCGTTCTCCTCGAGGTGCTGCAGCCGCTGCTGTAGCTCGGCCTCGATCTTGCCCATCGCCACCGCCAGACGCTCGGCGCCCGTGACGTAGTGCGTTGCGGGGAACACGTGAGCTCGCTCGATCTCGCTGAGCTGCTCGCCGGTGAGCGGGTCGAGGGTGGTGATGCGGTCGACCGTGTCGCCGAACATCTCGACGCGCAGAACCGACTCTTCGTAGGCCGGATGGATCTCGATGGTGTCGCCGCGGACTCGGAAGTTGCCACGACCGAGCGTCATGTCGTTGCGGTCGTACTGCATGTCGACCAGGCGCCGCAGGATGCTGCGCATGTCGTAGTCGATGCCGACGTTGAGGTCGAGCAACTGGCCCCGGTATTCGTCGGGGTTGCCCATGCCGTAGATGCACGACACCGACGCGACGACGATCACATCGCGACGAGTGAGCAACGCAGCGGTTGCGGAGTGCCGCAGACGATCAATCTCGTCGTTGATGGAACTGTCTTTCTCGATGTAGGTGTCGCTCGACGGGATGTACGCCTCGGGTTGGTAATAGTCGTAGTAGCTGACGAAGTACTCGACTCGATTGTTCGGGAAGAACTCACGCATCTCCTGCGCCAGCTGGGCGGCGAGGGACTTGTTGGGGGCCAGGATCAACGTCGGTCGCTGCACCTGCTCGATCGTCCAGGCAATGGTGGCCGACTTGCCCGACCCGGTGATGCCGAGCAGCGTCTGGAAGCGTTCCCCGCCGTCGATACCTGCGGCGAGCGACTCGATGGCGGCGGGCTGATCGCCGGCCGGGGCGAAGTCGGAGACGACCGCCAGCGGTTCGACGACCGTGCCGTAGTTGCTCGCCGGCACGTTGTCGAGCAGCTCCTGCTCGAAGCTCGAACGGTCGGTCGTGGGTGCGTCGTCGGCCACGTCGGTCACGGCGCAACTCTACAGCGCACACCAACGACATCGAACACATGTTTGCTTCCTGAATCGCCGTAGTATCCACTGGGTGACCGACACCGAGGCGCTGCTCGCCGACCTCGACCCCGACCAGCGGGCGGCGGTCACCACCGAGTCTCGACTCGTCGCCGTGATCGCCGGCGCCGGCTCGGGAAAGACACGTGTCTTGACACGGCGCATCGCCTACCGCATCGCCAACGAGACGGCTGACGGTCGGCACACGCTCGCGCTCACCTTCACCCGGGAAGCGGCCAGCGAACTCCGACGCCGACTTCGTTCACTCGGCCTACGCGAACCTGTCGAGGCCGGCACGTTCCACTCGGTGATGTTGCGCGTGCTCGAGGAGCGCTACGCAGCAACCGACCGTCGGCGACCGACGGTAGCTGCCGACCGGCGACGCCTGATCCGCGACGCCGTCGACGCTAGCGACCGTCGGGCCGTGCCGACGTTTCTCGCCGAAATCGACTGGGCGTCGGCGCGCGGGATCGCTGCTCGCGACTACGCCGCCGCAGCCCGCCGGAGCGGGAGACGACCTTCGACGGGTGTCGAACGGGCCGCCGCCGCATTCGCCGACGTCGAACAGCTCAAGCGGCGCCGCGGCGTGATCGACTTCGACGACGTGCTCGGCCTCACCGTTCGGGAGATGCGTCGGCATCCGGAGTTCGCCGAAGCGCTGCAGTGGCGCTTTCGGCACGTGCTCGTCGACGAGAGCCAAGACCTAAACCCACTCCAGCACGCTCTCGTCAACGCGCTCCGCGCCGGCCGCGACGACCTGTTCCTGGTCGGCGACCCGGCGCAATCGATCTACGGATTCAACGGCGCCGACCCGGACCTGCTCGTCGACGTCGACCGCCGTTTCCCTGGCGTCGAGGTGATCTACCTTCCGGTGAACCACCGCTGCACGCCACAGGTCGTCAGCGCGGGCGTGCACGCTCTCGAACGGTCAGGACAACCGTTCGAGCTTCGGTCGGCGCGGGCCGACGGCGCGGCAGTGCGCCGCGTCACCGCCGACGACGAGCAGGGCGAAGGGGTCATGGTCGTCGCCGCTCTGAAGGCCCTCGAACATCCCCAGCTCGGCCGCGGCGACGTCGCCGTGCTGGCCCGCACCAACGCGCAGATCGATCCACTGCGTACGGCGATCGAGGCGGCCGGGATTCCGGTGCGACAGGCGGCGACCGAGTCGGGCCCAGACAGCATCGTGCGCCAGGTGGCAGCGCTCGGTGGCACGGATCGGCTGCGGGCATTCGCTCACGACACGCTCGACACCGTCGACACTCCGGCCGACTCGGCGCGGTCGAGTCAAGTCGACGAGCGCACCGTCGCAGCGGCCGTGCTGACGTACTTGCGCGACCAGCCCGGCGGCGACGGGCGGGGATTTCGTGCGTGGGTGGCAACGAACGATCCGTTCGGGACCGCTACGAACGGGGGTGTCGAACTCCTCACGTTCCATTCGGCCAAAGGTCGCGAGTGGCGGACGGTGATCGTGACTGGCGTGGAGACCGGTCTGGTTCCCCACAAGTCGGCGTCGACCCAACCCGCCAAAGCCGAAGAGGCGCGCTTGTTGTACGTCGCGCTCACCCGGGCGACCGACGAGCTCATGATCACCAGTGCCGCCCGTCGCGGCGGCTACGCCCGGCGACCCAGTCCGCTGCTCGACGGCCTCCGCCTCGATGCGCCCGAGCCCAGTCCTCCCCCGCGCCGAGTCCGGCGGCCGGCCCCGGATCCGGTGACCGCGTCGTTGCGGGCGTGGCGCGACGACGCGGCCCGCCGAGCCCGCGTGTTGCCAGCGGTATGGCTCAGTGACCGTGACCTCGCAGCGATCGCCGCCGAGCGGCCGCGCACACCGGAAGAACTCGAGGCGGTGACATCGCTCGGCCCCATTACGGCGCGCCGCTTGGCACCACAGATCGACGAGCTGCTCTGACGACGGCGCGGCGCCGTCAACGTGCTACGTCGACCACGACAGGCGCGTGGTCGCTCGGTTGTTTGCCCTTGCGGGCGTTGCGGTCGACGATGGCGAACTCGACCTGCTCGGCCACAGGCGCTGAGCACAGGATCAGATCGATGCGCATGCCGCGGCCCTGGTGGAAGTCACCACGGCGGTAGTCCCACCAGGAGTACACCCGATCGGAGTCGTGGTGGTCTCGGAACACGTCGACCAGACCGAGATCGAGTAGCGCCTGCAGCCGGTCTCGCTCGGGCTGACTGACGTGCGTGGCACCGTTGACCTTGGCCGGATCCCACACGTCTCGATCGTCAGGTGCGATGTTGAAGTCGCCGCCGACGATCACCGCGTCGGACGACTCGTGTTCCAAGTGGGTGCGCAAGCGGTCGAGCCACGAGAGTTTGTACTCGTAGTGCGGGTCGTCGAGGCTGCGACCGTTGGGCACGTACACAGAACTGACACGCACCCCGCCGCAGGTGGCGGTGATGATCCGAGCGTCGGGGTCGGGCTCGATCCCTTCGGCGAAGTTGGCGACCACATCGTCGAGGCCCACCTTGGAGAGGATGGCCACGCCGTTCCATTGCCCTTGGCCGTAGTGGGCGGCGCTGTATCCGAGGGCCTCGAAGGCCAGCGTCGGAAAGGCATCGTCGGCGAGCTTCGTCTCCTGCAACAGGACGATGTCGGGCGCAACATCGGTCAACCACTCCTCGACACGCTCTTGCCTGGCGCGCAGCGAGTTGACGTTCCAGGTGACGACGCGCATCAGGTCTCCTCCGTCGACAGCGGCAGGGGTGTCGCAATCTGCTCGGTGTTCGGTGTCTCGGTGTTCGTCTTCGTACGCGCCCGCTGCCTGGCGGCTTTGTTCGTTGTCGCCTTCTTCTTTGCCACCTTCTTCTTCGCCGTCTGCTTTGCCGCCTTTTTCTGCGTCTGCGTCGCCACTGTCTTCTTGGCAGTCGACCTCTTCGCAGGCTTGTTGGCCGTGGCTTTTCTGGCGGCGGTCTTCTTGGCCGTGGTCTTCTTCGCTGCGGCCTGCTTGGCCGACGTCTTCTTGGCGGCCGCCTGCTTCTTAGCGGCCACTTTCTTCGTCGCCCGCTTCTTGCGCGCCCGCTTCGTCCGAGCCTGTCCGTTGTCGGCCGATTCGGCCGTTGCGACTTCAGACGATGGACCACCGTCGCCCACGGACTCTGCTACCGGCTCAACGGGCGCTTCGGCGGAGACCGGTGGCTCGTCGGGCACTGTGCTGTCTCCGTCGGATGACACCACTTCGTCGGCGGCAGCGATGCCGCCTTCGTCGGCCGACCCAGCGGCGTCAGCGAGTGCCTTGGCGGCCATGTCTGGCAGGGCGCAGTCGATACTCCGCCGACCGGGCGCGAAGTCGACGACGACAGCGGTAATCGATTCGTCGATGGTGAGCACCTTGCGAGCACTCGTCGGCGCCGGGTCGCCCATGAGTCGCAGCGGGACGTATCCCCGAACGTCGTCGCCGATGGTGATGTAGGCGCCGTGCGAGCTGTAGCTGGCGACCGTGGCGTTGACGCTCGTACCGACCGGGTGGTGTTCGACGAACTCGAGGAACGGGAGCAGCTCATTGACCATCTCGTCCTTGCGCGGGGCCCGTGCCCGCGTCGTGTCGGAGCCGGCGGCGGCCGTCGTAGCGGCCGGCGCGTCTGCCTGTGCGGCGTCACCGGTCGGATACGGCGGCGGCGCGGTTGGCACTGGCATCGGCTCACTGGCACGTGTGCTCGAACGGCGCGACGCCCGTTTCTCAGCTCGCTTCTTGGCCGTCGCCTTCCGGCTCACCGGCCCGCGGACCGGAACCCGGGCGACGAAGACCCACCCGACGTGTGGCACCGGCTTGCCACCGACCAGCCGTCCCTCGTCGAAAAGCCAGGCGTAGGTGCCGTGGAACTCCTGAAACGAGTCGTTCGACAACACGACCGCGTTCGCCTTGTCGGCGATCTGGAGCACGAACGCGTCGCCGCGGCCGACGGCTCCGGCCGGTGGCGCAACAAGCTCGTTGTTCGACACTCCCTCTTCGAATGCCGCAACCTCCGACTTGTCGATGCGGTGCCCGAACGTGGCGTCGACGACGACGGTCACCGCTGCGTCGGGGTGGTCTTCGATGAAGGCCATCACCGCATCGTTGAGTTGGGAGAGGCTCGGGAGCGAGCGTCCTTCGGTGGCGATGTTCGAGCCGTCGACAACGACGTGGGTGATGTCACCCAGTGCACTCATGTGGTGTCATTCCTGCTCATCGGCGCGGCCATCGTAGGCTCGCCAACCGTGATTCGGGCAGTGCTCTGGGACTTCGGGGGCGTCATCTTGTCGAGCCCCTTCGACGCATTCGACCGGTACGAACGTGAACGCGGCGTGCCGCCGGGCTTGATTCGATCGGTCAACGCGACGAATCCCGACTCGAACGCGTGGGCGTTACTCGAACGCAGCGAGATCGGTCCAGCGGAGTTCGACCGACTGTTCGCTGAGGAGTCCGAGCAACTCGGCCATCGAGTGCCCGGCGCTGACGTGCTGGCGCTGCTCGCCGGCGACATCCGACCTGAGATGGTCGACATGCTCGACCGCGTCATCGCGGCTGGTTATCGCACCGCTTGTCTTACCAACAACGTCGTGTCAGCCGATCCGCGCGCGGTACGTCCCGACGTGCACGCCGTGATGGAGCGCTTCGACCACGTGATCGAGTCGAGCAAGGTCGGCGTACGGAAACCAGAGGTCCGGTTCTACGAGATCGCATGCGACACAGTGGGCGTCGAGCCCCGCGAGTGCGTCTTTCTCGATGATCTCGGCATCAATCTGAAGCCGGCCAAAGCGATGGGCATGACGACGATCAAGGTCACCGATCCCGCCCTCGCCATCGCCGATCTCACATCAGTGCTGCACCTTTAATCCCGACCGATAGTCCCGATAATCCCGACCGATAGTCCCGACCGAAAAACCGGGGATTTCGTGCGTCTTTCGCACGGAATTGCGACAATTTCGGGTGGGCGCCCGGTGGGTACAGCGGTCCGCTACAGGTCGCGGAACAGCCGCTCCATCATCTCGGCCAGCTCTTGATCGTGGATGGTCTTCGAGCCTGTCGCTGGGCTCCCCGACTCGATCCGGGCGACATGGCGCAGGTCGTACCCCTGATCCTTCACCCGCCACACGTTGTGCTCGATGAACTTCCACGGGCCCATGTTCTCGGGTTCCTCCTGCAGCCACCGCAGCTCGCGGGCGTTGGGGTAACGCTCGAGCAGCTCCAGCATCTGATCGGTCGGCAGGGGATACAGCTGCTCGATGCGAATCACCGCGACCGGGGCGTCGCGGGCGTCGCGCTCGGCAATTGCGTCCCAGGCAACCTTGCCCGAGCAGAAGACCAGCCGCGTCACGGACTCGGGATCGAAATCATCACGCTCGTTGATGGGGTCGTCGAGGAGCTCCTGGAACGAGCCCTGCGTCAGGGCGTCGATCGGCGAGCGCGTCTGCTTCATCCGCAGCCCCTGGTTGGGGGTGTACACGATCAGCGGCGTGCGGCGAGCCGAATGCACCTGCCGACGGAGCAGATGGAAGAAGTTCGCTGCCGTGGTGGCGTTGGCGATGTGCATGTTGTCTTCGGCGGCCAGGGTGAGGAAGCGCTCGATGCGCGCCGAGCTGTGCTCGGGCCCTTGCCCCTCGTAACCGTGCGGGAGGAGCAGCACGAGCCCGTTGTGTTCGTCCCACTTGTCTTCGGCCGCCACGATGTACTGGTCGATCACGATCTGGGCGCCGTTGACGAAATCACCGAACTGCGCTTCCCACATCACGAGCGCATCGCGATTCTCCGAGGCGTAGCCATACTCGAACCCGAGCGCGGCGTACTCCGACAAGAGCGAGTCGTAGACGAAGAACTTTCCTCTGTCGTCCCGGTCGCCGCTCTCGAACGCGTTGAGCGGGATCCACGGCGTGCCCGACTCGAAATCGATCAGTGCGGCATGGCGATGGCTAAACGTCCCGCGCCGCGAATCCTGGCCGGCCAGACGGACCGTGCGACCTTCGAGGACCAACGAACCGATCGCCATCGCTTCGGCCAACGCCCAGTCGACCTCACCGTCGGAGTACATCTTGGCCCGCGTGTCGAACTGACGAGCGAGCTTCGGATGAATCTCGAACCCGTCGGGGTAGTCGGTGAGTTGCTGAAAGATCCGATCGAGTTCGGGGCGCCCGACTCCGGTGGCGATGGGGGGCAACACGCCCAGCGCGCGCGGCGGACGCGCTGCGGTGATCTCGCCTGGAGCCTGCGAGCGGGTTTCGTCGAGCGCCACCTGGAGCTTGTCGTTGTAGTCGCCAAGCGCCTCTTCGGCTTCCTCGACGGTGATGTCGCCGCGCCTGACAAGCGACTCGACATACAGCTTGCGCACGCTGCGCCGCTCCGAGATCGCCTTGTACATCAGCGGTTGGGTGTAGCTCGGGTCGTCGCCTTCGTTGTGGCCGTGGCGGCGGTAGCACACCATGTCGATCACGACGTCTTTGTGGAAGGCCTGGCGGTACTCCCAGGCGAGCCGGGCTACCCGTACACACGCCTCCGGGTCGTCACCGTTCACGTGGAAGATCGGCGCTTGGACGGTCTTGGCGACGTCGGAGCAATACAACGATGAGCGGGCGTACTGAGGCGCGGTGGTGAACCCGATCTGATTGTTGATGATCAGGTGGATCGTGCCTCCGATGCGATAGCCACCCGTATCGCTCATGGCGAATGCCTCAGCGACAACACCTTGACCGGCGAACGCCGCGTCGCCGTGGATCACGAGCGGCAACACGGTGAACGCACCGGGCGGCTCGATCTGGTCCTGCTTGGCCCGGGCCATCCCCATCACCAGCGGGCCGACCGTCTCCAGGTGGCTCGGGTTCGCAGCCAACTCGATCGGGATGTCAGCGCCATCGGGGCTGACGTACTTGCCGCTCGCGCCGAGGTGATACTTCACGTCGCCCGAGCCCTGCACCGACGTGGGGTCGAGGTGGCCTTCGAACTCGGAGAAGATCGCCTCGTAGCTCTTGCCCATGATGTTCGACAAGACGTTGAGTCGACCACGGTGGGCCATACCGATCACGGCGGAATCGAACGACGCGTCTGCTGCGTTCGAGAGAATCTCGTCGAGGATCGGAATCGCCGACTCGGCGCCTTCGATACCGAAGCGCTTCGTGCCGACGTACTTGGTGGCCAGGAAGCGCTCGAACGACTCGGCGGCGTTCAGCCGCTCGAGGATGCGCATCTTCTCGCCCATGTCGAAGTCGTGATTCGGACCTTCGATGTGGGCCTGGATCCAGCGCTGTTCGTCGGTGTTTTGGATGTGCATGTACTCGACGCCGATGGTGCGCGAGTACGCATCGCGCAATACGCCAAGCAGGTCGCCGAGCCGCATCTTGTCGACGCCACCAACGCCGTCGGTGAGGAACTCACGGTCGAGGTCCCAGATCGTCAGGCCGTAGGTGGCGGGATCGAGTTCTTTCGGCGTGCGCGGTTCTTTCCAACGCAACGGGTCGAGGTCCGCAATGAGATGTCCGCGCACGCGATGCACGCGGATCAGCTTGGCGACGGCCATCTGCTTGGCCAGCATCGCCTCTTCGCGATCGATCGGGTTGGTGTCAGGCCGCCACTGCACCGACTCGTAGGGCATGTCGAGGCTGTGGAAGATGTCTTCGTAGAAGTCGTGTTCACCGAGCAACAGCTCGTGCACCCGCTTCAGGAACAGACCCGACTCGGCACCCTGGATGATGCGATGGTCGTACGTGCTGGTGACCGTGACGACCTTGCTGATGCCGATCTGGCTGAGATTGCGACGGTCGGCGCCCTCGAACTCGGCCGGATAGTCGATCGTGCCCACACCGACGATGAGACCTTGGCCAGGCATCAGGCGAGGCACCGACTGAACCGTCCCGATCGTGCCCGGGTTGGTGAGCGATACGTTGGCGCCCTGGAAGTCGTCGATGGTCAGCTTCTTGTTGCGGACCTTGCGGATGATCTCCTCATAGGCCACGAGGAAGCCGGCGAAGTCGAGCTCCTCGGCGTTACGCAGCACCGGCACAACGAGGTTACGACTGCCGTCGTCGTTGGCGACGTCGACCGCGAGGCCCATGTTGACGTGCTCATTGCGGATGATGCGCGGTCCGTCAGGGCCTTCCAGAAAAGTGTTGTTCATCGCCGGCACCTCGTCGGCGATGGCCCGCACGATGGCGTACCCGATGAGGTGGGTGAAGCTGACCTTGGTTTGCCCGCTTCGGGCACGAAACCCGTTGATCACCTTGCGGTTGACCTCGAGCAGCTTGGCCGGAACGTTCCGGAAGCTGGTCGCCGTCGGTACCCCCAAGCTCTTCTCCATGTTGGTAACGATCGCCTTGCCGGCGCCGCGGATCGGCTTGCCAGGTGGCTCCTCGTCGGGTGTCTCCTGCTTCGGCGGGGTGGCCGCTGCTGCACCGTTGGCGGCCGGCTCGGGCGCCGGTGGCGGCGAGGCGGCAGGCGCTGCACCGGCAGCAGGCGCGTGCAGCGGCCCGGGCTCGACCACGCCCGGGACGTCGGGATCGCGATGTTCGGCTACGGCCGCCTGCACATGGGGCGACGCGGCAGCAGCGGCGGCAACGGTCGGGGTTTGCGAGCGGTAGTCGGCAAAGAACTCACGCCAAGAATCGCTCACCGACTCTGGATTGCTGACGAACCGCTCGTACATCTCCTCGACGAGCCACGAGTTGGCTCCGAAGTCGGCGCTGCGTCCCTCGTCGGGCAGATCAGTGGTGGTCACGCATCCAGCGTACTCTTGGAGCAGCGACGTCCCCGGCGTCACCCGACACCACTGATGGTGAGATTGCGACCACCTACGGCGGGCTCGCCGATCGATGATACCACCCACATCGAATCCTGGCGCAGACCCTCTTGACCACTCCCAGTGGGCCTTCACCACGTTCAGTGAGATGTTCGCGAGCAGCTACAACCGGGTGAAGTGCTGGCGGCCGCGAGATCGATACCCATGCGAATCGCGAGCGCAGCGTGGGCATCCGAGGCGCGGTGCGCCGCGGCGCCGAGTTCCGCCGAGCTGCTGCGATCAACAACCGCTAGATACGTTCCAAGCCGGCGCCGTCGAAGAGCGCGGTGATGCCGTACTCCGCGACGTCGGTGCGTAGCTCCTCGTCGGTCGGGGTGGCGAGATCACCGGCCGCAACACGTTCGGCTGCGTCGATCGTCGCCGGCAACAGGCGAGCGTCGCTCGAGGTGTTCACGTACACCGTCGGGAACGACAGCGCGTGGGCGACCGCGCGCGCAATTGCGCCACTGTCGTCGAGTGGCTCGTACCAACTGAAGTGGGGCACTTCGGGATCGTCCCACCGCCGCCGGGCGACGCTCTTGATCGTTTGCACGGCGACCCGATGATCGGCGCAGTACTCCAACAGCTCATCGAGTGCACGGCGATACGACTCGATCTCGAGGAGCGAGAAGTTCAGCGGCGTCAGCACGGACGCGAAATCGAAGCGTCGCAAGCTGGAGAGGTGCGCAGCAGGCGCCCGCAGTCCGTGGGCGGTGATGCCGACGTGGCCGGTCAGGCCCTCGTCGCGGGCGACGTCGAGTGCCGCCACCGCTCCCCCGTCGGCGAACGCGATCTCGATCTCGTCCGGCTCGACCAGGTTGTGCAGCTGGATCAGGTCGACTCGCTCGACACCCATACGTTCCAACGAACGCTCCAACTCCTCGCGCGCTCCTGCTCCGTCTCGAGCACGCGTCTTGGTCGCCAAGAAGACCTCGTCGCGATGTTCCGCAAGCCATGGCTGCAAGCGGTCTTCGGAGGCGCCGTACATCGCAGCGGTGTCGATGTGGTTGATGCCGGCAGCGAGTACCGCGTCGAGTGTTGTCATCGCACGCTCGGGACTCATCGCGCCGAGTGCGGCCGCACCGAAGACCAGTCGAGTGGAGTCGTGTCCTGTGCGCCCGAAGGGCATAGTCGGCAGCATCAGCGCACCGTACTGCGCGGCCGCCGTACGTCGGCGAGCTGGTGCCACACTGTCGGCGATGACCGCGATCGGCGAACACGTGCGTACCGACACCGGGTGGGAAGTGGTCGACACCGCACCCACTCTCGAGCGGAGCGTCACGATCGGGTCGAACTTCATGGTCGGCAACGGCTACCTCGGGTACCGCGGCACACGACCCGACCAGCGATCGTCGGATTTCGTGGGCTGTGTCGTCAGCGATACCTACGACATGGCCGATGGAGTGTGGCGCGAGCTGTGCACCGTGCCCAATGCGCTCTACGTCGGCATGACGCTGGACGGCGCCGCACTCGAATTCGATGCACGCCAACCCGCCGAGGTCGAGTACACGCTGGCGACTGCCGAGGTCACGCAGCGCTGGCGGGCGTCGACCGCCGCTGGGGAGTCGGCCAGCGTGTCCGTACGTCGATTCGCCAGCCTCGAAGACCTCCACACGGTCGCCCAACAGGTCACGGTGATTCCCGACAGCGACGGCGTGACCGTCGACTTCGACACCACGATCGACATCGACGTGTGGTCGCTCAACGGTGAACACTTCGCCACGATCGAGCGGGATGGCGACGGTGCGGTGCGGTGTGTGACCGGCGAGGACGGCGCCGAGATCTGGGTGGTTCGCCGCGACGAGACATCGGCCGACGGCGCGGCCGCCACGATCGTAAGCGCCATGGGTGTTGCGTCGTCGAACGACGATCTCGATGACATCGGTCCAGGCCAACGCGCCACCGACGCAGCGCACGCTGCGATCACCCTCGGCTACCGCGCCGCGCTCGCTGCGTCGGCGCTCCGGTGGGAGGCGTTCTGGCAAAACGCCGATGTCGGCATCGACGGCGACCCGGCGGCACAGGCCGCCCTGCGGTTCTGCCTGTTGCACAACCGCATCGCCACACCAGCGCACAGCGACCGATTGCCGATCGGCGCCCGTGGATTGTCGTGCCAGGCCTACCAGGGCGCCGCGTTCTGGGACCAGGAGATGTTCAACCTGCTCGCGTTCTTGCACACCGAACCCGAGATCGCCCGCAACATCTTGGTGTACCGGTGGCGAACGCTCGACGGCGCCCGGCGCAAGGCGCGTCGACTGGGGTTCGAGGGCGCGTACTTCGCATGGATCAGCGGCACTACGGGCGACGAACTGTGCCCCGACTTCTTCTTCACCGACGTGCTCACCGGCCGGCCGATCCGCAATCACTTCAACGTGTGGCAGATGCACGTCAGTCCCGACATCGCCCGCGCCGTATGGCGCTACTGGGAGGCCACCAACGACCTCGACTTCCTCGCCGATCACGGTGCCGAGATCGCATTCGAAGTGGCTCGATTCCTCCGCTCGTTCGTGAAGTACGACGAGGTGCGCAAGCGCTACGAGATCATCCGGTTGCTCGGACCCGACGAGTGGCACGAAAACGTCGACAACAACGCATACACGAATCATCTCAGTCGACTGGCGCTCGGACACGCCCTCGAGATCGACGAGCTGCTGGCCACCCATCGGCCCGCCGCTCGCGAGGCGCTCAACGATCGGCTCGGTGTCACCGCCGAGGAACGCTCTGCGTGGCGTCGCATCCACGACGCACTCCACGTGCCGCCCGTCGATCCGGACACTGGACTGATCGAAGCGTTCGACGGCTTCTATGCGTTGGAGGACACGCGGCCCGCCGCTGTGCGCGAGCGCCTGATCGACCCTGCGGAGTACTGGGGGTGGCCGAACGGGGTGGCCGTGCACACCCAGGTGTCCAAACAACCCGACGTCGTCCAACTGTTCGCGGTCGACCGGTCGTTCCCGCTCGACGTGCAGCGCGCCAACTACGACTACTACGAGCAACGTTGTGCCCATGGTTCGTCGTTGAGCCACTCGGTGCACGCCAGCGTCGCCGCCCGCCTGGGTGAACTCGACGACGCATACCTCGATCAGGCGGCGGAGTACTTCTTCGACACCGCGACCATCGATCTGTTGGCGACGCAACACGCCGCGGTCGGCGGCACGTTCATCGGCGGCATCCACACCGCGGCGACCGCCGGTGCATACAGCGTGACCGTGTACGGATTCGGCGGGGTCGAAGTAGCGAACGGCATGCTCGTCATCGACCCGCGGATTCCCCGCGGCTGGAACCGCTTGGCGTTCGGGCTCACGGTGTGGGCACAGCGGTTGCAGGTGAGTGTGGACCCGACCGCCGTCACCGTCACCGCCGACCGCGCGAACACGGCGCCGATCCCCTTGACACTCGCGGCGACCGACCGACGTGACCTCGACCCCGGGGCGACAGCGACGGCGCCGCTGAGACTCCCGGTGGGCTGAGCGGCCATCATGGCTGGATGACCGACGTTCCGGCCGCGTTCGACAACCGAGTGACCCACGACCTCGGAGTAGACATCCCGATCGTGCAAGCACCGATGGGCTGGATCGCCCGCTCCCAGCTGGCATCGGCCGTGTCGTCCGCTGGCGCTTGCGGCATCATCGAGACGTCATCGGGCGAGCTCGACGCGGTAAAGGACGAGATCCGCAAGATGCGCGACCTCACCGACCGTCCGTTCGGCGTGAACATCGCGCAAGCCTTCGTGCGCGATCCGGCGATCGCCGAGTTCGTCATCGACCAGGGCGTCAAGTTCGTCACGACGTCGGCGGGCTCGCCGACCAAGTACACGCCGGTCCTGAAAGAGGCCGGCCTCACCGTGTACCACGTCGTGCCCACGTTGCACGCGGCGCTCAAAGCGGTGGACGCAGGTGTCGACGGCCTGGTCGTCGAGGGCGGCGAGGGCGGTGGATTCAAGAGCCCGACGCCGGTGTCGACGATGGTCCTGCTGCCACTCGTGCGCTCGAAGGTTGACGTCCCGATCATCGCCGCCGGCGGGATCACCGACGGCGCCACGATGGCCGCCGCGTTCGCTCTCGGCGCCGAAGGTGTCCAGATGGGCACACGCATGGTGTCGGCTGCGGAGTCACCGGTGCACGGCAACTGGAAACAAGCGATCGTCGACGCCGCCGAGACCGACACAGTGTTCCTCAACCAACGCCACTCCCCCGCCCTGCGTGCATTGCGCACCGACCGGACCGCCGGGCTGGTCGATGCTGAACACAACGTGTTCGGCGACTTCGGTACACCGCAAGACCTCTACTTCGGTGGCGACATGAACGCAGCGATCGCGCTGAGCGGCCAGGTCGCCGGGCGCATCGAGTCGGTGCGTCCGGTTGCCGACATCATCGGCGACACGGTGCGCGAGTTCGCCGAGACGGTCGAGCGACTCAACGGTTGATCGCGTCAGCGATCTCGATCGTCACGGCTGCCGCTCGCTCGAGTGTGGCCCGATCAACGGTTCCCGGCGCAGCCCGCACGGCAACGGCCCGTTCGAACACCTCACGATCCGACGGCAGCCGTTCGGCCGCCCATCGGCCTGCAGCACTCTTCGACGTCACGTCGCCCGTTTCGAACGTGAACAACATCCGGGCGATACCGAGGACCGTCCATTCGAGGACATCCCCGTCGAACTCACCATCCGGTCGCTCGGCCAACGCTGCGCTCAACCGTTCACCGACACCGCGCCAGTAGGTGTTGACGTTGCTGCGCACCCAGTCGCGGCGTTCGTCGAGCTCGCTCACCACTCCCAGTGTCGAGGGAGCCGCTCCGCGGATCGCCAGGCCGTAGGTGGCCAGCGTGTACCACGTGACCGGATTGATCTCGAACGACTCCCCGTCGACGTGATACTCCCCGTCGAGGACCCACGGGCGCTGCACCGCCATTGCCGGCACCACGAGGTCACCCCACGCAACATAGGGCCCGTCGACAGATCGCTCGAGCTGGTCGCTGACGCGAGTCTGCGCCGCCGCGAGCTCTACGTACAGGTCGGGGTCGGACGGATCGGCGACCACCGCGACGACGTCGATGTCGCTGTGCGGCGTCCAATCATCGAGCGCTACCGATCCAACGACGTAGAGCCCTTCGATCGTTGCGGGAGCCAGCTCGTCATGTGCCGCCAGCCACGTGTCGAGCGCCGCCGATACCTCCGGGGTCGACGAAACATCGGGCATCGACGCAACCTACCCTGAGGACCATGGCCCTTTCCGACGAGCTGCTCAACAAGCTGACCTGGAAGATCCCCAACGCTCTGGCGCTGGTCGGCTCGGCCCACGACGGTGAACGAAACGCGATGACCACGAGCTGGATCACACAGTTGTCGATGGAGCCGGTGCTGATCGGCATCGGCGTCGACAACAGCGCCGTGACACATCGGCTCATCAGCGCGAGCGGCGCGTTCTCGATCAACCTGTGGAACAGCGACGACACTCGACCCTTCGTGAAGTTCTCGAAGCCGGCCGTCGACGACGGAGCGACCCTCAACGGACGTCCGGTCCACGCGGCGACCACCGGTGCGCCGATCTTCGACGATGCGATTGCCTGGATGGACTGCACGGTGCGCAAAGAGATGGAGCTCGGCACACACACATTGTTCGTCGGCGAAATCGTCGACGCCGGTATCAACGACGACGACGCCCGGGCGGCTGCGATGAGCGACACCCGCATGAAGTACGGCGGCGTCAAACGCCACTGACGTCGCACCGCTCGCGCGGTTCTTGTCGCGAGAACGTGCGCAATACGCACGGAATCCCCGGAATTTCGGGGAGGCACGTAGTCTCGGAGGCCTCATGGCGCACGAATTCATCTACCAGGCGTACAAGCTCGCCCGGCACTACCCGCCCGACAAGACGGTGCTCGAGAACATCTCGCTGTCGTTCTACCCGGGGGCGAAGATCGGCGTGCTCGGTTCCAACGGCGCCGGCAAGTCGAGCCTGCTCAAGATCATGGCCGGTCTCGACGACGGCTACTCCGG
>JBCDFR010000006.1:0-90056 GCA_039177505.1 Actinomycetota bacterium | reverse complement strand
GCGTCGGCGTCGTTCATCGAGGGTTGTCTACCAGGCATCGGTGGGAGCGGCGGTCTGCGGTGCGAGACTGCACCCGTGCGCCCGCTTCCCTCGACGATCACCGTGCGCGACGTCACCTTGCGCGACGGGCTGCAAGATGAGCGGCCAATCGACTTGGCCGCCAAGCTGGCGGTGTTCGAGGCGCTGATCGATGCCGGTGTTCGCGACCTCGAATTGACGTCGTTCGTTCGGCCGGACCGGGTGCCCGCCATGGCCGACGCAGCTCAGCTCGCGGCGGCGACTCATGACGGCGCCGACGACAGAGGTGTCGTTCGCTGGGGACTCGTGCTCAACCGGCGCGGTGCACAGCGGGCGCTCGACGCCAGCATCGACCACCTGCAGTTCGTCGTGTCGGTCAGCGACGAGCACTCCCGCCGCAACGCCGGCGCCGGCGTCGCCGAACGGCTCGACGACCTGGCCACCGTCGTCGCCGATGCCGAACGCAGTCACGCCATCGTCGAGGTCACGCTGGCCACGGCGTTCGGATGCCCCTATCAGGGTCCCGTTGCGCCGAGCGATGTCGTGGCTGCGGCGCGGATGGCGATCGACCACGGCGTACGCGGCATCGGTCTGGCCGACACGATCGGGACCGGAGTCCCGACCGAGGTCGCTGAACTCGTCGGTGAGGTGACCGATATCGGCGCTCCTGCCGGTGTTCCCGTCGGCGTCCATCTCCACGACACACGCGGGCTTGGCGTCGCCAACGCACTGGCCGCGGTCGACGCCGGCGCCACACGCGTCGATGCCAGTTTGGGCGGCCTTGGTGGCTGTCCGTTCGCGCCCGGAGCAAGTGGCAACGTGTCGGTCGAGGACGTCGTGCACGCCTTCGAGGAAATGGGCTGTCGGACCGGCATCGACGTGGCCCGTCTGATCGATGCGGCGACCATCGCGACGGGAGCGGTCGGTCGCGCCCTCGACGGTCATGTGGCGCTTGCGGGTCCGCGGTTCGCCACGTCGAGGGTGCCGACGTGATCCTCGATCGACTCGGCGACGTCGGCGTCGCCATCGTGGCGGGGAAGGGTGGCGTTGGTTCTTCGACGGTCGCTGCCGCGCTGTCGCTCGCCGGCGCCCGCAACGGCGCGGACGTGTTGTTCGTGTCCGTCGACGGCAAACCCGGCATCGGCCCCCTGCTCGGAGGGCACGAACTCGACGAGAACGAACACATTCTGCGCAAGATCCGCGGCGCCGGTCGAGTTCGAGGTCGCACGATTCCCGCCGAGCAGGCATTCGGCGACTACCTCGAACTGCGCGGTGTCGGCGGGCTGCTACGGCGGGCTGCCGCGTCGTCATCACTCGGCATGATCGCGGCGGCTACGCCCGGGCTGGAGCACCTGCTCGTGCTCGGCAAGATCAAGGAACTCGAACGCGACGGTGCGGCCGACCTGATCGTCGTCGACGCACCTCCGGCAGGCAACGCGGTGCCGTTCCTGCGCTCGGCGACCGGGCTGTCCGAGGTCGTCAACACCGGAGCGGTCCGCGAACAGGCTGACGAGGTCGACGAGCTGCTGCGCGATCCGGCGCGCTGTGCGGCCATGGTCGTCACGCTCGCCGAGGAAACGCCGGTGAACGAATCGATCGAGTTGGCCGATGAGCTGGTCGCCGATGTCGGCATCGCCATGTTGCCGGTCGTCGCCAACGGGTGCTGGCCAGACCGACCGGGGTTGGCGCGCACGCCGCTCGGCGCGGCGCGAGTGCAGAAGCACTCGCTGTCCGCCGACGCTCGGCGCGTGCTCGAGTCATCCTCGGGATTCGGTGCCTCCGTGCTCACCCGCCAGGCTCGACAACTCGCACGACTCCAGGACCGCTTCGACGACGTGATCACGCTCCCGCGGCTCCCGACGGCCCGGCTCGCATTGCACCATCTGACGACCCTGGCAGACGCCCTCGACGAGGAAGGGGAGTGACCGCGGTGGATGTCGACGCGATGACGCTCACCGACACGATCGATCACTCGACGCTGCTGTTGACCTGTGGCCCAGGAGGAGTCGGCAAGACCACGACTGCGGCCGCGATCGGCGTTGCTGCTGCCAATTCGGGGCGACGCGTCGTGGTCGTCACCGTCGACCCGGCGCGGCGGCTGGCCGACGCGCTCGGCCTCGACGATGGTGCCGCCGCCGACGAACCACATCAGGTCGACGGGGTCGGAGCGGGTGAGGGGGAACTCTGGGCGCTGATGCTCGACGACGCGGCCACTTTCGATCGGCTCGTCCGTGAACAGACCGCCAGCGACGAACAGGCCGAAGCGATTCTGAACAACCCCATCTACGGCGCGTTGTCCCGTTCGTTGGCCGGGGCACAGGAGTACATGGCCATCGAACGGCTCCACCAGCTCTTCGCGAGCGACGAGTGGGACCTGGTGATCGTCGACACGCCGCCCTCGCGCAACGCGATCGACCTGCTCGGCGCACCCGACCGGCTGGTCGCCTTTCTCAGCAACCCGGTGTACCGCGCGTTGACGGTCGGCCAACGAACGTTCGCCAGGGTGACCAATGCGGCATCGTCGATGTTCCTATGGGCGGTTCGCCGCCTCGCTGGACCCCAGATCGTCGAGGACACGGTGGCGTTCTTCCGATCGCTGACGACCGTCGAGGAGGGGCTCCGACGTCGCGCCGGCGAAGTGCGCGAACTGCTGCGGGCCGACGAGACCGCCTTCGTGGTGGTATCCAGCCCACGGGCGGAAGCGATCGCTGAGTCCGAACACCTCATCGGCGCCCTCCGCGACGACGACTTCCCGTTCGGTGGCGTGGTCATCAACTTGATCCATCCACTTCCCGAACAGCTCGATCCGGCCGACCGTGCGGCACTCGACGACGTCGCCGATGGGCCGCTTGCAGAACACCTCGCGTGGCACGACGAACTCACCGAGCTCGCACTGTCTGAGCGAGATGAGCTCGCAGGACTCGCGGAACTCGCCGACGATGTGCCCGTGGTCGAGCTTCCGCTACAAGACGCCGACGTACACGATGTCGATGGACTGCGCGGTCTCGCCGACCTCCTCGCACCCTGAGCCGAGATGCTCAACCTGTGCGGCGATCGGTCGCAGTAACGTCGCGCGGATGACTCGCCAGCTGCGTGAGCCTCGATGACCCGGCAACCGCCGGGTGGTCTCGACGCCGTCGTCGGCGACCTGTTCGATCGCCCTCCCGACGAGGGGACCTCGCTCGCGCTCATGGTGCTGCAGGGCGGCGACGTGATCGCCGAGCGATACGGCGTTCAGCCGGCCAACGCGTTCGAGGACGAGCGCGTGATCGACGCATCGTCGACCCTCATCTCGTGGAGCATGGCCAAGTCGATGGTGCACGCTGCGACCGGGATCCTCGTCGCCGACGGCCTGCTCGACCTCGACGCACCCGCCCCGGTACCCGAGTGGCGCGGCACCGACAAGGCAGACATCACGACCCTCGATCTACTGGAGATGCGCTCCGGGTTGCGTTTTGTCGAGGACTACGTCGACGACGAGATCTCCGACTGCATCGAAATGTTGTTTGGAGACAGCGGCCCAAGCCATGCCGGCTATACGGCAGCGAAGCCGCGCATCCACTCACCGGGAACGGTCTGGAACTACTCGTCGGGCGAGACGAACGTCATCTGCCGGATCATCGGCGACATCGTGGCCGGCGGCGTTGGAGGCTTGGCCGGCGATCGCCAACAGCAGATGCTGAACTTCCTCGACGAGCGCCTTTTCGGGCCGATCGGGATGACGAGTGCCGCACCAAAATTCGACGACGCCGGTGACTTCGTCGGATCGAGCTACGTGTACGCCACGGCTCGTGACTTTGCTCGATTCGGTGAGCTGTACCGCAACGACGGCGTCGCACCGACCGGCACGCGCGTGTTGCCGGCCGGGTGGAGCGATCATGCCCGCCACAAAGTTGCCGACGACCCCGACACCGGTCTCGGCTACGGCCGCCACTGGTGGGTGTGGCCCGACTGGCCGGGCTCGTTGTCGTGCAACGGGCACGAAGGTCAATACATCGTGGTCGTGCCCGACCGAGACGTGGTCGTGGTGCACCTGGGCAAAACATCCGCCGAGGTCGCCGACGGCCTTCGCCATCGGCTCCGGCACATCATCGAGCTGTTCTGATCGTTATGGCGCTGAGCGACGCCGCGGGCGACGATCGCACCGAGGAACTCGATCGAGGGGTGCTACCAACCGGTGAGCTGCCCGCCTTGCCGAACAGCGGCCAGAAAAAAACGGGGCGCAAGCCCATCCGCATCACGATCAAGATCCTGTTGGCGATCGTCGTCTCGTACTTTTTGCTCCCCCCGGTGCTCACCGGGTTCAGACAGGCCGCCGACACGGTGTCAGACGTCAATCCGTTGCTCCTCGTCGCCGGGTTCGGGCTGCAGATCCTGTCGCTGTTCTGCTATTCGCTCTTGACGCGCGCGGCGCTCGGCAGCGCCGCCTCGAAGTTGTCGTACGCCCGCATCTTTCGCATCCAACTCAGCACGAAGGCACTGTCGAATATCGTGCCCGGAGGCAACGCGGCGGGTTCTGCGCTCGGCTACCGGCTGCTCACACTTTCGGGGGTGAGTGGCCCCGACGCCGGATTCGCGCTGGCCACCGCTGGAATCGGCTCGGCGGTGGTGTTGAACATCATCTTCTGGACCGGCCTGGTGATGTCGGTGCCCTTCCGCGGCGTGAACCCGCTGTACGGATTCGCGGCGATCGCCGGCATCGTCATCATGGCGCTCGCGGCGGTGCTCGTGATCGGTCTCATGGATGGACAGGGGAGAGCGGAGAGGTTCGCGCGGTGGCTGGCCCGCAAGTTCCGTTTCGACGAGGACAAGTTCGCTGCTGTCTTGCGGCAGGTCGGCCACCGCATGGAAGAGCTGATCAGCGATCGTCAGCTGCTGCGTCGCGTCGTGTTGTGGGCCATGCTCAATTGGTTGCTCGATGCCGCGTCGTTGTGGGTCTTCTTGCGGGCATTCGGTGGGACGCTGAGTCTCGACGCACTGATCGTCGTATTCGGTCTGGCCAACATCCTGGCCGCGATTCCGATCCTTCCCGGAGGGCTCGGTGTAGTGGACGGCACCTACATCACCGTGTTGATCGGTTTCGGTCTGCCACGGCGCGTCGTTGCGCCCGGTGTCGCCGCGTACCGCTCTGCCCAATATCTGATGCCGATCGCGCTCGGGGCGATCGCGTATGCGTCGTTGCGCGTCGGTCCCTGGAGGATCGAGCGGCGTGACCGTCTCATCGGACTGCGCGACCTGGCCAAGGCCGAGACCGAGAAGGGCGAGTCGCGCCTCGACTTCACGTTGCGGTTCGGCCGCCGATCGCAGGGCGCGCCCGCGTCTGCTCCACGCACGGACAACGATCAAGCGTCAGATGGTGCCGGTGGTGACGGCGAGGATACGGTCGCACCTCATGACGACCCATGAACGCCCGTTCGGCCGGTACCTCGAGGACTTCACCCCCGGCGATGTGCTCCGGCATTGGCCAGGCAAGACCATCACCGAATACGACGACCACCTGTTCTGCATGATCACCATGAACCACCATCCGCTGCACACCAACGACTGGTTCGCATCGGAGTCGGTGCAAGGACGCAACGTGGTGGTCGGCAATTTGGTGTACAGCCTCGTGCTCGGAATGAGCGTCCCGGACGTGAGTGGTGCAGCGATCGCCAACCTCGAGATCGAGACACTGCAACACAAATTCCCGACGTTTCACGGGGACACCATTCACGCCGAGACCAGGGTGCTCGAGGTGAAGCCGTCGTCGTCGAAGCCCGACCGCGGCGTCGTCACCGTGGAGACCAAGGGGTTCAACCAGGATGGCAACGAGGTGTGCTACTTCAAGCGCAAGGTCCTGGTGTGGACTCGCGACGCGGCGCCACCGCGCGTCCGCCCCTATGACGAGGTCAACGTCTGGGCGGACTGACGCCGATCGACACCGACGCGCTGCTCTCCTGGGGGGCGAACGCGCTTCGGGACCTCCCATGGCGCGCGACTCGCGACCCGTGGCACATCCTCGTCTCGGAGGTGATGCTGCAGCAGACGCAGGCGCCACGCGTTGCGCCCCGATTCTGCGAGTTCGTCGATCGCTGGCCGACACCGACCGCGTTCGCCGGCGAGCCACTTGGCGAGGTACTGCGCGCCTGGCAGGGCCTCGGGTACCCGCGACGCGCCCGCTACCTGCACCTCGCAGCGCAACAGATCGTCGATGACCATGCCGGTGCGGTGCCGGCCACCGTCGACGAGCTGTTGACCCTTCCCGGCGTCGGCGCCTACACGGCCCGGGCGGTGCTCGCCTTTGCGTTCGAACAGGACATCGGTGTCGTCGACACCAACGTCGCCCGTGTGCTCGCCCGCGTCGACGGTCGGCGGCTCACACCCCGAGCAGCCCAGCGACTCGCCGACACGTCGGTGCCAGCCGGCCGGTCGTGGTGGTGGAACCAATCGTTGATGGAACTCGGCGCCGTGGTGTGCCGGCCGGCGCCGCGGTGCGACGCGTGTCCCATCGCCCGATCGTGTCTGTGGGCACGCGGCGACCGTCGCTCCCCGGACCCAGCCGTCGGCTCCGCCGGCGTCTCCAAAGCGCAGCGCCGATTCGAAGGCAGCCGCCGGCAACAACGTGGCGTGGTGATGCGTTCGGTGGCCGACGGGCCTCGACCCGTGTCCGACTTCGATCGGTCGATCGTCGAGGAGTTGTGTGTCGACGGCCTGATCGAGTTCGACGGGCAATCGGTCCGCCTCCCCATCTGAACGGGCGAACGTTGTCGCACGATGTGACAGAGTGCCTCAGCGTTGCCGTAATCACGTGTGTTAATTGTGAGGCCCGGACAACGCTCGCCACGAGCCACCGGAGGACGACATGAACACGATCGACGCCGCCATCTTCGACACCGATGGCGTCATCACCCAGACAGCAGCCGTGCACTTCACGGCCTGGAAGAATGTGTTCGACGAATTTCTCTCAGGTCACGCCGTGGGTGCCGCCGCCGTTGAGTTCACCGATGCCGACTATCGCCATCACGTCGACGGCATCGGACGCTACGACGGCGTCGACGCGTTCTTGCGATCACGTGGCATCGAGCTGCCGTGGGGTGACGCCGACGACCCGCCGGGTGACACCACGGTGTGTGCCGTCGGCAACAAGAAGAACGCAGCGTTTGAAGACGCAGTACGCGAGCACGGGGTGCGCGCATACATCACCACTCGGCGTTTCATCGAGGCACTGCACGAACAGGGCGTTCGAACCGCGGTGATTTCGGCGAGCAAGAACTGTGAGATGGTCATTCGGGCGGCGGGTATGGAAGACCTGTTCGAGGTACGTGTCGATGGCAATGACGCCGCCGAGCTGGGTTTCCCGGGGAAGCCTGCGCCCGATGTCTTTCTGCAGGCTGCACGTCGTCTCGGGGTCGAACCCGCTCGGGCGGCAGTGATCGAAGATGCGATCAAGGGCGTCGAGGCCGGCCGTGCCGGCGATTTCGGACTCGTGATCGGACTCGACCGCACGCGTCACGCGGCGCCGCTTGCCGAGTATGCCGACATCGTGGTCCCGGACTTGGCCGATCTCGCCGTCGCGGCTGCGCAGGGGAGCACCGGAGCCTCTGTCGAACGGACCATCCCGGCGCGCACTCGAGTCGCCGATCTGCCCGACGCCACCGTCGACTACGACCTCACGCGCCAGGTGTCGGGTAAGTCCGTTGCGGTGTTCAGCGACTACGACGGTGTGTTGTCGCCGATCGTCGCCAGGCCGGAGGACGCGGTGCTCGGCGAAGGAATGCGCAAGGCGCTCACCGCGCTGGCATCGACGGCAACGGTCGCCGTCGTATCGGGACGTGACCTCGACGACGTGGCTGCCATGGTGGACATCGACGGCCTGTGGTACGCCGGTAGCCACGGCTGGCAGGTGCGGTCTCCTGACGGGACGCTGCACCTACCGCACAGTGATGCCGCGTCCGTCGAGCCGGTCCTCGACACCGCTGAACAGCAACTCTCGTTACTACCCGAGATCGCCGGTGTGTGGGTCGAACGAAAGCGGTATGCGATCGCCGTTCACTACCGCGCCGCGGCCGACGAGGTGGTTGACGAATTGCGACGTCGGGTGACCGAGGTGGTGAATGCGCACGACGAGCTGCGGATGGTCGCCGGCAAGAAGGTGTTCGAGCTGCGGCCCGTTGTCGACTGGAACAAAGGCACCGTCGTTGCGTGGCTGCTCGAGAAGATGGGCCTCGCCAGCGACACGACGTTGCCGATGTACCTCGGCGACGACGTCACCGACGAGGACGGGTTTGGTGCCGTTCGTAGCCTCGGTGTCGGCATCATCGCCAGCACGGACGATCGAGACACTGCGGCACATCTACGTGTCGACGATCCGGCCGGCGTGCAAACGGTCCTCGCGGATCTTGCCGCGCGCCTCGCAGGTGATGAGGCGTGAACGATTGGTTATGGACGTACGACAGCTACGACGCCACGCACGAGGGACTGCGCGAAGCGCTGTGCACACTGGGCAACGGCGTGCTCGCAACCCGTGGCGCGCTCGCCGAGTGCGCCGCTGACGGCGATCACTATCCGGGCACGTACGTTGCCGGCATCTTCAATCGGCTGACCGACGAGATCGCCGGCAGGGAGATCGTCAACGAGAGTCTGGTCAACATCCCGAACTGGCTGCCGCTGCGCGTCCGCATCGACGGTGGTGAGTGGATCGCGCCGCAACGACATCACATCGCGGAACATCGAATCGAGCTCGATCTGCACCGTGGAGCGCTGACGCGACGCACTGCGTTCGAGGTCGACGACGACACCAGCCTCACCTTGACCGAACGGCGCATCGTCAGTCTCGCCGACCCACACGTCGCCGCGCTCCAGTCGACGATCGTCGTCGACCGGTCAGCGGTGGTCGAGGTCGAGGCCGGCCTTGACGGGATGGTCGAGAACGGCAACGTTCAGCGATACAACGATCTCGCCACCGACCACCTCGAGCACGTCCGCACAGAACAGGTCGCTGACGACATCGTCGTGCTCGAGGTGCGCACGAACGACTCTGGTATCGACATCGCCGAAGCTCAGCGAATGCGAGTTGCGGTCGACGGAACTCCGGTCACGGCGGGACGGGTCAGTCGGCTCGAGCCGCGGCTGGCAGCACAGCAAGTACGCGTCGAGGTGGATGCGGACGCCGAACTGATCGTTGAAAAGGTCGTGTCGATCCACACCGGCCGCGACCTCGGGATCTACTCAACCGGCGACGCGGTGGTCGGTGCCGTGCGCAGCGCCCCCGATTTCGACACCTTGCTCGAGCGCCACCGCACGGCGTGGTCACACGCATGGAGCAGGTGCCAGGTGTCGGTTGCGGGCGATGTCGGCGACACGGCGCGGATTTTGAACCTGCACATCTTCCATGTGCTGTCGACACTGTCGGAGAACACGACCGAACTCGACGTCGGTGTTCCTGCCCGCGGGCTGCACGGTGAGGCGTATCGCGGCCACATCTTCTGGGACGAGCTGTATATCTTCCCATTCGTCACGCTGCGCATCCCCGAGCTGACGCGGGCGCTGCTGCGATACCGCGCCCGGCGCTTACCGCGGGCGCGCCTGGCGGCGGTGGCCGACGGTTTCACCGGCGCGATGTACCCGTGGCAAAGCGGCAGCGACGGCCGCGAAGAGACACAGGTGGTGCACCTCAATCCGAAGTCGGGCCACTGGCTTCCCGATGCGTCCCATCTACAGCGCCACGTGAACATCGCCATCGCCTACAACGTGTGGCAGTACTGGCTCGCCACCGGAGACCATGAGTTCATGCGCCTCTGGGGCGCCGAGATGATGCTCGAGATCGCCCGATTCTGGGCGAGCACGACGACGTACAACCACTCGCTCGATCGCTACGAGATCAACGGGGTGATGGGCCCCGACGAGTTCCACGAGGGGTACCCGGAGCGTGACGATCCCGGGCTGAACAACAACGCCTACACCAACGTGATGGCGGTGTGGTGCCTGAGCAGGGCATTCGACGTGATCGAGCTCTTGCCGACCAGTCGTCGCCGGGAACTACTCGAACGACTGTCGATCGGCAACGACGAGCTCGACCGCTGGGGTGACATCAGCCGCAAGATGCGGTTGGTGTTCCACGCAGACGGGATCCTCAGTCAATTCGAAGGGTATGAGGAACTCGAGGAACTCGACTGGGATAAGTATCGCGCAACGTACGGCAACATCGGACGGCTCGATCGGATCCTCGAAGCCGAGGGCGACTCGACCAATCGCTACAAGCTGGCGAAGCAAGCCGACACCCTGATGCTGCTGCAGATGCTGTCGCCGCACGAGATCGGTGAGCTGTGGGAACGCCTCGGCTACGACTTCGAGCACGAGATGGTGGCGCGTTACGTGGAGTACTACGAGGCGCGCACCTCCCACGGTTCGACGCTGTCGAAGATGGTGCACGCATGGCTCCATGCACGACTCGATCCGACGCGTTCATGGGACCTGTTCCGCCAGGCCCTAGTGTCTGATGTGTCCGACGTGCAGGGAGGCACCACCCGCGAGGGCGTCCATCTCGGTGTGATGGCCGGGACCGTCGATCTCGTGCAACGGTGTTATGGCGGTGTCGACCTGCGTGCGGGCGTCTTGGCAGTCGATCCGGCGTTGCCCGAGCCGATCGAGCGACTCGAATTCGCCATTACGTACCACCGTCACTTCGTCCACCTGGAGATCGACACGTCGACGGTTCGGGTGCGTCTGGCCGACGACAAAGGTGAGCTCACTCCGATCACGGTGTCGATCCGCGGTGTCACACGAGTGATGAAACCCGGCGACACCTTCGAGCGCGCGCTCTAACTGTCCGGGCTCGGTCACCCGACTCGATTGGTCGGCTGACGTAGCGCGTCGTACGGTGAACTCGTGCGACCACCCAAGGACTTCTATCGCTCACTTGCTGTCGGAGCGCCGGCGCCGCCTCGTGAGATCCCGTTCCGGCCCAGCCGGATGATCCATTTCTTCCCGCCGTCGAACGACAAGATGCGCAGCAAAGTGCCGGCGATCGCGCCGACGGTCGACATCTTGCTGGCCAACCTCGAAGACGGCGTCCCCGCCGACGAGAAGGATGCCGCACGCGCGGGCCTGGTCGAGGTCGCCCGGGCTACCGACTTCGGCGACACACAGTTCTGGACACGGGTGAACAGCCTCGACTCGCCGTGGTGTCTCGACGACCTGACCGCAGCGGTGTTGGAAGCGGGCGACGCTCTCGACGTCGTGATGATTCCCAAGGTCGAGGGGCCCGAGGACATCCACTACGTCGACCGCTTGCTGGCCCAACTCGAGGCCAAGGCGGGCCGTGCCGAACCGCTACTTGTTCACGCCATCCTGGAAACAGCTCGCGGTGTGGCCAACGTCGAAGAGATCTGCGTGGCGTCGCCACGAATGCAGGGTCTCTCGCTCGGGCCAGCGGACCTTGCAGCCAACCGTCGGATGAAGACCACGCGGGTGGGCGGCGGACACCCGGGTTACCTCGTGCGCGAGGACCCGCCCGCAGGCGCCGATGGCGCCGCCCAGATCGACGCGCCGCGCACGATCTTCCAGCAAGACCTGTGGCACTACACGATCGCCCGCATGGTCGATGCCTGTGTGACCGCTGGGATCCTGCCGTTCTACGGCCCCTTCGGCGACATCGCCGACACGGTGGCGTGCGAGGACCAGTTCCGCAACGCGTACCTGCTCGGATGTGTCGGTGCGTGGAGCTTGCATCCGAAACAGATCGAGGTGGCCAAGCGGGTGTTCAGCCCCGACCCTGCCGACGTTGCGCACGCCCAGCGAGTGATCGAAGCGATGGGCGACGGGACCGGCGCGATCATGCTCGACGGCAAGATGGAAGATGATGCGTCCGTGAAGCAATGCCACGTCGTGGTGGGGCTCGCCCGCCAGCTCGCCGAACGAGATCCCGAACTGGCAGATGCCTACGGATTTGGCGGATCGGAAGGCGCATCATGAGCGCGGTGTTCCGGCCCCGCCGCTCGGTGCTGTACATGCCCGCCGCGAACGAGCGCGCTCTGGAGAAGGCGAAAACGATTCCCGCCGATGCGATCATCTTCGATCTCGAAGACGCGGTCGCACCCGATGCCAAGCCGGATGCGCGGGCGCGGGCGGTAGCCGCCGCCGCCTCGGGTGAATACGGCGACCGAGAGCTGACGATTCGCTGCAATGGTCTCGACACCGAATGGGGAGCAGACGACATCGCTGCGGCGGCGACCGCTGGCCCGTCGGCAGTCGTCATCCCGAAAGTCGAATCGGTCGCCACCGTCGAGGCGATCGCAGCGGTGCTCGTTGCTGCAGGAGCGTCCGATGACGTCCAGATCTGGCCGATGATCGAGACGCCTGCCGCCATCTTCGAAGTCCGGGCCATCGCCGCGCACCCACGTGTCGCCGCGCTCGTCATGGGTACGAACGACCTGGCTCGTGAACTGCGATCGCCGATCGTGCCCGGTCGTCATCCGCTCGTTCCGCACCTGGCCACTGCACTACTCGCTGGGCGCGAGGCGGGTGTCGACGTGCTCGACGGCGTGTACAACGACGTACGCGATCCTGAGGGTTTTGCTGACGAGTGTCGGCAAGGTATGGAGATGGGATTCGACGGCAAGACGCTGATTCATCCCAGTCAGGTCGAGCCAGCCAACAACATCTGGGCGCCGAGCGACGACGAGATCGAGCACGCCCGAACGGTGATCGCAGCGTTCGACGAAGCGGTCGCCGACGGCCGCGGCGTTGTCACCGTCGATGGACGGATGATCGAGAACCTGCACGTCGACAACGCCCGTCGTGTGCTCGCCGTCGCAGATGCGTTGGCGTCATGATCGGTTCGGCCTGACTACACGTCTGTGATCGACGATGCCCTCTACTCGGGGTCGTTCGTTGTGACCGAGGCCAAGATCTCGTCGAACGCAGCGTCGGCGTAGGCGACCATCTCGTCGTCGGTGCGGTCCTGAATCGGGTGCGGGGTGAACACTTGCGCCACCGATGCAAACCGGAGCGACGCCGATTGCGCGTTGGCGGCATCGACGAACTGATCGGAAGCGACGAACATCCCCGGGACGCCGCGCAATTCCAACTCGCTGATGTCGTGCACACTGCACGACGTGCAACTGCCTCAATCGGCGAGCGCCTCGATCACCAACTGACACTCCACTGCGATCTCGTGGCGGAGATCGGCGGGCGCCGGCTTGGAGAACGTTGGCTTGCGGTAGCGCTTGACCGAGGCGCCGTGCTCGACGAGGCGCTGTTCGAGGCGATCGAGAAACACGTCGCCGCGCGGCTTGGAGATGTCGAGCAGACCTACCGTGAGTCCGTCGACCGACGACGGTCGCCGGAGCCGCGCTCGTTCGGCGACCGTTCGTTCACTCGTCGGATCGAGGAGCGTGCGTGCCATGGACTCAGTATGTCACTGCTCGGGTCACGGGCTTCGACCCGACCTCATCGTTGACCCAACCGCCGATGATCTCTGAAAACAGCCCAGCACCACCGCCCGCATACGTCAGCATCAATCCGCCGTCGCGGAACTTCGGCAGACTCGGCGCCTCGGCGAACGCTTCGGGAAGGCCTTCCTCGATGCCGCCGGCCCCCCGCACGAGTTCGCTTCCCGGTCGAGTGAGATGCTCACTGATGGCGGCGACGATCGCCGCTCGGTCCCAACCGGCCTCGGCGAAGACTCGGGCGTGTTCCGGGCCGATCACGAGCACAGCGTCGAACGCCATGATCAGCTTGGGGTGGAGCATGGTGAGCAGACTTGCGGCCATCGACTTGGCAAGCGACTCGGGATGACGCGAGATCTGATCGACGATGCAGCGCGTGCCTTCGCCAGCGAACAGAGTGACGGCGTCGACACCGTCGTCGATGCCATGTTCAGCGGCGAGTCGGCCGAAGGGCGACTCGGCGTCGTTCTCGGCGAAGCAGAAGCCGACCTTGCCAGGGCTGCCGTGTGTCGCTCGGTCGATCTCGCCGGGTCGGCCGCCGCCCACGTTGCGTACCACGAGCTGGAGGGCGCGTCCGATGGTCGAGTTGGCGCGATTTCCTTGGCCCAGTGCGTTGCCGCCTGAATTCATGCCGATCGCCCGGGTGCCGGGCCCTGAGCAGATCAGCACCGGCCCCACCGGCATCGTCGTCGCCAGCAGGCCGTGCATGTTGAATTCGTCGGTGCATGCGGCTTCGACGGCAGTGAGGACCCACGGGAGATACTCGGGTCGGCAACCGGCCATCACCGCTGCGATCGCCACCTTCTCGACGGTGGCCGGCCCCAGGTCGGGCGGGATCACCGCAACGATGTCGTCGGCTGCACGGTGTGTCCCCTCGAGCATGGCGAGCACTCGCTCCTCCGTCGGCGGCACGACAGGCAAACCGTCACTCCACCCGCGGGTGAACATGAACTCGATCTCGTCTTCGGCGTCGGCCACCTCGACTCGTCTTGCGGCGAGCACCGATCCACCGAATCGGGCGCGCAACGCATCCACCAGGTGCGGATCTACGCTCTTTGATCCGCAGCCCGGGCGCATCACCGGAAGATCGGCCCCGAGATCGGTCACACCCGTCAGTCGTTGCCACTCGGCGCGTTGCCATCCGACGGTGCGCTCGACCTCCGCACCCTCGTCGCGCACGATCAGCGTCGGCACGGTCTCGATGTCGTGATGCCAGCTGAGCGCGAGGTCCTCGTCGAAGACCGGTGTCGGCGAGTTGGGGAACAACGGATCGTCTTGTGTGATCACCAGCACGTCGGATCGCCGCGCAGCCAGGTCGACGAGTGCTGACACCACCATCTGGCACGTCTCGCAGTCGCGCTTGACCACCACGACGAGCCCATCAGGAAGCGCTGGCGGGTCTGTTGAGACGGCTGCAGTCATGCTCGGACGGTACCGATCGCGTGTGACGGATGTGTGGTCGGCCGAGCTTGGCGTGAAGCCCAACTACCCCTAACGTGGGCCCGTATCGGGGGATCGACTGGACCGCGCGGCGTTTCTGGCGCCATCACCGTGAACTTCCACGGGGTCCGCGGATCGACGCCGTGCCACGGCGAAGAGATCATCGGGTACGGCGGCAACACGTCGTGTGTCTCGCTCGACATCCCCGGGAACGACCCGATTCTGTTCGATCTCGGCACTGGACTGCGGTACTTCGGTGCCTCGCATCCAGCGGGTGCACCGTTTCGCGGGACGTGTCTGCTCAGCCATCTGCATTGGGACCACATCCAGGGCCTGCCGTTCTTCAAGCCCCTCCTGCATCCCGACGCCGACGTCACCGTCTATGCGCCGGAGCAGGAAGGTGAACTCACGGTGGCCGACGTGTTCGCCGACACGATCAAGCCACCGCTGTTCCCGATTCACTTCTCGATGGTCCCCGGCGACGTCGACTTCGCCGACGTCGCCGACGAGGAGTTCAGCATCGGCGACGGCGTCGACGTGATGAGTCGCCTGATTCCCCACGTCGGCAACACCCTCGGTTTCCGCGTGACGTGGGAGGGGCGGTCGGTGGCCTATCTGAGCGACCATCAGATGCCGGCCGACGGTTCATTCGACGTGACTCCAGGCGCGCTCGAACTGTGCGCCGATGCCGACCTCGTGATCCACGACGCCCAGTACACCCCGGAGGAGTTCGTCGTGAAGTCCGACTGGGGGCACTGCACCCCCGAGTTCGCGGTGTACGTCGCGGCCCGCGCCGGGGCGAAACGGCTGGCGTTGTTTCATCACGACCCGATGCATCACGACGACGTGCTCGACATCATCGCCGAGCAAGCCCGCCGATGTGGTGACGACCTGGGTGTCGATGTGTTCGCCGCCCGCGAACGCCACTCGGTGCTGGTCTGACCGCGGGCGGGGCCCGGACGCATGGACCTACTCGCCGTCGTTGCATCGACGGCGCTCGGCGCAGTGTTCTTGTTCGCAGGTGGGTCGAAGGTCGCTGGCCGACAACGGTGGGTCGGGCAGGCGGTCGATCTCGGGGTTCCTCGTCGGGTGGCCGCTCTTGTCCCGTGGTTCGAGATCGCGCTCGGCGCAGCGCTCATCGTGCGCATCGCTGCGCTCGTTGTCGCTGTCGTCGCGTTCAGCGTTCTGGCGGTGTTCACCGTGCTCATCGCACGGCAGCTACGGAGACCAGACCGCCCGCCGTGTGCGTGTTTCGGGTCGTGGTCGACCCGTCCGCTATCGAGCGGCGACATCGTACGTAACGTGGTGCTGATGGCGGTCGCTGTCGTCGCCGCAGTGGCCTAGCCGCGGTCAGGCGTTCGACACGATAAAGGCGATGATCCTTGCTTCGTCCCGCCAGGCGTCGTACCGGCCGCTGGGTCCGAGGTGCCCAGCCTCCATTTCCGTGACCATCAGTATGGGGCGACGTGAGGTGTTGACATCGCGCAGCCGGGAGACCCATTTCGCGGGTTCGTGGACGCTGACTCGCGGATCGTTGAGCCCGGCGCTGACGTACATCGCCGGGTAGGCATTCGTCGTCGTGTGGTCGTAGGGCGAATAGCTTGCGATGTACGACGCTGCGGGCTCGGTCCGCGGGTCGCCCCACTCGTCCCACTCGGTGACCGTGAGCGGCAGCGAGGGGTCGCTCATCGTGGTGACGACGTCGACGAAGGGCACCTCGGCGACGGCGAACGCAAAACGTTCGGGTCGCATCGTCACGCACGCGCCGACCAGGAGGCCGCCCGCGGAGCCGCCACGTACCCCGATGTGGGCGGCGTCGGCGATGCCTGCTTCGACGAGGTCGTCGACAGCGTCGAGTGTGTCGGTGAACGTGTTGCGTTTCTGGAGCCGCCGTCCGCGCTCGTACCACGATCGACCGAGTTCACCGCCGCCGCGCGGATGGACGACCGCCACGGCGATCCCCCGATCGAGCAGGGAGAGACGGGCGACGGAGAAGCGCGGTGGGATCGATACCTCGTAGGCGCCGTATCCGCTGACGAGCGTCGGTGCCGGAAGCGAGGCGTCCGCCCGGTGCACGACATCAATGGGCACTTCGGTGCCATCGTCGGCGCGCGCCCAGCGACGCGTCGATACGTAGGCCGCGAGATCGATGTTCGGAGTGGAGACCTGTTTCAGCATGACGCGGCGAGCGCCGTCGATGTCCTCCTCATAGACCGCAGGTGGCGAGGTCATCGACTGCATCACGAACCGCACCCGCGTCGGTCTCCAGTCCGGGTTGTTGGCCAGGTCGATGTCGCCCGGTTCGGACAGTCCGGCGACGACTCGAGACGTGCCGTCGCGGAAATGAAATTCCAGTCTCGGGAGACCGCCGGACCATTCGAGGAGGGCGAGAAACTCGGCGAACGCGTCGATCGCCACGATGCGCTCGCCGGGCCGGTGCGCTATCAACTCGGTCCACTGCTCACCATCGTCTGTCGATTCGAGCACCCGGAAGTCGATGGCATCGTCGTTGGTCAACATCACCAGACGGTCGCCCCAATCGTCGATCGCGTACTCGACGCCCGCACGGCGCGGCCGCACCACTCGCGGCTCGATCTGGGGATCGGCGGTCGGTACGAGCAGTACTTCGGCGGCGTCGAGGCTGGCGGTGGAGATCACGATGAAGCGCTCTGAACGCGTCACCCCGATGCCGACGTAGAACGATTCGTCGCGCTCGTCGAATACCTGCAGGTCGGCGCTCGTCGGTGTGCCGATCTCGTGGCGCCACACCGTGCACGGGCGCTGTTGGTCGTCGGCGGTGACGTAGAACAGGAAGCGACCGTCGGCCGACCAGGCCGTACCGGCGTTGGACACGTCGTCGATGCGATCGGCGAGGTCGACCCACGATGGTGATTCGGGGAGATCGAGCGGTTCTGCAGCGGAGAGGTCGGTATCGAATCGACGTACCCGCAGCGTGTAGCGCTCGTCGCCGGTCGTGTCGAACGACCACGCCATCAGTCGATGGTCGAACGACATGTCGAGTGCACCGAGATCGAAATGGTCGTATCCGTCGCCGGCGATGTTCTCGTCGAGCAGGAGTTGCTCGGTGGCGCGTTCGGCCGACGGTCCGCGCAGATGGCGGGGATAATTCTGCCCCGCCGCGGTCGCCGTGGCGTACCACCACGGCCCGGACCGGACGGGCACGGACAGGTCGGTCTCCTGAATCCGCGAACGAATCTCGCTGAACAGCTCTTCGACGAGATCGGTCTGCGTCTCGAACCAGCCCTCGGCGTATCGATTCTCCGCCCGGAGGTACTCGGTCAGGGCTGGATCATCGAGATCGCGCATCCAGGCGTACTGGTCCTCGACCTCTCCCGTTGGACGGGACCACACATGATGGCGCCGGGGCGCGCGGGGAACATCGCTCACGATCGAGCCAATGTAGACATCGGGCGGTACGGTTCTCGTCCACCATGCGCGTCTGGATCGACCAAGATCTGTGCACCGGCGATGGAATCTGTATCGACCATTGTCCCGACGTGTTCGTCCAACTCGAAGACGGCATCGCGTACGTCGCCGAGGCTGGCAGCGCGCTGAACGATCCGGGAGGGTCGGGGAGCCTCGCGGTGGTGCCCGATCGGGCGATCGCCGATGTGATCCATGCAGCCGAGGCGTGCCCGGGGGAGTGCATCTTCATCGAGGCCGATGCGCCCGCCGCTGCGGTGGCCGACGCAGCCGCCGTGCGCGCCGACGGCGCCGCTGCCTGATCCAGCGCCCGGCCACCTGCGCGACAAACATCGGCGCTGCAGCGTTCGGATCGGACGCTCGAATTGTTACTATGGCCGTAGTGCTAATTCCCCCGTTCGGCACGGCCTGATTCGACTGGAGCATGCCCTGATGACCTCGTTCGACCTCGATCTCAGCAAGTACGACCTCGGGTGGAGTGACGAGGGCGTCGAGTACGCGTTCCAACCCGAAAAGGGCATCAACCAGGGGGTCGTCGACCAGATCTCGTGGTGGAAAGGTGAGCCCCGGTGGATGACGCAGCTGCGCCAACGCTCGCTGCGCCTGTTCGACAAGAAGCCGATGGCCGAGTGGTTCGCGGTGAACATGCCCGACATCGACTTCCAGGACATCTACTACTACTTGCGCCCCGCCGGCGAGCAGGTCGACGAGTGGGATGAGCTGCCAGAAGAGATGATGCGCACCTACGAGAAGTTGGGCATCCCAGAGGCCGAACGGCAATACCTGGCCGGTGTGACAGCCCAGTACGAGTCAGAGGTCGTGTACCACAAGAACCGTGAGGATCTCGAGGCCCAGGGCATCTTGTTCTGCGACATGGATACCGCGCTGCGCGAGTACCCCGAACTGGTCAAGCAGTACTTCGGCACGGTGATCCCGCCCGGCGACAACAAGTTCGCTGCGCTCAACACCGCCGTCTGGTCTGGTGGCTCGTTCATCTACGTCCCGCCGGGCGTCGAGTGTGAGATGCCGTTGCAGGCGTACTTCCGCATCAACTCCGAGAACGCCGGACAGTTCGAGCGCACGCTGATCATCGCCGACGAGGGTTCGAAGGTGCACTACATCGAGGGCTGTTCCGCGCCGGTGTACACCAGCGACTCGCTGCACTCGGCCGTCGTCGAGATCGTGGTCAAGCCGCACGCCCGGGTGACGTACACGACCATCCAGAACTGGTCGCCGAACGTGTACAACCTGGTCACCAAGCGGGCCCGGGTCGAAGACCACGGCCACATGGAGTGGATCGACGGCAACATCGGCTCGAAGCTGACCATGAAGTACCCCGCGGTGTACCTCGTGGGTGAAGGAGCCACCGGTGAGGTGCTCTCGGTCGCCTACGCCGGTGAAGGTCAACACCAAGACGCTGGCGCCAAGATGGTGCACGCTGCGCCCAACACGAGCTCGAAGATCGTGTCGAAGTCGATCAGCCAATACGGCGGCGTCACCACCTACCGGGGGCTGGTGCGGGTCGACGAAGGAGCGGTGGGCTGCAAGAGTCATGTCGAGTGCGATGCGCTGATTCTCGATGAGGACTCGGTGTCCAAGACGTTGCCGTACATGGAGGTCGGCGAGCGCGACGCCCACATCGGTCACGAAGCGACGGTGTCGAAGATCGCCGACGAGCAGCTCTTCTATTTGATGAGCCGTGGCCTGTCCGAAGAGCAGGCGATGGGCATGATCGTGAACGGCTTCATCGAGCCGATCACCAAGACCCTGCCGATGGAGTACGCCGTCGAGTGGTCGCGGCTGATCGAGCTGCAGATGGAGGGCTCGGTCGGCTGAGGTCGAACAGGTCGGAAAACGACAAAGCGCCCCGGTGCAGTGCACCGGGGCGCTTTGTCGTTCGCGGTCAGGCCGCAGCGCGCGTCAGAGGTAGAAGCCGATGACGTCGAGGACCACGTCCGCGGTCCCGAAGCCGCCGACGAATACCTTGACCTCGCCGTCCGGGCTGAGGCGGCTCGTGGCCGACTGGCCGACCGATAGGTTCTCGCCTACCCAGTTGCCGGCGGAGAACGTCTGCGGGTCGGGGTCCTCGTCGGCGGCGTACACGGAGAAGAAGCCGCGGTCCTCGGTGTTGGCCACCGTCACGGTGAGCAACGCCGCACGGGCACCGTTGGCCACGCCGGACGCTTCGCCGTCGATGCCCGTCCGCACGCTGATGGTGATCGAGGTATCCGAGGTGGGCTTCTGTCCAGGGAATCCGAGCCGCGTGTCTGCGACTCGCACCGGGACCGGGAGCAGCTCGAGCGAGCCGCTGGTCGGGGTGCCGGCGAGCTTGACGAAACGGACGCCATCCTCGCCGTCGCCGACCGGAACGGTGAACCACAGGGTGCCGGCGGCATCGACGTACATCTCGCCGGGCGAGTGCGCACCAGCTGATTTGCCCACCACGGGGTTCTCGAGCAGCTGGAAGAAGATCTGTGGTCCGTACTGCGAGGCGACCGCAAGTCCGCGAGGGGCCTGCTCGTCGGAGGTCGGCTCCTCGGCGAGGTTCGCAGCAACCACGCCGAACCCGGGCTTGCTGATCGTAGATCCGTGGACACCGTTGCCGACGCGCTCGTCGCCGTAGCCGCCGACGCGCGCCGGGAACGGGGTTGTTGAGGGCGGCGTTTCGTTGGCAACCGAGAACGAGCTCGGACCCTCCTCGACAGGGTCGGAGCCGGGCGGCACGTTGATCAGAATTGTTGCTTGCTCGGAGTCGGTCACGTCGCCGGCGATGATCTCGTCACCGTCAGCTGCGCTCGCGGTGCGGCCCAGGGCCACAGCGCCGACCGCGGCGCCAGCGCCACCGACGGCGAGTTTGGCCAAGAGCGCACGGCGATCGCTCGGTGTCTCTGGTGCGTCGTTGTCGGTCTCGGTGTTGTCGATGTCGGTCATTCCGTTCCTCGTTGGTCGTGATGCTGATCGGTAGTGGTGCTGATCGATAGTGGTGCTGATCGATAGCGGTCCTGGGACAGTTTTGTAACACAACCGTCGCGTCGATATTGCGCACGCGACGTGCTTTTTCGGTCGCTCTCAGCGGTAGAACGCCGTGACGTCGATGACGATGTCGGCGGTGCCGTTCCCGCCGATCCCAGCATCGATCTTGCCGCCGTTGAGGCGAGTGAAGATCGTTGCCGCGACGCTCAGATCGTCGCCGACCCAGTTGCCGTTGGACGAGCCTTGGCCGTCGAATGTCGTGCCGGCCGCGAAGGCTTGAAAGAAGCCGCGGGCGGTGGTGTTGGTCACGGTCATGGTGATGATCGCGGCGGTGGCGTCCGACACGACGCCGGTGTCCTGTCCTGCGGTGTTCTTGGTCAGGTCGACTTCGATCTTGCCGTCCTTGCCTGGGGGTGCGGGCTTGTTCTCGCGAGTGTCCGCGCACCGCTCGGCCTTCTCGAGGAAGGTCACCGCACCGGCGGTCGGTGTGCCGCCGAGACGGATGAACTTGGTCTCCCCTTCTGGGTCGTCCTGGTCCACGGGCACGACATACCACAACGTGCCATCTCGATCGTTGAACAGCTGGCCGGCGCGCGATCTGCCGGGGAACTGACCGACGTATTCACCGTTGGGAATCAGGCGCATCTGCGGGCCTTTGAGGCACTCGGCCGCAAAGCCCTCCGGAGCGAACTGACTGGACGTCACGTTGGCGTCGTAGACGTTGGCGGCGACGGCCCCGAGGCCGTTGAGCTGGTCGGTCGAGCCGTGCACGCCGTTGACGAGGTTGGTATGTCCGTAGCCACCGATCGCGGCGGGGTACGGGAATCCACCGATACCGCGGTCGCCGACAACACACGTGAAGGCGCTCGGTCCATCGGGGACGGATCCGGTGGGCGTGTTGCGCACCGTGGTGGCAGTTTGCGACGTGTTGTTGGCGTTGTTGTTGTCGCCGAGTATGAGGTTGCTGTCGTCGGCGGCACTGGCCGTGCGGCCGAGGGCGACGGCGCCGACTGCTGCGCCGGCGCTGCCGACGGCGAGCTTGGCCAGCAGCGCTCGCCGATTGCTCGTCGCTTCGTGGGCTTCGTCGTGATCGGTCGGGGTGACGTCGATGTCGGTCATGCGGTGCTCCTTGGTTTCGAGATCGCCGAACCGTGGTAGGTGCGGCGGCACAGCAACGACGGGTCGCAGCGGTGCGCTCCGTAACCTAATCGCAATCTTTGGTCGCACCGGTGCATTGCGGCGGTCGGGGCCGCCGCGATCTGACGCCGAATCGTCAGGGGTCCCCCGTACACTCGGAGCGATGCCGATGCGGACCGAGTGCAAGCACTTCGAGAGTCGCTCGTATCCGAACGGCGACACCGTCCGGAAGTGCAACCTCGACCTCGCGCCGGACGCGCCGTGGCGGTGCCCCGACACGTGTCCGAGCTACGAACGTCGCCTCGCCGACGCTGCGTGGACCCACGGCAGTCTGGTCGTGTCGGCGACGCCGCCGGAGCCGGATGGTCTCGAGGACGGGTCGGCCGCAGCGGTGCTCGACGAGGCCGAAGACATCCTCAATGCGGTCGGCGCCGAGGTGCGCGCCGAGGTCGATGCCGAGCGCAACGCCAAGCGCGGGTTCTTCAAACGGCTGTTCCGCCGCGGCTGAATTAACACTACGCGCGTAGTGTTATTGCTCGTTTGCTGGGGTTACACTCCACGTTGTGACGGCGTTTTCCCCCGACGCGGCACGCGGATTCGACAATCGGTTCAGCGCCCTCCGTACCGCGGCCGCCGAGCGATTCGCAGCGGCTGCGTTGCCCTCCACCGATGAAGAGATCTGGCGCTATAGCCGCATCGAATCGCTCGACCTCGATCGGTTCGTTCCCGCTGCGTCCACGACGTCCGTCGAGGCCGACGGCGTCGACTTGTCGGCGTTGCTCGCCGACGACGAGCCCGAGGTCATCGAGGCCGATGCGCCCGACGTCTTTGCCGAGCTCAACCAGGCGTTCATGACACCGACGGTGATCCGGGTCCCGCGTGGGCACACGGTCGCCGCACCGATCGTCGTCACTCATCACCTCGCCGGTCACGCCGACCAGGCGCCGGCGGTGTTTCCACGGTTGGTGATCGACGCCGCCGACGACAGCGAGGTCACCGTCGTCGAGCGGTTCGTCACGCATGGCGACGAGACGCTCGAGGTGCTCGTTGCGCCGGTGTTGCAGGTGCGTACCGCGCCGGCCGCGCGTGTGCGCTACCTCGCGTTGAACGAAGCCGGCCCGGCCACGTGGCAAGTCGGCAACCAGCAGTCGGTCGGCGATCGCGACTCGTCGACGATGCTCGCCACGGTCACGCTCGGCGGCGACTATGTGCGGGCCCGGACCGAAGCTCGTCTCGTCGGCCCGGGCGGCAGTACCAAGCAGGTCGCGCTGTATTTCGCGGGCGGCGATCAGATGCACGACTTCCGCACGATTCAAGATCACGATGCGCCGCACACGCACAGCGATCTGTTGTTCAAAGGCGCCGTGCAGGACACCGCGGCCAGCGTGTACACCGGGTTGATCAAGATTCGCGCCCACGCCGGCGGCACCACGGCATACCAGACCAACCGCAACCTCACCCTCAGCGAGGGAGCGTGGGCCGAAAGCGTGCCCAATCTCGACATCGAGACCAACGATGTCAAGTGCTCGCACGCCTCGACGGTCGGCCCGATCGACGAGGATCAGCGTTTCTACCTCGAGAGCCGCGGCGTACGCCCTGAGGTCGCCGAGCGCCTTGTGGTGCTTGGGTTCTTCGACGAGGTCATCGGACAACTCCCGAGTGGGCCACTGACCGACGACCTCCGTTCGAGGGTCGCCGCCAAACTCGACGTCGGAGCCCGTCAGGAGGTACCCGCATGAGTGCGGTGTGTTCGTTCGATGAGTTGGACGACGGCGCAGCCCGCCGGGTCGAGGTCGATGGTGTTCCGGTGGCTGTCGTGCGTATCGGCGACGATGTCTACGCGATCGGCGACACCTGCAGCCACGCCAACGTGTCGCTCTCCGACGGCGAGGTGTGGTGCGACGAACTCGAACTCGAGTGCCCGAAGCACTCCAGTGCATTCAGTCTGACCACCGGGGTGCCCTCCACCTTGCCTGCCACGCAGCCCGTTCGAGTGTTCGACGCCTCGGTCGTCGAGGGGCAGGTCGTCGTCACCGCGAGCACGGCCGACTCCGAGGTTGCGCCATGAGCGAATTGGTCATCAGCGGCCTGCATGCACGCGTTGCCGAGCGAGAGATCCTGAAGGGCATCGACCTGACGGTTCGTTCCGGTGAGGTACACGCCGTGATGGGGCCGAACGGTGCGGGCAAGAGCACGCTGTCGGGTGTTGTCATGGGCAAGCCGGGCTACGACATCACCGCAGGGACGGTCACCCTCGACGGCGTCGACGTGCTCGCAATGGAGCCGTGGGAACGAGCCTCGGCCGGACTGCACCTGGTGATGCAGTACCCCACCGAGGTGCCCGGTGTCATGCTCGACGACGTGCTCGCCGAAGCGCTCACCACCCGCGGACGAAGCACCGATGGACTTGGGTCGCAGCTGCGCGCCGAGGCCGCCACGATCGGGTTCGAGGAGCGATTCCTCGAGCGACCGCTCAACGTCGACCTGTCCGGTGGTGAGAAGAAGCGCAACGAAACGCTGCAACTCGCTGTGCTCGCACCGCGCATTGCCATCCTCGACGAGCTCGACTCGGGCCTCGACATCGATGCCCTGCGTGACTGCGCACGACGCGTCGAGGCGATGAGCAACGAGCCGCAGGCCGCCGGCGAGCCGCTGGGCGTCCTCGCGATCACCCACTACAGCCGGTTGCTGCACGAGCTGCGCCCGGATCATGTGCATATTCTCGCCAACGGACGCATCGTCACCAGCGGCGGCTTCGAACTGGCCGAACAGCTCGAGGTCGATGGGTATGGCGCCTTCGGTGCTGCTGAGCCCGAGGCGTCCACCGACCGTCCGGTGGAGCGCCCCGGCAGCCTCGACGACCTGTTCTCGCTGTAGCGGCCAACTGTCCCGACGCCCATCGCAACGCGTAGCGTCGCGTCCATGACGTGGGATGAGCGTGACGGAGGATTGCACCGCGAGTTCCGCTTCGCCGACTTCTCCGAGGCGTTCGCCTTCATGACGCGTGTGGCGATGATCGCCGAACAGCGCAACCATCATCCCGAATGGTCGAACGTCTACAACCGGGTGACGATCACGCTCACCACCCACGACGCCGGCAGCACCGTCACCGCCAACGACCGGGACATGGCGGCGGCGATCGATGACCTCATCGCCTGAGGCCCCGGTCACCACACCTCCCGCCACCGGGCGGTTTCCCGGATGGTGGGTGGTCACCGGTTGCTTCATCGTGCTGACCACGACGTCAGGGCTCGGCTTTTACGGGCTGGCCGTGTACCTCAACGCGTTCAGCAAGGAACAGGGCTGGCCGCTCAGCACGATCTCGCTGGCCACGACGGTGTTCTTCATCGTCGGTGGTGCGGTCGGGGTATGGGTCGGTTCGATCATCGCCCGCGTCGACGTGCGCTATGTGATCGTCGGCGGCGGACTGATCGGTGGCGCTTCGCTCGCGGTGCTTGGCCAGGTCGACGAGCAGTGGGAGCTCTTTGCCGTCTACGCCGTCTTCGCCGTCGGTTTCGCAGCAGCGGGTTTGGTTCCGATGACCACCGTGGTCACCCGCTGGTTCCATGCGCGACGCTCGGTTGCATTGTCGATCGCCTCGACCGGGCTGTCATTTGGCGGCATTTTGATCACGCCGGTGGCCAAGGGATTGCTCGACAGTCGCGGATTGTCTGCGGGCACGCCGTGGCTCGGTGTGTTGTTCGTGATCGGCGTCGTACCGGTCACGTTGCTGCTCGTCAAACCCGACCCCGAACCGCTCGGATGGGCGCCCGATGGCGTGCGCCGTGCGGCAGGCGAGAGCGCGCCGCCGCTCACCGGGACGCCGTTCGCCGACGCGATCCGCAGCAAGTTCTTCATGGCTGTCACTGTCGGCTACATCTTCGCGCTCGGGTCGCAAGTTGGTGGTATCCAGCAATTGGTCAAGCTCGTCGAAGACCGCACGACGCCCGAGACGGCCCAGTTCGCGATCACGGTGCTCGCGGCCACCTCGGTGGTCGCCCGGCTGATCGGTGGTCGCCTCGTGCAGCTCGTACCGATGATGGGTTTTTGTGTCACTCTCGCCGCGCTGCAGGCTGTTGCCCTGGCACTGCTCGGTTTCGCCGAAGCGCGGTGGCTGATCTTCGTCGCGATCATCATCTTCGGCGCCACCGTCGGCAACATCTTGATGCTCCAGCCACTATTGATCGCCGAGCGCTTCGGGGTGCGCGACTATCCACGCATCTTCGGCCGATCGCAGTTCGTCGCCGTCGTCGGCACCGCCGGCGGCCCGCTGCTCATCGGTTGGCTGTTCGACATCGCCGGCTCGTATCGGATTCCGTATGTCGCCGCTGCCGGGTGTGCGTTGGTCGGCGGGGTGATCCTCGCCCAGGGTGGCCCCGCTACCGTGCCCGCCGATGAGCACTGAGGCCGACGGCATCCATCCCAACGTGCAACGGGTCGTCGATGCGGGTCGCGCCCTCGGCGTCGACGTGGTGACGCGACGTTTTCCCGACGGAACGAAAACCGCCGCTGATGCGGCGGCCGCGATTGGTGTCGACGTCGGTCAGATCGTGAAGAGCTTGATCTTCGCTGTCGACGACGAGGTCGTGCTGGCATACGTCAGCGGTGCCAACCAACTCGACGAGTCCAGGCTCGCCGCTGCAGCGGGTGGGTCCGATTGCGCCCGTGTCGACGCTGACCGCGTGCGGGCGGCCACCGGATTTCCCATCGGTGGCGTACCGCCGTTCGGGCACGTCAGCGAACTGCGCGTCTTTGTCGATCCCGACCTGCTGACGTACGACGAAGTGTGGGCCGCGGCGGGGACCTGGCATGACGTGTTCCCGTTGTCGCCACACGTGCTGGTGGACGCCGTCGGTGGGGCTGCGGTCGAGCTCGCTCGACGCTGACGGCCTACACGTCGCCGTCGGCGGCGCTGGCGAACATCTCGCCGGGAATCGCGATGAACGTGCCGCGGGCGCGGGCGTACACGTCGGGTTCGGGTGTGTCGCTGATCAGTTCGCCCTCGATGAACAGCTTGCGCCGCTCTCTCCCGGCGAGCCGGACCCGACACTGCAATGGCTCGTGCACCGGCACGCCGGCCTCGTATCGAATCGTCAATTCGCCCGTGAACGCAGGTTGTTGTTCGACGGTGAGCACGAACCCCATCACGTCGTCGAACAACGCAGCTGTGACACCTCCGTGACCGCGTCCCGGGGCTCCCTCGTGGGCCGAACTGAGGGTGAGATAGGCAACGACTTCGTCGCCGTCGCGCACGATGCGTGGGTCGATGCCGAGCGGTGACGCTCGTCCGGAGATCGGACGCTCGTCGAAGCTGAACATCTCGTGCCCGTCGCCCGGAGCCGGGCCCCAGTCACCAGTCGGGCGCTCGATCAGCCGCTGTCGTCGTTCGCCTTTGGTCAAGGTCGCAGCCCAGCGCCGGAGCTCGGCGGTGAACGCCTCGATGGTCGCCGTGTCGGCGTGATGGCCGATCAACGCATGGCCGACGTCGCGCACCGCGCGTCCGGCGTCGGCGCGCGCATCGGCATGTTCCTCGGGGAACGGCGACGCACCTCGACGCGTCGGCTGATGCTCGTTGTCGGCCACGGCGGCTCAGTCCGAAGCCGACGGCTCGGACGTCGCCCGGTCGAGTGCGTCGGCCAGGGTGTTCCAGCTGAGGACCGCGCACTTGATGCGAACGGGAAACTTGACCACGCCCTGCAAGGCTTCGAGGTCGCCGAGCACAATGTCGTTGTCACCGGGCTGCAGTTCGATGCCCTCGATCGACATCAACGACTTGAAGCGGCGGATCAGGGCGCGGGCCTCGCCGACGGTCTTGCCGATCACGGCCTGGCTCATCATCGACGCCGACGACTGGCTGATCGAGCAGCCCTGCCCGCCGACTTTCACGTCGGACACCGTGGCCGCGTCGCCCTTCGATGCGTCGTCGACCATCAGGTAGAGCGTGATTTCGTCACCGCACAACGGGTTGTGGCCGTTGGTCTCGATCGCGGGTGGCGAGTCGAGCTCGCCGCGGTTTCGTGGCGTGCGGTAGTGATCGAGGATGATCTCGCGGTAGAGGTCTTCGAGTCCGGGCATGTGAGTCTCGTTTGGCCGACGGTGGTCAGAAACCGAAGATATCGGTGGCGCCCGCCAAGCCCTCTACCAGCGCGTCGACGTCTGACTCGTCGTTGTACAGATAGAGGCTGGCGCGCGTGGTCGCCGCGACGCCGAGGGTCTTCATGAGCGGTTTTGCGCAGTGATGTCCAGCACGCACGCACACGTTGCGTTCGTCGAGTACCTGGCTGACGTCGTGGGGGTGGAGGTCGCGGAACGTGAAGCTCAGAACACCACCGCGGATCTCGACGTTGTCGGGCCCGAAGATCGTGATGTCGTCACCGAAGCGGTCGTTCAGTGTGTCGAGGGCGTAGCGGGTGAGTTCCATCTCGTGGCGTCGGATCTCTGCGAATCCGACGCCTTCGAGGAACTCGATGGCTGCGTGCAGTCCGATCGCCTCGGCGATCGGGGGTGTTCCGGCTTCGAATTTGGCTGGCACCGGGGCGGTGGTGAACCCGTCGAGGGTGACGGTGTCGATCATGTTGCCGCCGCCGAGAAATGGGGGCATCTCGTCGAGCATCGTCGAGCGACCCCACAACATCCCGATGCCGGAGGGGCCGCACATCTTGTGGCTCGAGAAGGCCACCAGGTCGGCATCCCAGGCTTGTACGTCGGTGGCGTTGTGCGGTACGTACTGGCAGGCGTCGACGACCGCCAGTGCGCCTGCGTCGTGCGCCGCCGTGCATAGCTGGGCCGTCGGGGGGATCGTGCCGAGCACGTTGCTCATGGCGGTGAACGAGAACACCTTGGCGCCTGCGAGGAGCTGATCGAGGTTGGTCAGGTCGAGTTGACCGTCGGCGGTGAGCGGCACGTATCGAATGTCGACGCCGCGTTCGGCCGCGAGCATCTGCCACGGGACGATGTTCGCGTGGTGCTCCATCTCGGTGAGCACCACCACGTCGCCTTCCCCGAGGTTGGCGCGGCCCCACGCCTGGGCGATGAGGTTCATCGACTCGGTGGCGTTCTTGGTGAACACGACCTCGTCGGCCGATGGTGCGTTGATCAGCCGGGCGACGGCTGTACGCGCCCCTTCGTAGGCATCGGTGGCTTGGCCGGCGAGACGGTACGAGCTGCGGTTGATCGGCGCGTACGACTGCTCGAAGAAGGTCGACATCGCGTCGATCACGGCGCGCGGCTTCTGGGAGGTGTTCCCCGAGTCGAGGTACACGATCGGCGCACCGTCGATCTCCCGATCGAGGATCGGAAACTCCTTGCGGATCGTCGCGACGTCGATGGTCATCGGTGATCAGGTCACCGCCGCGCGGAACGCGTCGTACCCGTCGCGTTCGAGCTGCTCGGCGAGCTCCATGCCGCCGCTGGCGACGATCCGGCCGTCGACGAGAATGTGCACGTGGTCGGGGGTGACCTCGTCGAGCAGGCGCTGGTAGTGGGTGATCAGCACGACGCCCATCTCCGGACGATCGTTGCGCACCTCGTGAATCCCCTGTGCCACGATGCGCAGCGCATCGATGTCGAGGCCCGAGTCGGTCTCGTCGAGAATCGCCACCTCGGGTTCGAGGATCGCCATCTGCATGATCTCGTTGCGCTTCTTCTCGCCGCCCGAGAATCCTTCGTTGAGGTACCGGTCGACGAAGCTCGAATCCATCCCCAGGCGCTTCATCCACTCCATGGTGGCGAGGCGCAGCTCGAGGACCGACAGGTCGATGCCCTTGCGCTGCGAGAGCGCCTGGCGCAGGAACTGAATCACCGACACCCCGGGGATCTCTTGGGGGTATTGGAACGCGAGGAACACGCCCGCTTTGGCGCGGTCGTCGGGTTCCCACTCGGTGATGTCGTCGCCGCGCAGCGTCACGGACCCGTCGGTGACCTCGTACTCCGGAGAACCCATCAGCGTCGCGCCGAGTGTCGACTTGCCCGAACCGTTGGGGCCCATGATGGCGTGGATCTCGCCGGCCGCGACCGTGAGGTCGAGGCCGCGCAGGATGTTGTCGTGGTCGTCCTCGCCGGGCTCGGCGGCCGGCCGCGCGTGGAGGTTCTCGATCCGAAACAAGGCCTCGGTCACGGCATCGAGGTTACCGCTGGTCACCGCAATTATCACTACGCCGATAGTGCTAATTATCGAGCTCAGATGATCGGGCTGGTGTTGCCGCATCTGCGGTGAGCGAATGCGCCACCTGTGGGCCCTTTCGCTCACCGGTGGGAGTGTTGCCGCATCTGCGGTGAGCGGATGCGCCACCTGTGGGCCCTTTCGCTCACCGGTCGTGGTCGCGGAGGTCTTCTTTCCAGGCGCGGAAGCGGTCGTGGGTGGCGCCGCTCGGCCCGTCGCCCGAGGCGGAACCGTCGGGGAACAGTCGCAGCGTGTGCGCATCGTCGAGATCGTCGGCGAGTGCCGCCCAGTAGCGGGCGTCGGCGCCCTTTGCCGGACCAGCGCGCCACAGCAGCCACGGGCCGATGCGGCGTTTGTACTCGGCAACCGGTGAGCCGGGCAGATCGGAGCCGAGTGCGAGCAGGTCGGGCGGCGCTTCGACCCACGCCGTGGCGGGGATGTTGCGGTCGCGTACCGGCGTCGGCGGGAGGTCGGCGGTGTGAAGTGGTGTGTCGTCTATCGGGCGTTCGTCGTAGCGCATCGTCGTACAGGCTCCGCTACCAGCCGCGTTCGATCCACTCGTCGAGGTGCGGACGCTCGGTGCCGATCGTGGTGTCGTCGCCATGACCCGGGAGCACGATCGTGTCTGCAGGAAACGTGAACAGCTTCGAGGTGATCGAGTCGATGATCGTGTCGAAGTCGCCGTCGTCGAAGTGGGTGGCGCCGGGCCCGCCGGGGAACAGCGTGTCGCCGGTGAACAGCAGCGGCGTGTCGTCGAGTTTGAACGAGATCGAACCCGGTGTGTGGCCGGGGTTGTGGATCGCGTGCAGACGGAGCTTGCCGACTTCGATCACCTCGGTGTCGTCGAGGAACACGTCGTAGCCGACCTCGTCGAGCTTTGGTGCGTCGGCCGCGGTGACGGCAACTTCGTACCCCGCCTCGCGCATCGCCGGCACCGCTTGGATGTGGTCCCAGTGGCCATGGGTTTCGAGCACTCGGCGCACGCCGAGCCGCTGGCACAGCTCGAGGAGCTGTTCGTGTTCGTTCGCCGCGTCGAGCAGCACGGCCTCACCCGTAGCGGCACAGCGCACGACGAACACGTTGTTGTCGACCGGGCCGACGACCAGCTTGTGGACCTCGACGTCGGCGTCCGACCAGTGCAGCGTGTTCGATGGCGGAGCCATCAGATGAGTCTCCCACAGCGTCGGTTCATCTAGCGTCGGCGCGTGGTCGCTGACGCAGGTGAGGTTGCCGAGCAGGGAGTAGATCCGCACGACGACCCGTCGATGCCGAGGCGTGCGCTGCTTCGCAACATTGTCGTGTTGGCCGTGGCGCTGCCCGCGGCAGCGTTCGCACTGATCATGGTTGGCGAACTCGTGCCGGATCGTCTCGTCGCCGAGTCGCTGTTCGATGCTGCCCAAGCGGGACAACTCGACACGAACAGCTATCCGCCCGGGCTGATCGCATCGCAGGTCGATGGGTTCACCGACTGCATTGGGCTGACCATCGGGCTCGGCGACCTCCCGGGCCGCAACATCGTTTCGTCGGCCATCGCCGGACAGACGCTGTGGCAGTGCGAGGACGCGGTGCCGGCCCTCGAAGCCTGGGCGACGGGCGACGGGGCGCTCGAACGACAGACCGACTATTTCCGCTACTGGCATGGCTACAGCGCATTCCTGCGCCCGTCGATCGCGTTCCTCGGGCTTCCAGCCACCCGGGTACTGGTGATGGCAGCGCTCGGGTTGGCGTTGTTCGGACTCGCTCGATCGGTCGCTCGCGTGCACGGTCGTGCGGTAGCCACTGTGCTGCTCGCCCCTTTTGTGCTGACGAGCGACTTCGTCGATCTGCCGTATGCGCTGCCGCACGCATTCGGCGTGCTCGGTGGATTGACGACGGCGTGGGTGGCCAACGCCGTTGCTGCACGCAACGTTCGGCCGTGGCCGGTGATCGCAGTGTCGGCGACGTCGGGAGCTGCGGTGGTCGTGTTTGACTTGCTCAACAGCGCCCCGGGGTTGTGGTCGCTGTGTTCGTTCGTCGTCGCTGCCGCGGCGGCGCGCCGTCAGGTTGGTTGGACGTTGTTTGGTACGACTGCGCTGGCGGCTGGATCGTGGATCGTCGGGTATGCCTGGACATGGGGGGTGAAGTGGCTGATTTCGATCCCGGTTTTCGGGTTCGAGCGGGTGCGCGACACGGTCGACTACACGGTCAACAACCGGCTCACCACCGAGACGGGCGAGCTCGATCTCACGTTTGGTGAGACGATTCGTCGTAACGTCGTGTTCTGGAGAGATCAACCCATGACCGGCTGGGTGGTGGTCGCCACGGTCGTGGTCGTCGCCGTTGTGTGGTGGCGTCGACGACGCCGCCCCGGGCTCGTGGTGCGTGGCCTCGACCGAAGCATCGTTGCCGCAACGGTCGTGATCGTCCTCGTCTGGTACGAGGTGCTCCGGAACCACAGCCAAACGCACACGTTCTTCACCTATCGGGCGCTGCCTTTGGCCTTCGGGATCCTCGCCGCCGCAGCCGTGTTGCCGATGCGGCGCATTCGTAGTGACGTTGCGGACTCCGGCGGCCCGCCTGCGCTCGCGACCGAGTTCGGGGCAGATCACGTCGAAGGAGCGTGACGCCGACACGCTTGGAGTGCCGAGCGCATTGCTCGGTCGGCGAGGTCCAGAAGATCGATACCGTCCGTGATGGAGCGTTGGCGGTCGATCAGAACAACCGGTGATGGACGCCGCGCTCAGTTGCTGATGACGTCGAAACCGAGTCCGAGGGCAACCGGGATCTGCACGGGATCGAAGGTGACGAGGCGCAGGGGAGCGGGGAGCCGCTCTGCCGCGGCTAGGTGAATGGCGTCGGTCAAACGGACCGGCTGTTCGCGCGAGAGCGCAGCGGCACGATCGAGACACTGCTGGTCTAGTGGGACGACGTGAAGGTGGTCCCAGACCCGACGGACCGCGTCTTCGAGATCGAGGCGGATGATGCCTTCGTCGCTCAGCCGGTCGATCGCGGGGAGCGCCTCGGTGAGGGCGAGGGCGCTCGCCGACCACACCGGGTCGTCGTCGAGCGCGGCCAACACGATGGCTCGCTCGCCGCCGTCGATGGCGACCGAGAGCAGCGCCGACGTGTCGAGGACCAGCGTCATCCGCGCAGCTCCCGCAGCGCCTGATCGATGCGCACCCCGGCCCATACAGCGACGGCTTCGGATGCGCGGAACTCGCCAGTGCGTCGCGGCGGGATGACCGCGCCTGCGCCGATCAGCCGTTCCAGTGTGGGAGCGGCCGCGTCGAGCGGCGTGAGCTGGGCCACGGGCCGGCCACGGCTGGTGATGACGGTCCGCTCGCCAGCGCTGGCGCGAGCGAGGGCCTCGGTGAGCGAAGCGCGTAGTTCGCGGACTCCGACACTCGTCGCCTCAGCCATGTGTACGCAAGTGTACACAGATCAATTCGACAGTCGTGGGTCCCCGGGGCCATGCTGACCTCCATGAATTTCGCGTTCACAGAAGAGCAAGAAGAGCTACGCAAGACCGTGCGTGCGTTCCTCGAAGCCAAGAGCAGCGAGGAAGCCGTGCGTGAGCAGATGGAGACCGAGCAGGGCTACGACGAAGCCGTGTGGTCACAGATGGGCGAGCAGATGGGTCTGCAGGGCCTGCACATCCCCGAGGAGTACGGCGGCTCCGGCTACGGCTACGTCGAACTGGGCATCGTGCTCGAAGAGATGGGCCGGGCGCTGCTGTGTGCACCGTTCTTCTCGACCGTTGTGCTCGCCGGCAACACCCTGCTGCTCTCGGGTGATGACAACGCCAAGAAGCAGTACCTCCCCGGGATCGCCTCGGGCGAAACCATCGCCACCGTGGCCTTCACCGAGCCCTCGGGCAAGTGGGACGAGTCGGGCATCACGATGGAAGCCACTCCGTCCACCGACGGCTACACGCTGTCCGGCACGAAGTCGTTCGTGCTTGACGGCCACGTCGCGTCGCTGATCATCGTGGCTGCCCGCACGGGCAATGGCGTCAGCCTGTTCGCTGTTGACGGTGGCGCTTCGGGCCTGACCAAAACCTCGTTGTCGACGATGGACCAGACGCGCAAGCAGGCCAAGCTCGACTTCGACAACGTGCCGGCCACGTTGATCGGTGAGGACGGCGAGGGCTGGGACGTGCTGCAGACCGTGCTTGACCTCGCCGCGGTCAGCCTCGCCGCCGAGCAGGTCGGCGGTGCCCAGTTCGTGCTCGACATGGCCGTCGAGTACGCCAAGGTGCGCGTCCAGTTCGGCCGCCCGATCGGCTCGTTCCAGGCGATCAAGCACAAGTGTGCCGACATGCTGCTCGAGGTCGAGTCGGCCAAGTCGGCCGCCTACTACGGCATGTGGTGCGCCAGCGAGATGAACGACGAGCTCCCGTCGACCGCTTCGCTGGCCAAGGCCTACTGCTCAGAGGCGTACTTCCACGCCACCGCCGAGAACATCCAGATTCACGGCGGCATCGGCTTCACCTGGGAGCACCCGGCGCATCTGTACTTCAAGCGGGCGAAGAGCTCCGAGCTGCTGTTCGGCGATCCGACGTACCACCGCGAGCAGCTCGCTCAGCGTATCGGTATCTGATCTATTCGGGCTCGGTCGGCCTGGCGGCCTTTGCCTCGCCTCCCGAGCTCCCGATGCTTCGTTCTGGTCGCCCGCCGGCACTGCGCGCGGGCGACCAGTCGCGTCTGAGTCTGAGGGCACTTGGCGAAGCGTTCGTACACTGATGCTCGATGGAGCCGGTGACGATTGTCTTCGCGGTGGTGGCTGCTGTGCTGGTGTTTGTGATCGCTGCGGTGGCCGTGGGGCGGGAGGCACACCGACTCGACGCCGTTGCGCCGCGAGTCGTCTACGAACTGGACGAAGCCGTGGACTTCGTGTGCGATCGGCTTCCTGATGAGAGCCAGGCACGGCTCACGCCCGAGGAAGTCGAGCAGCTGCTCGTGTTCCACATGCAGTGGCTGCACTCGCAGGGTTTACAGCCCGACAGAGCGGTCGACGCGAAACAGGTGATCGACGACCCGGTGGTGCTGACCGAAGACGCCTTGACGGCGTATTTACTCGGCGAAGCCGAGCGCAACGATGTCGATCTGCTCGACGACGTCGATGCCGTCAACGTGGTCGAAGCACATCTGGCGTACTTCGAGGCGATCGGCGCCGTTGGCCCGCAAGCGGGTTTGGACGACGCGTTGTAGCCCTCGGCTCGCCTCGGACTACGTCGGTACACGCTGGCAAGCTCGCGAACTGTATGACCGCGCAGATTCCCAGAGACCGGACCATCGCCGCACTCGAAGAGGAGTGGGCCAGTATCGAGGCGCTGCTGTCGGAGCTGCGTGACGATGAGTGGTCGGTGCTGACGGTGTTGCCGGGTTGGGATGTGAAAGACAACGTCTCCCACATCATCGGTACCGAGCAGATGCTGCTGGGAAATCCGGTTCCCGGAATCGAAATCGATCGCGGTGAGCACGCCCACGTGCGCAACGACATCGGCGAGTTCAACGAGGTGTGGGTCGAAGCGCTTCGGTCGGAGTCGTCAGCGGATGTCCTTGCCCGGTTTAGGGATGTCACCGCCCAACGCCGTGTCGCTCTCGCAGACATGTCGCAGCGAGAGTGGGACGCCGAATCGTTCACGCCCGCCGGCAAGGCCACCTACGGGCGCTTCATGCAGATCCGTGTGTACGACTGCTGGTACCACGAGCAGGACATCCGCGACGCCCTCGGACGACCGGGCAACGGGTCCGGACTGCCGGTCGAGGTGACGCTCGACGAGTTAACCACGGCGATGGGCTTCGTCGTGGGGAAGAAGGCTGGCGCGGCCGACGGCCAGTCGGTGACGTTCGCCCTCACCGACGACGACGTCGTTGTCCGCGAGATCCATGTGTTGGTCGACGGCCGGGCAGGCGTGGTGTCGTCGTTGCCAGGTCCCGCCACCGTCACGCTGACGATGCCGGTCGGTGTCATGACGCGTCGGTCGGCCGGTCGAGTCCCACTAAGTGTTGACGACCCTTCGGTGTCGATGGTCGGGGACGCCGAACTCGGAACGCGTATCTTGCGCAGCCAGACCTACACCCTGTAGCGACGGCGTTGTTGGGGGAGCGTCGACGAGGCCGTCGAGTGATGGGTTTACACGGCGTTCATCGTAAGTGGCTGGACCCGTCCCGGTGCTCTGGCTAACTTCTGCAGCACCAGAGAAGGGAGGTGGTCCACACAATGCCAGACAGTTATCACGGGACCCTGGAGGTGGTTGGCCGCTAGGCCGACAGGCTGGACCGCCTGGCGAATTTCCGCCAACCCCCGCTGATCGTCATCGCCGCAACTGGTCCCAGCGGTGTCGCTTCGACCTCACGGTCCGGCGTCATGGTGCGATCGGTCTCAGACAGTCTGTGTGGTGCCGGACACCTTCGGGTGTCCGGCACCACCGCGTTCGCGGCGTGCTGCGATACGTTGATCGGTGATGGAACGACCGACGAAGTTCGAGGAAACCCGGTACCTCGGCGACAAGCGCACCCAGCTCGTCTACGACCTCGACGAGTGGACCGACGAGTCGATCATCGATGAGATCGTCTCGGAAGGGGTCGGGCTCAGTTTCGCTCCCGACACTCTGCCCGAGGCGCGCAACCGCGGCTACACGCTGGCCACGGGCAGCCGACACCGGCTGCAGCGTAAGCCGTTCTCCTAGGGGCCAGCGATGCCCGGCATGGACGAGCGTTTCGATTCGGTCGGGTTGTCGCTCGCATGTCACCTCGCGATTCCGCCGGCGGGGGAGACCGATGGGCCCGCCGTTGTCGTCTGCCATGGTTTCCCGATCGGTCCGCTCGATGCCCGTCGTTCGGCCGGCACCTACCCGCAATTGGTTGATCGGATCGCTCGCGAGGTGGGATGCGCCGCGCTGGCGTTCAACTTTCGCGGTTGCGGTGACAGCGAGGGCGACTTCTCCTTGCAGGGCTGGGTTGACGACCTGCGAAACGCAATCGGCTACGTGCTGCGAACGTGTAGTCCGAGCGGGATCATTCTCGTCGGCACCAATACCGGTGGGTCGATTGCCATATGTGTCGGCGCCGATGACCCGCGGGTGTCGGCGGCCGCATTGGTGAGCCCGCGTGCCGACTTTGACGACTGGGCCGACCACCCCCGTCGATTCCTCGAACACGCCCGCGACATCGGGGCGATCACCGATCGACAGTTTCCTGCTTCGGTCGATGAGTGGACCCGCGAGTTCCGAAGATTCCGCCCGGTCGCATCGGCGCGTCGATTTGCTCCCCGACCACTGATGGTGATGCACGGCACCGAAGACGACAGCGTGCCGGTCTCCGACGCTCGCCAGTTGGTGAATGCCCACGGATCGGCGGAGTTGAGCGTGTTGGAGGGTGCGGGTCATCGCCTGCGTCACGACCCGCGTGCTGTCGCAGTGCTCATTGGATGGATCGATCGCATCCGCTCGACGCACCTCCACCCGTCCACAGAATTGACCTAGGCTTTCGCCGGGGGTCAGCGTGATGTCAACGCTGCCCAAAAGGTGAAACGCACGGCGCGTTTCGGCACGACCATCGCCGTCGAACCGACGCCGGCGCGATCACGCTGACGTTCGATTCCCCTCAGCTGTCGGAACCGGTCCGGTTCAGTGCCCGTTCGGAAAAGTGGGTTGCAACGAGATCGTTGAATAGCGGTGTTCAAGAGCCGGGTCTGCTCGCCACGCTCTTGGTGCTCCCCTCGATGCCGCAGTTCCCGACCGCTACGACAGTCTTCGACACTGGGTTGTACCACAGCTACGTATTGCTCGTGGCTGCCGGCCTGCCAGCGGCGACCTCCGTCTTCGCCTTCGAGATGAACCCCAAGAGCGCATCGATGACGGAAAGCAGCTTCTCGTTGAATCGCCACCCTAACCAAGTGCTGCAGGTGGTCAACGTCGGCGTGGGAGCCATAGCCCAGCAGGGCGTGCAGGTGGAACGATCACACCGCATGGACATCGACGAGTTCGACAAGCTCCTCGACGGTGTCGTCATGGACGACTCCGTCCGATTCAACAACAAGCTCCAGGAGTGGGAAGACTTCTACAACTTCCACTGACCCCACGGCGGGCTCGGCGGCCAACCTGAGGTGAAACCCTCGTAGTGGTCCAGTCGTTGTGCGACTCTGAACAGAGCAGCAACGACATGACCAAGAAGCGTCGGCGGCACACGCCGGAACAGATCATCCGCAAGCTCGACGAGGGCCACCGCCAGCTCGTTGGCGGCCCGGAACTCGATGAGGTGTGCCGCCACCTGGAGATCGCGGAGTCGACGTGGCACCGGTGGCTCGCCCCGTACGGCGGGATGAAAGCCAACGACGCGAAGCGTCTCAAGGAGCTCGAGGGTGAGAACGCCCGCCTGAAGAAGCTGTTGGCCGAGGCCGAGCTCGACAATTCGATGCTCAAGGAGATCGCGGAGGGAGACTTCTGACCCCGAACCGCAAGCGCAGCGCCGTGACGATGCTGCGCGACCGGTTCGGGGTCTCCGAACGACGAGCCTGCCGAGCGGTCGGCCAGCACCGCTCCACCCAGCGCCTCAACTCGCCACCGATCTCCGACGACGAGGCCCAACTTCGGGAGTTCTTGGGGGGCTTCTCGAAGCGTCGACCGCGGTGGGGATGGCGAGGAGCAGCCAAAGCCGCGCGCCGCGCTGGCTGGGCGGTGAACGACAAGCGGATCCGCCGTCTGTGGCGAGACGAGGGCCTGCGCGTCCCTCAACGCCGCCGCAAGAAGCCGCTGCGCGGGATCGGAGCTCACGTCGGGGCGATGTGCCCAATCGTGCCGAACGCGCTGTGGGCGCTCGATTTCCAGTTCGACGTCACCGTCGACGGCCGTACCTTGAAGTTGCTCAACGTGATCGACGAGTTCACCCGAGAAGCCATCGAGCGGTCGAAGTCGACCGCTCGATCGACGCCGACGGCGTCGTTGCCGTGCTCGACCGGCTGTCACAACAACGTTGCGGTGCGCCGGCATTCGTGTGGTTCGACCACGGTCCCGAGTTCATCGCGCACGCTGTTGCCGACTGGTGCCGCTTCAACAACACCAACTCGGTGTTCATCGACCCCGGCTCACCGTGGCAGAACGCCTGGGTCGAGTCGTTCGACGGCCGCCTGTGCGACGAATTGCTCAACGGCTGGCAGTTCGACAGCCTGCTCGAAGCCCGCGTGATCATCGCGGACTGGAGAATCGACTACAACATGAACCGACCCCCACTCGGCCCACGGCGACCTCACCCCATGTGAGTTCGCCACCGAGTGGACCATCAACCAACCCCAAGCCGCATAGCCACTGGACTAACTACCGGGTCCCCCTCAAAACCGCCTACGAAAGGGTGCTACAACAAACCAAGAAGCCGACCGCGTAATCGGCCTACGTCAGTTCCACAACTAGCGCCGCTCGGTGTCATGAAACGCTGCGGCTCACTGTTTGGGAAGTCGAGTCACTGCCTCCAACAGCGAGCGGGCCATTGCATCGGTCGTGTCTGAATCGAGTTCGGCCGGCGGATCCTGAGTGGAGTGCGCGACATCCTCCAGCGTGTAGAAATTTGGTCGCTCTACGTCGGAAACGATCCTCATCAGCTGCGAGTGATCGCTGTTGAGTTGCTCAGCGAGTGCCTGTCGTTGGCGCATGGGAATCGACGGTGGCCGACCCGCGAAATTGCGCGACATGATTGCACGCAAACGCCCTGGGCGGGCGCGCCCCCGTTTCTTGCACAGCAAGTTGATCTTCCGCAGCACTTCACATCCCGTAGCCGACAGGGATTCGTTCCTCACCCATCCTTGTTCTGCTACGGCTTCGATGCCGAGTCGTGCGAGCGCGTCGCTCAAGATGTCGCCGTCTCGCAGCGACCTGCGGTCAAAGGCAACGACTTCGAGAGCATCGGGAGCCTGGTCGATCCACGGCATGAGTGCCGCTGCGTATCGAACTCGATAGGTGTTGCGGTCGACGAACTCGGGAAGCTCGTATGTCCCGCCTCCCTTGATGTGTGTGGAGTAGAGACTGGTGAGGAACTCGTCAGGCCGCCTTAGGTACACGAGTACAGCGAACTCGTCGAAGCGTTCTCTCAGGAAAGCAGCCGCATTGGAGGCGAGTGTATTGTCGGCGTAGCTGAAGAGCGCTTCGTCCGAGATGACCGCCGTGTCCACTGCGCCCACAGCAGTGAGCTCACGATCGAAGGCGGTGATGAATCGGTCGCGGAACGCCGCGCGCTGAAGTACATCGTCCAGGCGCGCTTCGATGGCGAGGCCGTTCGAGGGTGCGTAGGGATCGGCCATAGCGAATCGAAAGCCGATCTGTCGAGCGTGAGTGCCCATGTGGTCGGCAGGTCGCGTCCCAGCCTGGGGATACCACGTCGATCGTTCCTGAAGCTCATCGCGGTGACCAGCCAAGAACTGTTGAACAGTGGTCGTTCCAGTCTTCGGAGACCCGATGTGTAGCGTGCACCGCACTGGCGAGACGGTAGGGCGCGCAGTGGTCGCTGAACAACCCCGGCAGTAGACGAAGAGCTAGCTCTGGGCAGGCGTTGTTGGGGGTCGCGCACTATGCCAATCGAAGGCCGACTCGATGATCGTGTCGAGCGCGTAGCGGGCCTTCCACCCGAGAACGCGCTCGGCGCGTCGCGGATCCGCGATCGTGGCGACCGGGTCGCCCGGGCGGCGGTCGACGAAGCGATGCGGCACTGGACGGTTGGCGACTCGTTGTGCGCACTCGATCACTTGTCGCACCGAGGAGCCGGTCCCCGTTCCGAGGTTCAGGGCCATCGTGTCGGCGCCAGCCGCCAGACAGTCGAGAGCGAGTACGTGGGCATTGGCGAGATCTGCGACGTGGATGTAGTCGCGAACCGCCGTCCCGTCGGGCGTGTCGTAGTCACTGCCGAAGACATCGACGGCGTGACCGGGCAGCAGCAGTGCCTTCATGACGAGTGGGATGAGGTTGATGCTATGGTCCCAGTTCTCTCCAAGATCGCCATCCAAGCTCGCTCCCGCTGCGTTGAAGTACCGCAAGCTGATCGAGCGAATGCCGAGCGTTGCTGCCGACCATGCGAGAACGCGCTCTACCGTCGCCTTCGACTCGGCGTACACGCTCTCGGGAGCAATCGTCGCACTCTCATCGACTGGGATCGCCTCTGGAGTTCCGTACACCGAGCACGATGATGAGAAAACGAATTCGGTGACGTCCTCGCTGTGGCACGCAGCGATCAATTCGGTCGATCCGGAGACGTTGTTTCGCCAGTACTTTATGGGCTGGCGCATCGACTCGCCGACCGACTTGTACGCCGCGAAGTGCACCACTTGGCTGATTCCGTACTTCTGGATCGTCGCCTTGACGAGGTTCCCATCAGCAACATCGCCAACGATCAATGGGACTCCCCGAACGGCATTCGCTGTTCCGAGTTCCAGACTGTCGAACGCGATGACCTCGCGGCCGGCTGCGAGAAGTGCGCGAACTGTATGTGACCCGATGTAGCCCGCAGCCCCAGTTACGAGAACGGGCGCCTGAGTTCCGCTGTTGATCGCACTCGTCTTGTCTGGAATCCGACTCACCGGACGAGTCTATTCGGGTCGGCTGGAGTTCAGTGTCGGCGAGCCATTGGCGCGATGGTGTTGTACCCTGCCCAATTTTCGTTCGCCAGAACCCACTGGAAGGAGCGTTTTGCCGTGGAGTGGCGTCACACCGTATGGCCCGAGGGCAGGTTGATCTATACGGCGATACCAAAGGCTGCCAACACCTCGGTGAAGGTTGGGTTGCTGAATACGTTCCGGCCCGACGCTGACTCGGACAGCCCACACTCGCCCGATGCCGGATACCAAACGGTCGATCCAGACCGCATCGGTGCGCACTTCCCCGAGTTTTGCCACTTCACCGTCGTTCGCAACCCGTTCGATCGACTCGTCTCGTTCTGGTCCGACAAGATCGTCGGCGACGGGATGAACGACGGGCTCCGCGCGCTGGGATTCGAGCAGGGCATGTCTTTTGCGGACTCTGTATCGCTGGCGTGTTCACTTTCTGACGACGCGACGGATGCGCACATTCGCTCCCAGACGTTCCTCCTGGCGAATGCCCGCATGAACCTCCGCGCTGATCTGCTCTTGCGATTCGAGTTTCTTGAGGCCGACTGGGACTTACTGACAGGTATCGTCGCGGTGCGCTCCGGCATTCGGCTGGCTCCGTTGCCGCTGCGTCAGGTTAGTGAGCACGAAGGCTCTGCCTCGCTCTACAACGACAGCACTCGTCGAATGGTAGTGCAACGGTACGCCGAGGACTTCCGCTTGCTGAATTACCCGAGAGCGCCGACCGCTGACCAGTCTGCAGCCAACGACGTGCCTACGAAGCTGCGTCGGCATCCGGGTGCGTACGTCCTCGATCTACAGGGAGCCGCACCGGCTCGGGAGCGAGTCGTTCGTTCCACCGGTGGTCACTACCTGGCGTCTGCCCGTTTCGGAAGCCGTGGGCAGCTCAATCGGTTGACAGCACTAGAGACGGGTCGAGTTCCGGCAGAACTCTTCGACGTGCTCATCGTTGACGCCGCTGACCTCGACGCTGATCGACGACCGCACGCCACGCTCGCCCAAGACCGGTCTGTTGTCGTGCCAGCGTCGGGCCCTCGTGTGGAGTCCGCAGTCCGTCAGATCGGCGCTACCTCGTCGGCGCTCATCTCGCGGGTGGCACGGCTTCCCATTCGAGATCGTCCGTTTGTGAGACGCGCAACCACGGCGAGCGTTTCGTCGCCGTCGGTCGTGGGGGCCAACTCGCGCATCGATGAGTCCGATACTCGTCGCCGCCGCTCGATCCGGCGTGGTCCCATCTCTCCGCGACTTAGCTGGACTGAGGCGGCGGACATTCATCCGTCGTTCGCGTATAACGACCCCGAACGCCGTGCCGTTCAACGAGCGGCACGCGAACAGGTGATGGATCTGCTCGATGCTGACCCGCTCGAGCAGCATTCGTGCCCAAGTTGTGGAGGGCGAGGGTGGCGTGAGGTGGCGGATGTCGAACGGTTGGGGCTGCGTTTTCCCATGTGTGTCTGCCGATACTGCGGTTTGGTGCAAGCTGAGCCTCGGCCAACCCAGGCGTTTTACAACCGGTTCTATGCTGAGTTCTACCGCGAACTATTTGAGGGGCGAAGCACGGTTCCGACGATCGAGGGTTTCCGGTCTCGGGCGAGCCGTCGACCGAGGCGGTTCGTTGACTGGGCGTTGCGCCAACAGGAGGTGCGCGAGGCCCTCTCGAAGAACGGCCTAGTTGTGGAGGTCGGTTGTTCGGCCGGGCTGGTCGTCAGTCAATTTGTGAAGGCGGGTCATCGTGTGATCGGTCTCGATCTCGACGCCGATTTCATGCAGATCGGGCGGGATCTCGGGTACGACCTACGTGTCGGCAAGCTCGAGGATGCGAACCTCGACGAGCGCCCGTCAATGATCTACTACCACCACGTGCTCGAACACATTGCCGACGTCGGGGCAGAGATCGATCGATGTGCAGAATTGCTTGAGCGTGGAAGCCTGCTCGTCATTGCCGTCCCCGGGCTCGACTACGTCAGGTCTGCGTACGGCGGCGACCTGCTGCAGTATCTTCAGATTCCCCACGTGTACAACTTCTCGCTGGTGTCGTTGTGCGCGCTGATGCTGCCACGTGGCTTCGAACTCGTCAGAGGCGACGAGACTGTCCGGGCAGTGTTCCGCCGGTGCGAGCCGAGACCTGCTGACGAGCTGTTCGCGGTCGAGCGAGCCGTGGCTGTTTGGCGAATGATCAACCTTGAGCAGGGTTTCTCTTCGAGCGCTCCGGGTCCGACATCGAGGGCCTAGCGGCGGCGGCGGAGTGCGCCGATGAGTCGGGCAGTCCTCTTTCTTGAACGCTCGACCAGAGACGGTTGCGTGACGGCCCGCCCCGCTTCGCTGTTCGTCGCCGGGTGTGGAATCGGAGCGTCGGTCAGGACCTCGACCTCACGATTCTCGAAGAGGTCAAGCATCGTGGCGACGGGACCGCTATCGGGGCGCTTCGCCGGAGCGATCACCAGATCAAACGCGGTCGGCTCGATCCGCCCCTCCGAGAGCGCTGTCACGCGACCGAGTTGTCCTCGAGGTCCGAGCGAGACGAGGCTCATGTAACCCCCGCCACCGGAGGCGAACCTAATGCCACGCGAAGACTTCGCTTGCGACAGGTCCAACACAAACCGGCTCGAGTCCTCCAACCCCAGCGGGGACAGGTCGGACGCTGCCGCTCCCGTGATGTCTCTAGGATAGCCGAGTACGTCGAAGTCCGACCGGTACCGCTGGGCCACGAGTGCTGCAGTGATCTCGTCGTAGTAGCTCACGAACGAGGCGTGCTCGCTGGTGCGCCGTTGCGGCAGCGGGCTGATCTCGGCGCCATTCTTTGTCCGCACGCAGTGACGCAGCAGGTCCCAGTCCTCCTCGAGGTGCTCGAAGCGGAGGAGCACATCGACCCGCAGACGATGGCGATTGTTTAAGAGGAGGAACGATTGAGATCGGATGTGCGGATCGGTCTGCTCGTCAGGCAACTCGCATGCGCGCCGAGCAGCCGCCTCGAAGCTCATGTTCGTTGAGAAGCCGAGGTCGCTCAGCCCATCGGTCATTCCACTCCCCGCGATCTTGTCGGACCAGAACGAGACCAACCGATCGAAGGGGTTTCTGGCCGCCGCAATGTGGAGGTACCCGGGGTAGGTTCCACCGATTCGATCGGGGTTGACGGTCACATAGCCGACATCGGAAGCATGGGGGTTTCTCCTCGATACAGTGGGAGAGAACGTCTCTAGCAGCGCTGCCTTCAGCGATGTGTTCGCGACCTTTGCCGTCGCTGTGTACACGAGTTGGCCCTCTGGCCATACGGTATGACGCCATTCCATGGACTATTCCCTATCTTGCGTCGTCGCTACCGATTGCTCTCGAGACGCGTTGCGCGGTGCCACTAGAGCGGGTGGCACGATCCCACATCGGTGTCAGAACCCGACGCGTGTTGCGGGCCGCGCGAGCGATCGGCGGCGAGGAGCGAACGGTGCGCCGGGAGCTGTCCGACACTCGCCACACGGCCGTCTTGATCCGTCGAGCTCGAGTTGGGGGTGCCCCGGGAAGCCCGAGCGCGCCAAGCCTGGATCGCTCGAACCAGCGATCCACCTGTGCGGGGCCGACGGACTTGAGCCAGCGCAAGGTCGGTTGACGAAGATCGGAGCGAAGCTGCGGCTGCATCGTGTACCCCACCGCTCGGATCAATGACTGCGAATCGGCGCGGCCAGCGGCGGTGTCGAGATCGAACGTTGGTTGGAGAACGCCGCGCTCGCCGAGGTGCGGGACGGTGGCATCGACGATGGTGAGTGGCACTCGGTTGCTGTTCTCGTACGGCGTAAGCGCACGCAGTACGGGCTCGGTGCCAAATGTTGCGACTGGCGCGCCGTAGAACCGTGATGCGATGGCTAGGCCGGTCGAGAAACAGCTGACGACAAGGTCGGGTTGCGCCGACGCCATCAGTAGTTCGAACGGGTGTGTGCGGTGCGCAACTTTCAGGACAACCCCCGCTTCAGCGGCGGTGCGTTCGAGAGAGTCGAACGTTGACCAAGGCGCCGTCGGGTGCGGCTTGAACACCACCGCTCGATACCCGGCCGCAGCGAGCCGCTCGATGGTCGTTGATGCAGTCGCCTGCTCCTCTTCGAATGAAACGATGCCGAGCGGCGCAAGGTATTGGCCCAGTATCATCGCCCAGGGTCGAGGCAGATCGCCGACCGCAGCCACGATCTGGGCGTCGGAGCTGGATAGCGCAACGGCATCGAGCTGTGTCCGGAAGGCGTCGTCGTCGATTGCCTGCACGGGTACCTCGAACTCGCCGAGTAGAATCGGTTGGACGCCGGGCATCAGGTCGAGGTGTACGAGACGCTCGATCCGTTCGCCGGTCGGGATGGGTAGCGAGAAGCGAGTTGGCCCGTAGCTCATCAGCCCATCGGAGTACACGGTGATCGGCGCATCGAGGAAGAGTGCCGCCAGGGTTCTGGCAGGCGGAACCTGAATCGACTCGACGTTGAGCTCGATCGGGCCGCTGGGTAGACCCATCTGGGATCGGAGCCACTGTGACGTGACGGCCGGTTCGCCGATGCTCCGAAAGGTATTCGGGTGGAAGGGTGCGATGCACTCGTTCCAGTTGACAACGCGGTCGAAGCGATCACTGAAACCGAGCTCGTCGAGGCGGCTGATGAGGTTGCTCGCAGACTCGGGTATCTCGGCGTTGGTCGATACGAGCAGCGTGCGGTCCGGTCCTGCCGTGCCGTACAGGCCCTGATCGATGGCGGCCGCAACGTTGAGCGCGCCGAACACCGTGGAGACGAGATGTAGCTGGTTCATCGGCCGCCGAGCTCTGGGATGGCGTGACGGAGTTGGTCGGCGCGCCTAAAGCCGATCTCGTTGAGTTGGAGTGAGACCAGATCCGCCGGCATCGATCCGACGAGCGTCCGCACACGCTCCATCATTTTCGCCTGCAGCTCAGGGGTCAGGCGATCACGGAGCGTGATGTGCCGGTGCACGACCGACAGTGTCTGACGGACGGCCTTCGGGCTCGCCCACTGATGCTCCTGCTGGTCGACGACAAGATCGAGTACCAGCTGTAATGCCGGAATGAAATCGAGCTGGCGAACGTCGCCGACCTGGGTCAGCGAGGTGGGCACGCCCCGGCGGTAGAAGTAGCCGGCATCCGGTGTGCGAGCATACGACTGGCACTCGAGGTGTAGTCGCCAAACCCATGGCCGGTCCTCGGCCGTGAACAAGCCCTCGGGGAGCGCGAGCAGACCCGAGTCGTAGAGCGCTCGGCGATAGATCCCCGAGTGGGTATAGGGGAAGTCCACCATGGTGGCGCGGTCGGGGGGCAGGATGCAGGTGCTCGGGTCGAGTCGACGGTGGTACCGCGCATCGGGAGCTCGATACAGCTCGCGGCGAGTACCGGTCACGCGCGTCTGGTTGCTCCGCACGAAGTCGACATCGAGGTCGTCGATGGTGTCGACCAGAGTGGCGAGAAATGTTGGCGAGAGCCAATCGTCGGCGTCGACGAAGGTGAGGAGCGGCGCAGATGATGCAGCCATTCCAAGGTTGCGCGATGTCGCGGGCCCGAGCGGCGTCTCGTTGTGGAGTAACGAGACCGATTGGAGTTCGTCGGAGAACATGTCGATCGCCTGGGATGGGTCGTCTGCTGAGCCGTCGTCGATCAGGATCAACTCGAAGTCGGAGTAGGTCGATCGTGCCAGCGTCTGCAGCAGGGCAGGCAGATAGGGAGCCGCGTTGTGAAAGGCGCAGATGACCGAGAGCGCTGTCATAGGTGCGAATCGCCTCCGGCCGGCTCACTCATGCCTGAGGGAAGCTATCGGCTTGTAGCACAGCTGACGGTGACACGGCCGCGCGTTAGCCACCGGTGGTGCATTGGGCAGGTAGCTTCGGAACGGTGCTGCGCAACGTAGGGACAATCCGGTGACCGTCGTAGCCGTCGTTCCAGCCCGGGCGGGATCGAAGGGCATCGTCGACAAGAACCTGCGTACAGTCGCCGGTCGTAGCCTGATCGCTCGGTCGGTGGTTGTCCTACAGAGCTGTCCGAGCATCGAGCGGATCTACGTGTCGACCGATGGACCGGAAATCGCGGCTGAGGCAGAGCGGCATGGCGCGTCCGTCATCATGCGGCCCGAAGACCTCGCGTCCGACACTGCGTCATCGGAAGGGGCGCTGATACACGCACTTGAGACGATCGGGCACCTCAGCGCGAGCGACCAGGTGGTCTTCGCGCAGTGCACCAGCCCGTTCGTCGATCCCGAGACCGTCGAGCGGGCGATCTCCCGAGTTCGCAGCGGCGAGTACGCAAGTGTGTTCTCAGCGGTGCCGTTCCACGGGTTTGTGTGGAGAACCGACGGTGGCGCCGAAGGCGTGAATCACGAAGCAGCGACACGACTCCGTCGCCAGGACCGACCCGCTGAATGGCTGGAGACCGGAGCGTTCTATGTCATGGATGTCGCCGGGTTCCTCGAACGTCGGCATCGGTTCTTCGGCCGAGTTGGGGTCGAGCCGGTCGACAGTCGTCACGCCATCGAGATCGACGAGCCCGATGACCTTCGTCGCGCCCAGGCCATGGCCGCGGACGTCGATCCACTCGGTCCTGCCGCCCTCGATGGCCGTCAGATCCGCGCGCTCGTCATGGACTTCGATGGCGTACACACCGACGATCGTGCGGCGCTCACTTCGTCGGGTGAAGAGTCCGCAGTCGTCAGCCGCAGTGACGGCATGGGGATCGCCCTCGCCAAGCGGGCCGGGCTCGCGCTGCTGATCATTTCGAAAGAGCGGGTCCCAATCGTCGAACGGCGGGCGGACAAGCTCGGTATTGAGTGCATCAGCGGGTGCGACAACAAGCTCAGGGCACTTCGTCATTGGGCCGACGAGCGAGAAGTCTCGTGTGACCACATCGCCTACGTGGGCAACGACGTCAACGACGTTGCGTGCCTGAGATGGGTAGCCTGGCCTATCGTCGTCGCCGACGCTCATCCATCGCTGTTGCTCGAGTTTGCGTGCGTGACACGTCGGCGCGGTGGTACCGGCGCCGTGCGCGAGATCATCGACGCAATCATCGCAAGTACGAACGACCAGATCGAGAAAGAGCTCTAGACCATGAAGGACTTCGTCGTCGCCGACCGTGACATCGGGCCGGGCCGAGACGTGTACGTCATCGCCGAGATCGGTATCAACCACAACGGCGACGTCGACATCGCCAAGCAGCTCATCGACGTCGCAGATGAGGCCGGGTGTGACGCCGTCAAGTTTCAGAAGCGCACACCAGACATCTGCGTACCACGCGATCAATGGGACAAGATGCGCGAGACCCCGTGGGGCGAGATGTCGTACATCGACTACAAACGTCGCACCGAGTTCGGGGAAGATGAGTACACCGAGATCGCGACGCATGTCTCGAAAACTGGAATGCACTGGTTCGCCTCTCCGTGGGACGTGCCTTCGGTCGATTTCATGGAGCGCTTCGATGCTCCGGTGCACAAGGTTGCCTCCGCCAGCGTTACCGACGAACCGTTGTTGCGGGCGCTCCAGGCGACCGGCAAGCCGATCATCCTGTCGACAGGCATGTCAACGCTTCCCGAGATCGATCGAGCGGTCGAGGTGCTGTCGGGTAGCCCACTCCTGATGCTGCACTCCACATCGACCTATCCGTGCCCGCCGGAGGAGTCGAACCTCCGCACGATCGAGACATTGCGCGATCGCTACAGCGTTCCCGTTGGCTACTCAGGCCACGAACGTGGGCTGCAGATCACGCTCGGCGCCGTCGCCCTCGGAGCGGTGGCCGTCGAGCGCCACATCACGCTCGATCGCACCATGTGGGGATCGGACCATGCGGCCAGCGTGGAGCCACAGGGTCTGCGGCATCTCGTGCGCGACATTCGCATCATGCAGACGGCGCTCGGCGACGGGGTCAAGCGGGTGTTTCCCGGCGAGGAAGAACCCCGTCGGCGGCTCAGAGTCAACTGACCTGCGGTTACTCCGAGGCTGCGTCGTATCGCGCCAGAACGTCTTCGACGTCACCATCGGCCACGATCTGACCGCCATCCATCCAGACGGCGCGAGTGCATGTGTTCCGAATCTCGCTCATGTTGTGCGTGACCATGAGAACGGTGCCGGCCTCGGCGCGGATGTTGCGAATTCGCTCGAGGCTCCGCCTTTTGAACTGGCGGTCGCCAACGGCAAGCGCCTCGTCGATGAGCAGAATATTGGGAATGTGGAGCGTTGCTATCGAGAACAGCAGGCGCGCCTTCATTCCCTGTGAATACGTCTTGAGCGGCCGAGCCATCGCGTCGCCGAGCCCGGAGAACTCGACGAGACCGTCGAGCCCCTCCTCGATCTCCTCGGTGGTCAGTCCCATTGCAAGGGCCCCGAGCTTGACGTTCCGATAGCCGGAGAGCTGCGGCTTGAGCGTTGCACCGACACTGAGCAGTCGCGCCTCGCCGCGGACTCGAACCGAGCCGGCTGACTTGGCCTGCACACCTGCAATCGCTCGAAGCAGTGTCGACTTCCCCGATCCGTTCGACCCTACGATCCCGACCGCTTCACCGGAATTCACGGAGAAGGAGACTCCTCTGAGGGCCTGGACGATCTCGATGTGCTTGGAGCGCAGCCTGCCCGCCAGGCCGCTGCGTTCGTCTCGGACCCTGTCGTGGTAGACGCGGTACTCCACCTCGAGGTTGTTCACCAGCACGGCTGTCGAGGGAGACTCCGCTTCGTTCTCAGGAACGGGCATAGTTCGCTTCGCCTGCACGGAACCAAAAGAAGCCGCCGACTGCCAGTGCGATGCTCCAGATGATCGACGACGCAATCACCAATGGCGTGACATCAGAGCCACCCAGCATCGTCCAGCGCGCCATGGAGATGAAGCAGTACATCGGATTGAGTGCGAACAGGATCTCGATCCATCTCCGACCTTCTGCGTAGGCGGTGACGTTGAAGATGACACCCGATCCGTAGAACAACAGCCGAAACGCGAACGGGAGAAGCTGCGTGGTGTCTCTGAAATGTGTGGTGACCCGCGCCGCGATCGTGCCTGCGCCGAAATTGAACACCGTTTGTAGGGCCACGATCGGGACCAGAACCAGCCACGTCAGCGACGGGGCGACACCGGTCGCGACGGCAACAACAAAGACGACCAGGAACGAGAGTGTGGTGGCGAGCGTCTCAGCCAGTGTCGCGGTGAGGGGGAGCACAAGCCTTGGGAAGTGGATCGAGCGAATCAATCCTTCGTTGTTCACGACGGCCTTGGAGCCCGACGTGGTCGCCTGTTGCGTGGCCCTGAAGACGAAGATGCCAACTGCGAGAAACAACAGCAAGTTGTCGACCCCACGGTCTACCTGCAGCAGCAAGCCGAAGATGAGGTAGAAGATGGCGACGGTCAACGCAGGGTTGATCAGCAGCCACAGGTTGCCGAATACCGTATTAACTTGTTGCCTCCGCAGTTCGCTCCTGGCGTTGTACCAGATGTACGGCCAGCGGCGCCGCACGTCACGAAGATACGGCCCGAGACGCTCCGTCTCGTGAGGGTCGCGGAGGGGAATGACCTCTGAGGGAGCCTGGGTGGGCTCGACCGAAAGCACCGCTCAAGTGTATCGACGAGAGCGTGAGGCCGGCCTCACCCCTCAAACGTCTCCTGACCTTCGTAGCTCCACTTCAGCTGCTGTAGATACGTGGCGAGAGGTATCTCCAACAGCTTCCCGAGCGTCGGAACGGCCTCGATGAATCCGTGTTGCAGCACGGTCTGTGTCCACATGAAGGCGTACGCCAGGTCGTGAGAGATGTTGAACTCGCGGAACCCTGTGCTCCCGAACGCGACATACCCGGGAAGGTGACTCGATCGGTCGAGGAAGAAGTCGACCCCGGAGATCGTCAAGCGCGTCGGCCCAATCGACAGCATGTCATAGAGAATTCGCTGTAGGCCGAAGTGCGTGCCGAGAAAGGGTGAGCCATCTTCGAACGTCATCATGGACACTCGCTCGTGGCCGCGGAGCCGGGCCGGCATGGCCGAAGCGAGGGTTGGACGGACGACCAAGACAGTGTCGGCTCGCTCATCGAGTTGGGCGCGGTACGCATCAGCGCGAGCGGCCACGACATCGTCGGCGACGTAGGTCACGAAGGTCTGTCGGGAAGCATGTTGGTCGAGCGCGTGCGGCGCCTGCGTCGAGACCACGACGTCGGCCTCGCGCAGGTCGGCAGCTCGGGGCCTGTGGTGAGGAGAAGGTCCGATGACGAGGACACGTCGACCGGCAACCGCATTCGTCAGTACTTCGGTCGCACGTCGGGTCGGTGCCGGCTGGAGCGAACGAAAGGCCCGCAACGGTAGGGAGTCGCCGGCAAGGAGGGCGGTGTCAGCCCGTAGCTTGTCGAGAGATCGGCGCTCCTCGTCGGTGGCGAGAAGCGGGCGGTGCCCGTCGATTGCGTCGCATGCTTGGCTCGGGCCATAGGCATAGTTCGTCGCTTGGACGAAATAGGCGATGCGACCCATCGTGGCGGTTCGGGCCGGTGGACGGGCGCGCTGCGCGAGCCTGAGCTTCGTTTCGTGGGCGCGCTCGTGATCGCCGCTCGCCGTCGCAGTGGCCCAGCCCACGAGCATCTGAAGCTCCCGGTCATCGCCACAGCACTCAGTAGCAGCCTGGAAGTCGGCTCTGCTGAGGAGTAGCCGCACGAGGCGGTTGCGGACGCGCGTGTCACCCGGTCGACTGGCAAGCTGATGCCGAAGCACCGTCTCGAGTTCAGTGCGTCCGGCCGAGTCATCGCGATGTGCTGGCGTGCTGACCATTCGGCGCTCATGATCGACGGTTGCTCGCAGCGCAGCACCCACGTCACCGAGAGCGAGATTGGCACGCACGAGTCCATCGTCCGCGGAGCCGCCCTCGGCCGCTGCCTTGAACCACACGCGAGCGCGTTCGGGGTCTCCGCCGTGGGTGGACACGAGACGTCGAGCGGCGTCCATGCTCGGCACGAGTGGTCCGCCAGCCAAGAGTGCGTTTCCCACACCGATCGCTGCGGTTCGATCGCCAAGTCTCCACGCGGTTTCAAACGAGCGTTGACTACGGGTCGGCTGATCGACCTGGAGGAGGAACGTGCCGACCAGTGCGATGAGCCGGGCTAGCTCGACGCGTGGCCGGGAGTTGGATGCGAGGTCGTTGTCGGCGGGGATGTCGGCCGGTGCCACGTACGCCAGCGCCGGCCATCGCGCCAGCACCCGTTCGATGGTGCGGCGGACAGAGCCCAGCAACGACCGCGGCCGAATCAGCAACACAACCCGCGATCGTACGGTTGCGAACACTGATCGGGCAGTTCGCGGGTCTCCGGCGGGGGACCTACCATTCGGCCTGATGTGCGGGCAATCGTCGCTGAGCTGGGTGATTCTGACCCGCGGCGATCGGCGTAGCGAACTACGCGTGGCTGCGACGTCGGTGAGCGAGGACGGGAGTGCCGACGTAGTCATCGTCTCGAACGGCGGGGGACCCGTGCAGTTACCCGGGACTCATCACCACATCGAGTCGGCCAGCAATGTCGGAATACCAGCCGCCCGCCACCTCGGACTCGAACGTGCCAACACTCCGTTGGTCGGCTTTCTCGACGACGATGCCGCGCTGTTGGCCCCCGACGCCGGTCCGATAGTCGCCGCCTTCGACTCAGACCCAACGCTCGCCGTCGTCTCGCTGCGGATCATCGACGAGCAAGGCGAGACGAGCCGTCGCCATGTTCCGCGACTGGGTGAGGCACACGCTGATCGGGCGGGTGAAGTAGCGACGTTTCTCGGGGGCGCATGCGCCATCCGGCGCGAGGCGTACGAGCAGGTCGGGGGCTATTTCACCGAGCTCTTCTACGGTCACGAAGAGCTCGAACTCAGTTGGCGGCTCATCGACGCAGGGTGGCGGATTCGCTACCTCGCCGATGTCACGGTCTTTCATCCACGAACTGAGATTTCGCGCCACGCCGACGGTTGGCGCCTCACCGGCCGAAATCGCGTCTGGATCGCGCGCCGGACCCTGCCATGGCCGGTCGCCCTGGTCCACGTGGCGGCGTGGCTGGTGCTCGGCACCATCCGGGCCCCCGCGGGCGAGTGCCGCCGGTCATACCTTCAGGGATGGATGGACGGCTGGCGCTCAGCCATCGAACACCGTCCGATCCGCTGGCGCACCGTATGGCGGCTCGCACAGCTCGGACGGCCGCCGGTCATCTGATTGCCCTGAGACGGTCGGCTGGCCGCTGACGCGCCACCGGTATCATCCCGGCCGTGCGCCTCCACTTCGATCGGATGTGGTCGCTCGTTTCCCGCTACCGGGTCGACCGACGCCTCCCTCCGCCGGTCAAGGCCTTGCTGGCCAGCACATTGACGTTGCGTCTCCGCGAAGCGATCGAGCAGCGACAGCGGAGTGTGTTGCCAGTGCTCGGCCGCGGGCCGTCGGTTGCGGCGCTCGGCCCCCGGCGTCTGGCCACGGCTGGGACACTGCCGGTCGGGCTGAGCGACCTACGCCACGACTACGGACATGCGCTGGTGACTGCGCTCGCTCCGACCGGCATCGATTCGTTCCTCATCGACCGGCGCGACGACCATCTCGTGTTTGGCGTTGCTCTCGAGGAGCGAGATCGGGCCAAGCGGGCACTGGCTGCGCTCGACGGTGCGGCGTGGTTCGTCGAGGTGGTCGACCGCTCGACGACACGGCTGATGACGCTGCGTTCGTTCGCCGCGAGCCGGCGGGCGTCCAAGGCGAGGGCGTGGCGGCTGTTCAGGGCATATTCGTACGGCGATCGTGCGGTCGGGCGAGAACAGGCGGCGGAGTTGACGTTCTGGGAGGAGGGCACGTCCGGTCAGTTGGAGATGATCGGTACACGGGGTCACTATCGGTTCGACCCGCGCAGCCCAGCGGTCGTCGAGGCTGTTGAGGGCCGCGACTATCGCGGCCGAAGCGCGTTTCCCGTTGGTGCCAATCTCGAGCATGCCGACTTCGACATCGATGTGGTGTACACCTGGGTCGACGGAGCAGACGAAGCGTGGCAGCGGAGCTTTCGGGAGTGGGCCGAGACAACAGGTCGTGACCTGTCCGAGAATGCGTTGGACCGTGCGAGGTTCAGGAGTCGGGACGAGCTGCTCTACTCGTTGCGCTCGATATGGGCGTATGCCGGCTGGGTTCGCCGGGTTTTTGTCGTCACCGCCGGTCAACGACCGTCGTGGTTGGTGGACACACCGCAGATCCGAGTCGTCGATCACTCCGAGATTCTCGACTCGTCGGTGTTGCCGACGTTCAACTCGCACGTGATGGAGTCGGCGCTACATCGCATCGACGGATTGTCCGAGCACTTCGTGTACTTCAACGACGACTTCTTTCTCGGCCGTTCGTTGCGTCCAGAGTTCTTCTTCACGTCGAGTGGGCTCCCGCGTATCTTCCACAGCAGCGCGCCGCGCCCCGGATACGTCGATCACCACAGTCAAGACGTGGACCGTGCAGCCGAGCGCGGCGCCGAGCTGCTGCGGGAACGATTTGGGCGTGTCGCCACCTCGAAGCCGTTTCATGCCCCGTATCCCCAGCTGCGGTCCGTCATGGCCGAGATCGAGCGGGAGTTCCCTGCCGCGGTCGGCGCAACGCAAGCGAGTCGCTTCCGCAGCCCCACCGATGTGTCGATCGCTGCGTCGTTCTCTCAGAACTATGCGCTCGCGACGGGTCGGGCGGTTCTCGGAGAGCTTTCCAATGACTACGTCCACGTCGAGTCGGGGCGTCTTGGTCTGCACCTCGACCGAATTCGTCTGGCGACTGACATCGACACGTTCTGCATCAACGAGACTGCCGACGTCGGCGACGACGTTGCCGACAGGGAACGTCTGCTTGCAGCGTTCCTCTGTGCCCGCTTTCCGGTGGCGGCTCCGTGGGAGTTCGGTTCCACGGGTGTGCTGTCGTGAGCTCGGCGTCGCAGCGCCTGTGGCGGGCCTATGCCGACGGTCGCCGGCTCATTGCGGGTCCTGGCGGCGTGCGTGCCGCTCGGCGCCGAGCGGGCGCCAACGGGGATCGCACCGATCTCACGAGTTGGAACCGACAGCTGGCCGCGCAGCACGCGTCGTATAGAGCATCGGTCGAGCCAGCGGCCGGGCCGACCACGGCCGTCTGCGTGAAATCGCGCCCGGAGCAACTCGATCACCTCGTCAAATCCATCGGTCGACAGGACTACGACGACTTCAACGTCGTCGTCGTGACGAACGCCGAGTCCTTCTCCGGGGTCGACGTCGCCGGCGCGTTCGATGCCGTTGGAGGAGCGCACGTGATCGACGGCCCGCCCGACCAGTCGTTGGGCTCGTGCCTCAACGCAGCGATGGCGGCGACCGATGCCAGATTCGTTGCGAAATTCGACGACGACGACCACTATGGCGCCGCGTATCTGTCGGACTCGCTCCGGGCCCACTCGTATGCCGCCAGCGGGGTCGTCGGCAAACACTCGTACTATGCGCATCTGACGGCCGACGACCGGACGGTGCTCCGGTTTCCTGGTCATGACTTCGAGTACAGCAGCACGCTCGCAGGAGGAACGCTGGTGATCGACCGGGAGCGGGTGGGAGATCTGCAGTTCCGCGACGTTTCGCTTGGCGAAGACCGCGGTTTCATCCTCGACTGTCACAAACGCGGCGCATCGACATTTGCTGCCGACCGCTTCAATTTCGTGCAACACCGGGGGAGCGACAACACCTGGCGCGTTCCCGATCACCTCTTCACGCGTAACTCGCTTGAGATCGCTGACGGGTTGCCCCTGTCGTCGATCTTACGATGAACAGCTACCGGGTTCCCCTTCGGCTGGCGGTCGTGCGACGGGAATCGATCTCATCGAACCGAACTCGACGGCTGGTCAACGGCTGGTACGCCGCGTCGGACTCAGCGGCTTTGAGCCGTCGACACAGAGCACGCCGCTGACGCTGTTCGACGCGTTCGATCCCGGGTTCGTGTTCTGCGATGTCGGGGCGACCATTGGTCTGAATTCGATGCGCGCTACTCGTATTCGATCGACTGGACGCCACCCCGACGGGTTCAGCGAGGTGCTCGCTTCGGCGCGACGGTCGAGGAGCTCAGCGCAGCGTGCAGGTTCCCGACGCCCCACGCCGCCGACAGCAGCACCGACACGAGAGGAGGAGTGAGTTGTCGGGTCGCTGGCCGGGTGTCGGCACCCAACGCAACGAAGGAGCCGCCGCCGATGGCGGCAACGATCAATAGTCGGGGTCGGCGCAGGGCCGTCACCGCACCGACCACTCCGGCGATCACGGCGAGCGGTGGCATGAGCTGGCGCATCCGTGCCGACCGTGGGTGCAGGCGCAACACCACCGACTTCCAGTAGCCGTATTCGTAGTACTGCCGAGCTAGTGCACGCCATGTTCCTCGCGGCCGGTAGCCGACGGCCAGCTCGGGATCGAACCACACGGCGAAGCCGGCGTCACGCAAACGGATGTTGAGTTCGTAGTCCTGGTTGCGAACCAGTCGCTCGTCGAACAGTCCCACGGCTTCGATCGCGGCGCGATCGAACACGCCGAGGTACACGGTGTCGACGGGACCCTCGGCTCCGCCGAGGCGATACTTAGCACCGCCGGTGCCGAGCCACGACGTCGTTGCCGCGGCGACGGCCTCCTCGAACGGTGTTTCCGGTTCGGGCACCTGCATCCCGCCGACGTTTCCGGCGCCCGTTCGTCGCAGCGTTTCGACCGCTCGACCGATGTACCCCTCCGACAGCCGGCTGTGGCCATCGACGCGCACTACCACCGGTGCCGACCCGGCCCGGATGGCAGCGTTCAGCCCCGCCGGTGTGACCGCCGCCGGGTTCGGCACGACCGCGACGTCGTCGCCGAGTCCGGTAGCGATGCGCTCAGTGTCATCGTTGGACGGGGCGATGGCGACGAAGATGCGTACCGCCCCGGGGTACTCCTGCGCCCGTATCGACTCGACTGCCCGCGCCAGGTGCTCCTCCTCGTTGCGCACCGGCATGACGACGTCGACATCGGGCCATGCCGAACTCGCACGCCAGGACGTAGTGACGGGCCTAGACACGTCGAGAGAGCACGACCCAGACCGTGCGCACGAGGATCTGCACGTCGATCACCAATGACCAGTTCACCAGGTACTGGATGTCGTAGCCGAGCTTGTACTCGGGGTCGGTTCCGTAGCGGCCATACACCTGCGCAAGTCCGGTGAGACCCGGTGGGAGTTCGTTCCGACGTACGTACCCCGGCACCCTGCGGACGATCTCGGCGACGAGTTCCGGACGCTCAGGACGAGGTCCGACGAGCGACATATCGCCGCGGACTACGTTCCAGAGCTGCGGCAGCTCGTCGGCGCGCATAGCCCGCATCCACTTGAGTGCAGGAATGATCCGGTCGTCATCGAGCGTCGCTAACCGCGGGCGACCGTCCTCTTCGGCATTCGGCACCATCGTGCGGAACTTGAGGCACCGAAACACCTGGTCGTCCCGACCGACACGGTCCTGTCGATAGAAGACCGGTGCACCGGCGGCGACACGGACGTAGAGCGCCAAGAGCCCGACGATCGGCACCCACACGAGTGCCGATCCGACCACCAACATCAGGTCGAACACGCGCTTCAGTCGAACCTTGTGCATCGGTACGGTGTGGGCGCGGAGCGGCACGAAGGGCATCCCGCCGACCTGGCGAACCGTTTTCAATCCGAGCAGCGTCTCGCGGGCGCTCACTCGCTGCAAGAAGCCGACGTCGGCGCGCTCGAGCGAGTTCAACGGCTCGGGGTAGATCGATCCGAAGGCGGTCACGTCGAGGAGCAAGACGTCGGTGGCTTCTCGGTCGGTCACCGTGTGCGTCAGCAGGTGTGGCGAGCGGACGCGGCCAACGACCTGCGCGTCGCGGTCGCTGTCGGCGAGGTGCTCGGTGGCCAGGTCGAGCGACTCGGGCTCGCCGACGAGCACCACCCGCGGCGGTCCTTGGCGGCGTCGAGCGAGCGAGCGCGCGATGTTGCGATTGGCGACCAGCAAGAACGATGCCAGGAAGAAGAACGCCGTCAGGTTGAGTCGCGGCATCAGGTAGCGATTGAGCACGACGAACGCCAGACCCTGTACGGCGACGCCGATCGCCGTGGCCAGCAGTACCCGAGGCAGCCATGGTCGGCGTCCGAGACGCGGTTCGCGTTCGTACAGCCCGGCGAAATAGTTGACGATGAGGTGAATGCCGGTGGCGATCGTGAATCCGACGAAGTAGTGCGACAGCGGGTATGTGTCCCACTCCCACCCGAATCCGAAACGGACGAAGCTGATCGCCACCATCAGTGCGTAGAGGCCGAGGGCATCGAGCACCCCGAGGAAGCGAAAGCCGCGCGCCCACAAGAACGAGAGCGGCCGGCGGAACACGTTGGCCAGTACTTCGAGCGCGACCGGGAACGACCGTGGCGTCGTGGAGACGCGCGGGTTCGGAACCGCAGCCATCGCCTCCGAGGGTACTGCGCGCTCTGCCCATCAGCGGGGGCGCTCGACGCCTGCTGGTAGCGTCCTGCGGCGATGTGGGCTCCGTCCGATCGGACCGCCGACGCCGGTCTGGCCGGTTCTGCAGCGTCGATGCAGCACCGCCTCGACGAGGCCGCTGAACGCGCCCACGCACGGGCGCTCGACTCGGCGCGGCTGCGCCGTTCAACCGATGTGATGAGGGCGCTCGGCGCCCGCGATGTCGGTGATCTGGTCGCAGCCGTGGCCGATGCCGAGGCGCGAGCCGCGGCCGCGGAACAGGAACTCGATCGGTTGCGCGCCCTTCCCGAACTGAAGGTCGGTCAGCGGGTGCGCCAACCAGCCGCGGTGTTCTCCCGCCGACGGCAGAGCCCACCTCCAGTTCCTGCGGCCTCGGTGGAGGCCGTGGTGCGCGCCGAGGCTGCCCCGGTTGCTGCGCTCATCCTGGTGCGGAATCGTCGTCGGTCGCTCGACGACATGATCGCGTGGCTGCGCGCTGCCGGCATCGGTCGTATCGAGATCGTCGACAACGCAACATCTGACCCGCTCACCTTGAATGCGCTCGAGCGCAGCGAGGTTCCGGTCCACCGTCTCGAAGAGGACCTCGGCGACGCGGCTCCCTGGGCCGTGGGCGCGCTCGCCGATCCATTGCTCGACGGTCCGGTCGTGTTGGTCGGCGACGACACCGTGATCACCGACCAGGCGCCGGCCTTGCTGGTCGATCATTTGTTGGCATTGCTCGACGCTGTTGTCGACGCTGACGCGCTCGACCTCGTGTCGTCTGGTCCACCGGGTCGGGTCGCGTGGATACGAGTCATCCGCCGAGGTGCCGGTCCCCGCGGCGAGCGGCACACTGTGAACGAACCGTGGGTCGCGCTGGCCTCACTCGATGCCGACCCGGAGGACCCCGAAGAGCGGTACGCCCGGATGCACGAGGCCGACCGGCCGCGAAGCGGGCCGATCGGCGAGTGAGCGCAGCACCGGGCCCATCGCTGGCGATCCAGGTCGTGCTGTTCGACAACGCTGCTGACGAGCAGCTGCGGCTGGCGCAGGCAGTCGCCGCCTGCATCGGTCGTGCTCGCGACGTGGCGGCACTGGGCGACGTGTCGGTGCGGTACGGCGACTGCTCGCCACAGCAGTGCTTGTCGCCGGACGACATCGAGGCGCTGGGCGATGCGTTCCGCGCCGCCACGTCTGACGTGACGCACGAGTTCTTCGACGCCAACCTTGGTTCGGCCGGCGGTTCCAATCGTCTCGCGTCCCGCTCGGACTCCGACCTGATCTGGGTGCTCAACCCCGACACGTACCCGGCGCCGACCGCACTGGCGCACTTACTGCAGGTCCTTCACGACGACCACGTGGGGATCGCCGAGGCGCGCCAAGTGCCGATCGAGCACCCCAAGGCGTACGACCCGATCACGGGCGACACGTCGTGGGCATGTGGATTCTCGCTCCTGTTGTGGCGTGCCGTGTTCGAAGAAGTCGGCGGCTTCGACGATCACTTCTTCCCGCTGTACGGCGACGACGTCGACCTGTCGTGGCGCGTCCGCGCGGCCGGGTACGCCGTGCGGTACGTCCCTTCGGCAGTGGTCGTGCACGACAAGCCGATCGCCACCGAGGGGGTGGTCCGGTGGACCTCCGGTGCCGCTCGTTCGAGCCACCTCGCTCGTCTGTGGTTGTACCGCAAGTACGGCCGTCGCGATCTCGAGGACGCGTTCCTCGCTGCCGTCGACAACGGCGCGGATCCCGTTGCCGCCGACGCGGCCACCGAGTTCAAGCAGCGGGTGCTCGCCGGAGATTCGCCCGACCCTGTTGCCGGAGCCGCTGGCGTCGCTGATTTCGTCGGTCGACACTACGGGCCACATCGCTTCGAGTATCAGGGTTGATGAACGACCGCCTGCGATACGACTTCGAGTTCTCGTGGGGTTCCACCTACGCCCGCGCCGCTCGATTGATCGCCTCGACCTGTCGCCTCGGGCGAGTGCTCGATCTCGGCGCGGGGGTCGGTTCGCTCGGCGCCGCCGTGGAGACGTTCGGATTCTCATACATCGGCGGTGACCTCGATCCGGCGAACGTCCACGCGATGCGCGAGCGGGGCCGCTCGGGCTTTTCGCTCGATCTGCTCGCGAGGGACGCGGTCGACCAGGTTGTGGCGGCGATCGAGGATGGTCCACCGATCGTCGCTATCGCTGCGCTCGACGTGATCGAACACCTTCCCGATCTCGATCGCACGATGCGCGTGCTCTCCGACGTCGTCGACCGCCTTGCGACCGCCGAGCCCCCGGTGCTCGTTGTGAGCATTCCCAACGTTGCCCACTACGACCTGGCCGCCAAGCTGCTGCTCGGGCGGTGGGACGTGACCGAGGTCGGACTGCTCGACTCGACGCACATCACGCTCTTCGACGATCGGCGACTCGAGACGACCTTTGACGGGTGGGAGGAGCTCGGCCGCTCCGACGTCGTGATCCCCGACACCGAACAGCAGGAGCCCCCTGGCCTACCGGTATTCGGATCGACCACGCTCAGCGACCACTTGTGGTCCATACGAAACCGCGCCGGCGAACACGGCTCGACCTATCAGTTCGTGCGCGCCTATCGTCGGGCGACCGCTGAGAGCAGCGCCGTGTTGGCGGCGTCTGGCGTGCGGCCGTTCTTGTCGGTGCTGACCCGGACGCGCGGCGACCGCGCCTCGCTCGTCGAGACGTTGACCACGCTCGCCGCCCAGCGTGACGACGACTTCGAGGTCCGACTCCTCGTGCATCACCTCGACCCCGCAGTTGTCGCTGAGGTCGAAGCGCTGGTCGATTCGTTCACATCGTCGTTCGCCGAGCGCGTGCACCTGCACCACGTCGGACGCGGTGGTCGGAGCGCACCGCTCAATGTCGGTCTCCAAACGGCTCGCGGGCAGTACGTCGCCGTACTCGACGACGACGACGTGGTCACCTCCGATTGGGTGGCCACGTTCAAGCGCCTCGCCGCCGAGTCGCCCGGTCGCATCGTGCGCGCCGGCGTGGTGGGGCAGTGGGTCGAGCGTCGCGACGACGAGGTCGGCTTCGAGACCGTCAGCGGGTTCGAGGCGATGTACCCGCCGACGCTCGACGTGGTCGACACTATCCGGTCCAATCGCTCGCCACCGTCGTCGTACGCGGTGCCACTCGGAGCGATTCGTGCACTCGACCTGCGCTACGACGACTCGCTGCGCGTCTGCGAGGACTGGAAGTTCGAGCTCGAAGCGCTCCGTGTGTGCGGCGCGGTGAGCGAGTCGACGGTGACGAGCGTCTACCGGCGGTGGGTCGATGGAGGGTCGGCCGCCGAAGAGGCGCGTCAGACCTGGATCGATGATCACGAGCGGGTCATCGACGACCTCGACGCCGAGCCGACGCTGCTGCCGCCCGGTTCGCTACGTCGTATCCATCGGCTCTACGAGCGCATCGAGTCGCTCGAACGCGAACTCGGTCGCCGCGGGCCCGATGACCTTCCGCACCGCGAGGGCTGACGTATCGCTTGGTCTGAGTCCAAGCGTTACACGAGCGGTGACGGGCCGGACACGCCGGGCCCGCTGACCGCCCACGTGGGCCGCATCGTCATGATCCCGGCGGTTTCCCGGACATCGCCGGCGAGCACGTCGAAACTGACTGCGTTCTGGATGTGATCGAACACGTGCTGCCGCCCGAACCCCGTCACCTCGGTGTGCAACACGTGAGGGCCCGGGATCAGCGCAATGTCATCGAGGCGCACATCGACCGTGCCGGATCCCGAGATGGTCGCAGGGACTTCTCCGGCGTCGCGACTCGACGGGAACGTGACGATCGCTCCGCCGAGACGTCCGATGGTGATGGCGAACACCGGGTTCTCGATCGTCGTGTCAGAGGTGAAGTGCAGACGCACGTCGACGGTGTCGCCGGTCCGGATGTGTGTCGTCGGCTGGCCATCGACGAGCAACTCGACGTCGTCGACACGGATTTCACCCGAACCGCGCCGCGTGCTCTCCATCGCCTGGTCGTTGTCGGCAGCGGTGAGCATCTTCTCGGTGTAGGTGTCGACGAGATCAGCGGGGTCGCCGCGGCCGGCGATTTCACCGTGCTCCAGCCAGATCGCGCGGTCGCAGAAGTTGCGCACGCTGCCCATGTCGTGGGTCACCAGCACGATCGTGCGGCCCTGCTCGCGGAACTCGACGAACTTCTGCATGCACCGTTGCTGGAAGGTCACGTCGCCGACGGCGAGGATCTCGTCGATGATCAGCAACTCGGGATCGACGTTGATGGCCACGGCGAACGCCAGCCGCACGTACATCCCCGATGAGTAGTTTTTCACCGGCTCGTCGATGAACTCGGCGAGACCGGAGAAGTCGACGATCTCGTCGAAACGAGCTGCGATTTCGCGGCGCGACATACCGAGGATCGCCGCATTGAGGAAGACGTTGTCGCGGCCGGTCAGCTCGGGGTGAAAGCCAGCGCCCAGTTCCAACAGCGCCGACATCCGCTTCTGCACCGCCACCGAGCCCGAGGTCGGCTGCAGGATTCCCGCCATGCACTTGAGCAACGTCGACTTCCCAGAGCCGTTGTGGCCGATCACGCCGAAGGCCTCACCTTCGGTGACCTCGAACGACACATCGCGCAGCGCAAAGAACTCCTCGACGTCGTTGTTTCGTCGCCGCTTGGTGACCAGTTCCTTGAGTGAGTTGACGCGTTCGGCCTGTGTGCGAAACGACTTGCTCACGTGGTCGACGGTCAGTACCGAGGCCATCAGAGTTCCTCCGCAAATCGGGGGGAGAGCTTGCCGAAGATCCAAGTACCGAGCGCGAACACGGCGACAGATACGACGACGAGGTGGAGCCATCGTCCAGCACTCGGGAAGCGGTTGTCGTACAAGATGTTGTGCGAGGCGCGGATGAAGCTGCCGGTCGGGCCCCAATTGGTGACGGCCTGCACGACGGAGTTATCGATTACGCCGGGGTCGTAGATGATCGGTGTGGCGAAGAACAGCACTTGCGCCACGATGCCCCACAGGTAGTTGATGTCGTTGAAGAACACGTTCATCGCGGCCAACGCCAGTGCGACGCCGGTCGTGAACAGCGCCATCAATGCCATCAACGGGATCATGAGCGGGATCCATGGCAGCACCATGCTGCCGAACAGCAGCAACGCCACGGCGAGAATCGCCAGCTCGATGAGAAAAGTCACACCCTGCGCAACCACCACGGAATACACCAGGTGTTCGTGAGGAAACGGCACTTTCTTGATCAAGCTGGCGTTGGCGTCGACCGCACCGATCGCTGTCGTGACCGAGATCGAGAAGAACTGGAACGGCAACAAGCCGGTGAGGAAATACAGCGGAAAGATCTTCAGCCCGCTCGGATCACCGACCGGTGGAGTCGCCTTGAACACCGTCAGGAAGACGAAGCTGTAGATGACCACCTGGCTGATCGGGTTGAGCAGGCTCCACGCCCACCCGAGGATCGACTTGCGATAGCGGGTGCGTAGTTCCTTCAGCGACAGCAGGTACAGCAGGTTGCGGTGGGCGACCGCCGTGCGCAGCGACATGACGGGCGGTGAGCCTACTGGCGGGTGCGGCGAGCACTCCGGACACCGTCTGAGGCATCCTCCGCTACCGAGTCCACGGCGCGATGCGTCAGCTCTGCGACGATGTCGCCATGTCGGAGCTGCGGCTGGTGTTCGTGCTGTCGCCGTACCAGAACGCCTTCTTCTTCGAGATCGCCGAGGCCCTCGTGGGCGCGCTGGGAGAGAACTCGATCGAGGCGCTGATCACTACCGAGGCCGGCGACCACCAGGTGGCCCACGGCGATGTATTCGTCCTCCTGCCGCCGCACGAGTACGTCGCGTTGGAGGGAGCCGCGTTCGTCGAGGACCAGCGCGTCGCTGACCGGACCATTGGAATCAGCGCCGAACAGCCGCATCAGCGCTTCTTCTCCAGTAACGCGCAGGTCGCCAGCCGATTGACGGCCGTGTTCGACTTCAGCCAGTTGGCGGTCGATGCGTATCGACGTGCGGGCATCGCTGCGGAGCGCTTGGTCTTCGGTCATGTTCCCGCGTGGGAACGTGCCGGGAGCGGCGATCGTGACGTTCCGGTGCTCTACTTTGGTAATCAGCGCGGACGCCGGCTCCCGGTGTTGGCCGGCGCCGCCGAATCGTTGGTGCGTCACAACGCCCGTCTCTTGGTGTCCGACAGTGGCGAGCCGAATCGATCGACGTCGGCGGCGTTCGTCACTGGCGATGCCAAGCGCGACCTCCTGGCACGGACCGGTGTCGTCATCAACATCCATCAGAGCAGCGAGCCCTACTTCGAGTGGCTGCGGATGATCGACGTCGCCCACGGCGGCGCCTTGCTCCTCTCGGAACCGTCGGTGGCCGATGAGCCCTTTGTGGCAGACGAGCACTATCTCACCTTCGCCGACGGCCAGCTCGGTGAACGTCTCGACGAGCTGGTTGGCAGCCGAGTGGTCGATGGCGTGATCCGTCGTGCACACGACCTCGTCTCGTCGATGCCACTCGCCGAGAACATCGAACCGCTGATCGCCCGTGCCCGGGAAATGGTCATCGACACCTCTCCACCCGAGACGATTCCGGCGCGCGTCCGCGCCGAGCCCATTGGCCGGGCGCGCGTCGACCCGTCGCCAATCGGGAGCTGGCGGCCCAGCATCGCCGGGGAACTGCGCGACCGCTTTCACACTTCTGACCTCATCGCCCCGGCTGGCGTGCGCTGGCGCGTCGATCGAGCAGACGTCGAGGCGCGCATGCACGATGCGCCGGCTATCGCAGTCGGGGCATCGGGGCGCGACCTTGACGGCGCCGCGACGCTGGAGGGTCTGTGGCCGTGGGAGCCATGGCGTCTGGAGCAGGGTCAGCATCTCGGACGGTCGATGTTGGTGACACGGTCACTGCATCGTGCGGCTCGCCGTTGGCTCGCCGACGAGCCATGGGTGGAGTCGTTCCCGCATGTTGCGGTGCAGGCCTTTGCCGCCGCCCACGGCGTACGGCTCGCGCACTGGCCGGCACCGATCGTCGACCTCGGTGAGACTCCTGCGGAACCCGAGGCGCTGCTGACGCCCGGCGTTGCCGCCCGCGTCATGGCGATCTTGCGGCCCTGATCGGCGTACCCTGCCGCCGTGCGTCGCAAAGTCGGACTACTGCATGTGCCCAAGGCGGCGGGCAGCAGCCTGTCCGACGCGCTCCGCAGGAGCGCACTCGACGACGGGCTGCGCGTCGCTGCACCGGCGATGGATCACACACTGTTCGGTTCGTTCGCCGACTTCGGTTCGCTACCGTCGTCGACGCGCCAAACGATCGAGTCGGACCCGACTCGCCTCGCCGACGCCGACGTCGTGCTCGGGCACTACTCGCTGGCATCGCTGCGCCACGGCCGGAGCGACAATGACATCGTGTGCGTGCTGCGCGAGCCGCGTGCGCGGCTGCTGTCGTTGTACGCGTTCTGGCGGAGCTGGACAGCCGAGCAGCATGCCGCATGGGGCCCATACGACGCGAGTCGTCGAGCGGTGACCGAACAGTTGAGCGGCTTCCTTCAACACCCCGCACTTTCTGCGCAGGTCGACAATGTGGCCGCGCGGTTCCTGCTCGCCGGCGACTCGCGAGTTCCGACCGAGCGCATGATCGACCCAGCCGATCACGACGCGCTCGGTACGGCAGCCCTGCATCAACTCGCCAACCTTGGGCATGTCGACACGGTCGAAGCGGGGGACGACGGTTGGCGCCGGATCTCCGCGTGGGTCGGGGCCGAACTTGTGGTCGGCAATCACAACGTGACACCACCCGGCCCGGTCATCCGGACCAGAGAATTCGAGGATGCGGCCGCGGTGATCGAGCAGTCGACGGCGATCGATCAACGGCTGTGGCTGGCCGTCACCTCGGCACACGCTCCGCAGGCGAGCGCCGACCGCCTGCGTGCCCTGGGCGCTGCGGCGTTCGACCGTCAACGTGTCAAGGTTGTCGAGTAGCGATGCGACCGGCGAGCTCTCGTTACGCCCGGTGGTCGCGGAAGCGAGCGCGCATCGCCGCGAGCGGGCCATCGACCCCTCCTGCGCTGATCCGATCGGGGGCATCGGTGGTGTACACCCCCGCGAGCACCGGAACCACCGCGAGAGCGTCGCTGCGTGCCAATCGAACGATCAGGTCCCAGTCGATGAAGCGTTCGAGCGACTCGTCGAAGTGCAGTTCCGGGTGGCCACGTCGAACTGCGACGGCTCCGAGGTCGATCGAGTTGTCGACTTCGAGTCGACGCACATCGATCGTCTCGGTGAACTGCACATAGGGGCGGTGGTCGTGGGGCCGGTCTGCCCGCAACGTCGCGCCAAAGATGCCGCTGGCATCGGGATGTCGGCCAACGTGCTCGGCGATGGCCCGCAACCAGATCGGGTGCATCACGTTGTCGTCGTCGAGGAAGGCGATCCACTCGCCCGACGCCGCTGCCAGGCCGGCGTTGCGTGCTGCGGACGCGCCCGCACCCTCGGTGCGGACCAGCTCGATTCGTTCGTCGTCGAGGGCGCTCAGGAGGTCTGCTGTTCCATCGGTGCTGCCGTCATCGACGACGATCAGCTGCCAGTTGTCGTAGCGCTGTGCAGCGATCGACGCGATCGCTGCCGACACCAACTCGCGCCGGTTGCGAGTCGGGAGCACGACAGTGATGAGCGGCGTCGAGCGCAGCGGCGCATGCTCAGCCCAGGCCGTTGCCGCGTCGATCCGTGCCAGCATCTCCTGGTCGACGAGGCGAGGTTCGTGGTTGCGTTCGACCACATTGGCGATCTGTGCGATGCGCTGCCAGATCCGTTGGATCGACCCGCCGAGATCGGACGCCGCATCGGCCGCTCGGTCGGCGCGGTCGGCGATGCGCGGGAGATCGAGCTGCTCGACGATCGCCGATTTCGTCACGTCGAATCGGCGCTGGAGCCGCGACCGCGGTGGGGATTGGTGGATTGGGGTGGGCGCAGCGCCAGCCGCTTGGACGCCCTGCGGCGAGTAGCGGTCGTCGAGCGCGACGGTGCGCTCGATCGCACCCTGGGCGGCGATGATCGCCTCGATGTCGGCGTCGAGATGGAACGAGCCAGTCGGCAGCGACACCTCGGCCAACGGTGTCCACATCAACCATCGTCCTGTCTGTGCCGCAGCGGCGCCGAGCAGCACCAAGGTGAAATCGATTCCGACCGGCAGAGACAATGCGACCGCGGCCGCATTGGTCGCGGACGTTCCGAGCTCGTGCCGGGTGATCAGCTCGACGCCGTCGAAGCCCCCGAGTTCGAGTACCGCCCGACGGTCCAAGACGACACCGGCGGGGTGCAGTGCGGCGACTTCGCGCGACACCTCGTATTCGCCCCATCGGCCGAGGTAGTCGGCATCCCAGCCCCGATGCAGGTCGCGCAGATGAGGCCGCAGCGCCCGCCCGACCGAGACGATTCGGCTATCGGCCGTGACGACGCGTGGTCCAACGGCGACCACTTCGTCACGGGTCGCCTGCGCGATGAGCGCGTTCACCGAAGCGGCCGACATCTCGCCCGCGTTGGTTGGCATCAGTCGGACGAGATCGGCATCGGTGGTCCGCAGCGCGAGTTCGATGTCAGCGGGAGTCGTGGTCGGCTCGAGCGCCACGTCGGCGATCGTGGGTACGGGTGATGGCACGGGCCACTCGATGCGTGCGCTCGCCGCGTCTTCAGGGACCGACGAGACCGCGATGTGCTCGTTCGGAGCGTGACGTTGCGCTGCCGCGACCACGGCCGCTGCGACCCCGGGCTTCTCGCCGACGTCGTGGGCCACCGATCCGAGAATCGACCGCCAGTCGTAGAGGATCTCGGGAATGTGTTCGATCTGTCGTGCGGCTGCGGTGGCGCGCAGTGTGAACTCACGATCGGGGCACGGCGCGAACGCGCTGTCGAGGCCGCCGACACGTGTGACCAGCGCTCGTCGTATGGCGACCAGGTGGTTCAGGTAGTTCTGCCCGAGGAGCCGCTCGGGCGACCAATCGGGTTTGCGGTACGGCTCGACGACATCCCCGGCTGCATCGATGACCTGCTCGTCGGTGTAGATCAGATCGACCTCGGGTACCGCCTTGATTCTCTCGGAGAGCCGCTCGAGTGCAGTCGGGTGCACTCGGTCGTCGTGGTCGCAGAACACGATCCAGTCGAGCGTGGCGGCCTCGATCGCGTCGTTCGTCGCCGCCGCGATGCCGCCGTTCGTCGACCGGCGGATCGGTCGCAAGCGCTGATCGATTGCCGCTCGCTGCTCGACGAGCTCGATGCCGGCTGTGTCGGTCGACCCGTCGTCGACGGCGATGCACTCCCACCGACCGGCTTGGGCGGCGATGGCGTCGAGCTGCTCGCCGAGCAACCCGGGTTTGCTGTTCCACAGCGGCAGCACGAACGAATAGCTCGGGTCGCCGGTGGTCACTCCTCGTTCGGCCACGGCAGCGCAGGGTACCGAGCGCGGATCTCCGCCCGGCCGTCATCGGCGGCCAGGTTGGTGAGCGACACCATCGATCCGGCGCGCACGCGGTAGCGCCCCAACATCTCGCGGTGGATCGCGGCCGTACCTCCCGCGGCGACCAGGCGCAGCCAGAGATCCCAATCCTCCCAGCCGTGGACGCCTTGGTCGGGCCGGTACCCGCCGAGGTCCCACCAGTCGTCCGCTCGCCACATCGCCTGAGCGTCGATGTAGTTGGCCCGCAGCAAGCGTTCGGGATCCCAGTCGATGGCGCTCAGCACGGTGCGTTCGTCGCCGAACACCTCGAGAATCGAGTATGCCGCAGATGCGTCCGGTCGTTGCTCGAGCGTCTCGCGCAGTCGGGCGAGTGCCGTCGGGTACAGGTGGTTGTCGGCGTCGACCACCATCACGTATGGCGCTCGTGCCGAGCTGAAGCCAGTGTTGCGAGCGCGCGACAACCCTTCGTTCGAGTCTTTGCCAATCAGCAGCATCGGCACGTCCGGGCGTGCATCGATGAACGAGGTGACCACCTGGCGACCGGTATCGGTCGAATGATCATCGATCACGACGATCTCGAAGTCGACGCCGACGCTCGTCACGATGCTCTCGAGCGTCTCGCCAACGAGGTCTGCGTAGTTGTACAGCGTGACGATCACGCTCACGTCGGGTACTGCCGCCGCGTAGGCCGGAGACTCGATTCGTTCGATGTGCATTTCGGTGCCGTGGGCGATCACCGAACGCAGTTCATCGATCCGCCGCAGCGCAGTGCCCTCAGCGATTGCCAGTTTCTTGGCGTTTCGTTGCAGCTCCCGAAACGGCATCATCGGTCCGAGTCGCTTGACCGGTCGTTGCGTCTCGCCGTGCAGCGTCCACCGTCCTCGCACGTACGTCCGCTCGGCGACGTGCGCGCTGATGTGCGGCAGGACATGGTTTTCGATCTCGTGCAGATGGGCGACGACGGTGGGACCGAGTGCCAATTGCTCGGTGACGGCGAGCCGGCCGGCTTCGGCGACCGCAGCGCGGCGCTGTTCGTCGTCGAGGAGGGCGAGCAACTCGTCGCCGAAGTCGGTCCGAGATGCCTCGACGAAGTGTGTCCCCGCTTCCAGCGGGTCGTGGGCAGAGGATGGTTCCGTCAGCACGGCGCACCCGTTGGCCATCGCCTCGACCATGCGCACCCATTCGAAATACGCAGGGCCGTCGTCGACCCCTTCGCGGTGGACGTTGATGAGCACGCGGGCCCGGGCCAGCAGCGCTGCCTTCGACGCGCCGAACACGAGTCCTGGAGTGTCGGCGCCGACGGGCCGGTCGAAACGGAACAGACGTAGGTCGCTCCGCCGCCCGTACAGCAGGGGTGCGAGCGAGGCCAGCACTTCGCCGCGCCGATCGTCGAGCGAACCCAAGAACAGGACGTCGATGTCGCGTTCGACAGAGGCCGCTGTCAACGATTCCACTGCGCCCATCTGCAGATGTCGCGCGTCGATGCCTTCATTGCGCAATGCGTCTACAGCGACTCGATTGATGTCGAGCGTGCGGATGCCGCGCCGCGCTGTGTCGGCGGTCAGGCGGAACCACGGTGTACCGGGCTGCTCGGTTCCGATGCAGATACTCGCCGCGGCGGCGCGTTGCAACTCGCGGGTCGACGCGTCGTACAACTCGAAGAACTCGTGGGGTGCGACAACGAGATTGATCGACCCGTCCGGCGCCGGCAGGCGGTCGTCGATCAGACGCGTCGGGTACGCGATGTGCGCGGCTTCGACGATCGTCTCGGCGATGTCGCGCATGAATCGATTGCCCTCTCGGGCGACGAACACCGCCACGTCCGGGCGGTCGCCTGCGCTCATTCCGATCGAGGTGGCGCGTCCGCCGAGTCGGTGACGGGTGGTCCGGGTGGGAGCGCCTTGGGCCCGAGCCCGACGGCGTGGGCCAACCGGCGCGGTGCCCGGCCCAGCTTCCGCATCGCTCGGGTCGCAAGCCCGGTCTTGTCGGGATGGGCGACCGCGTCCTTGGTCATCTGCACCACCATCGCCCGCCGACTGACGGCGGTCGGCAGCGACTCGGCGAGCTCGCGTACTTCCGCTCGGCGAGCGAGGGCATCGTTGCGCAACTCGACCAGCTCTGCGTCGACCAGCTCCAGCCGACGACGCAGCTCGACGTTTTCGGCGCGCAGGCGATCGAGTTCGCTGGTGGACACGGTGCAAACGTTAGCGATGGCGTAGCTGGTCGACCCGGGAGCGGGCCGCACCCACCCAGCCTCGGGCGGACTGGCGCAACGCCGCCGTGGTGTATCTGCGGACGGGGCTGCAGAGCGGGCGCGCCCGGAAGGCCACTTCGATGTCGAGTGTGTCGTTCACCGCGGCACGCTCGAACGGCACCGAGAGGTATCCGCCTGCTCGCAGCACGCCGCCGCGCTCGTCGGTCGGATGTCCGTTGGTCCACCGCAGGCGAGCGTCGTCGGTTCGGGTGATCGAGATCGCGACACGGTTCGTCGCTCCACGAATGCGCAACCGGCCGAGCTCGAAACTGGTTGCCTCGGTACCGATATCGATGCGGACCTCGCGAACGGCGTCGACGGCAGCCGACAGCCGCAGCGACGACCAACCGGTTGGGGAGCGGTGGGGAACGAGTGCGACCTGCGCGACGGCCAGGTGATCGTCGGGTGGGAATACTGCGATCAGCGCCTTCCCGACCTCAGACGGGGGGCACAGTTCAGCGGGATCGATTCCGGCTTCGATCGCGTCGAGCTGGGCTGCGAGTTCCTGGTTGGCCAGCGCCGCGGCGCCGTGCAGCCAATACACGTGGCGGGTGCCGATCAGGTCGGTGTCGGCGGCGTTGACGTAGCGCAACAAGTCGTCGGCGTGGCGCGGGATCAGCGGCTCGTGGCCACGCCCGCCCACATCGTCGTGCTCCCACGTGCCGAGTTCGCTCGCCAGCCGACTACTCGGCCGCCGAATGGTGCCGGCAAGACCAGCCAGCAGCGCGCGGCGGTAGGCATCGCTCCACAACCGCTGGTCGGTCGCTGCGTCGGGTAAGCGAACCCGCCGCAGCTCGGTGTAGTCGAGCACCCCGCGTCGCGCCCGGCGGCGAGACCCGAGGGCGCCGCCCGGGTTGTCAGCGAGTATGGGTGTCCCGGAGTCGTCGATGTCGAGCAAGGTCCCGAGCTCGGGAGTGCACAGCTGTTCTGCGATCTCCGGCGTGCGCATGACGATGTCGGGATCTCTGGTGGTGGTTCGGTCGATCCCGATCGGCACGACACCGTCGTCGGGGAGGAACCCGGCCATGCGCGCGCCTGCGGCGGCGCGGTCGCGTCCCGGGCGGGACAACATCAGATAGAGCCCGATCAGTTCGACCGGCCAGCCCTCTGCGGTCAGGATTGCCGTCAGGGCTTCCTGAATCGTGCCGCCCCAACCGATATCGCACACGATCACCCGGCCCTGTTCGTCGGGGTCGATCGAGCGCTGTAGGTAGCGCATCACGCGACCGCGCAGCTCAGCGGACGACTCGACGATCGCCGTGCGCAGAGCGTCATCCTCTGCGATCGCCTCGATCGCTGGGATGAACTCGTCGTCGCGCAGCGGGCCGTTGCCGATCACGCGGGCCACGTCGCTTGTGTCGAGCCCGAATGCCTCGGCGACGTGTTCAGGCTGAAATGCGGCCCGCCGGATCAGTGCCCGAATCAACTCGTCGGTCGTTCCATCGACCACGGCGGCACGGCCCATCACCCACCTGGATGCATGCACATGAGCGGCGTTCGGCGCATCTGGTCGCAGGGCTGCTACCACTTCTGAGATGAACCCGCCCTCGCGCAGCAGGTAGTGCACCTTGTCGGCCCCGAGATCCGCCGTCCGGTCGGTGATCCAATCGGCAAAGCCGGTCAGCAGTGGTCCCCCGACGGTGACCCCGAACTCGTACGAGGCATCGGGTCCACTGTCCGTGCGGGCACCGCCGGCAGCCAGAAGCAGTTCGCGTGACAACGCTGATGCGCCGGCGTCGGTGCCATGTGTGGCGGAGAACGAGGCCAGCGAGCTAGGCATCGCTGGGCCGATCCGTTCTGCGTGCGGGATGTCGAGCCCAACGAAGTGGGTCCCGGCATCGGCAGCAGCACGGGCGTCGGCGTGGGGGTTGTCGCCGATGTGTAGCACCCGCTGCGGGTCGGTGCCTCGGTGGTCGAGCGCGTGTGCCAAGAGCGCACTGGCCTTGTTGTTGCGGTGTTCGCTCGACGCGGCGACGAAGGCGAGCGGGGGCAGATCGACGCCGATCGACGAGAACAGCTGGAGCAGTTGCGCGGACGAAAAGTAGGTGTCGCTCACCAATGCGACGTCGACGCCGGTCGCGTGCGCGTCGTGGAGCAGTTCGATCGCCGGCTCGATCGGTCGCAGGTGCTGTGCTTCCATCTCCAATTCGGCGCGCACACCGGCGTCGACGCCACCGATCCGCTCCAGCCAGGTCGCCGGCATTCGCGCCCAGATCTCCTCGACGGTGCACTCGCCCACCCCGTGTTTATTTTCGGCGGCATTGCGCGCCCGCCGCTCGGCGTGGATCCGCGCATCGAGCACGTCCTCAGCAGTGACGTAGGCGGGAACATCGTTGGCGACCACCAGTGCAGCGCCGAGCACGACGAACAGATCGTGGGGCATCGCGGCATCGCGCCACAGCAGCGTGTCGAAGATGTCGGACGTGAGCAGCGTGATGTCGCCGCGTTCGATCAGCGCGCGGGCATCGGTATAGACGGTCGGTCGAAGAGGTGCAGTCGGGACGGTCGCCATGAGCGGTCGCTGAGCCTACGGCGTGGCCGTAGGGGCGCGCCGCCCTAACCTCGCATCCGTGCCACAATCCGACGACGATGAGTTGACGCGGTTGCGCTCGCTCGTCGGTCCGTCGGAGCGGGCGTACGACGAGGCGATCGCCGATGCCGACCGGGCGATTGCCGCGGCCAAACAAGCCGCGCACGCCGCTGGTGAGGCGCGCGGTGCACTTGCCGAGATGCGCGTCGAATTGGCCCGCGCCCGCCAGGAACAGGACCTGTTCCAGCGGCGGAGGACGATGAGTGCGGCGGAGTACTTGATCGACCTCGGCCACGAGGCGTGGAGCGAGGTGGTTCGCCCCCGACTCGGACGAGCCCGCCGGTCGGTGCGGAGCCGAGTCGTTCGAGGTCGCCGGTGAGCCAGCGCCCACGGGTGAGCGTCGTGACCCCGGTCTATAACCCGCCGCTCGACGAACTCGCGGCGTGCCTCGACTCGGTCGATCGACAGCACGGAGTCACGTGGGAGCACATCCTCGTCGATGACTGTTCGCCCAACTCGGCGGTGGGTGGCCTGCTGCGCGGCCGGTCATCGGCGCGACGCGATGTCGTCGCGCGCGCCAACAACGGCGGCATCGTCGAGGCGACGAACATGGCGATCGAGCGCGCCGTCGGGGAGTTCGTCGTGTTCCTCGATCACGACGACGTGCTCGCTGCGGATGCCCTGCAGACAATGGTCGCGGCGGTCGACCGGCACGCACGGCCCGCACGTGTCGGACTGGTGTACAGCGACCACGATCTGCTGCGCCCAGACGGACGACGTGCATCACCGGTGTACAAGCCCGACCGGTCTCCGGAGCGACTGCGCAACCACAACTACATCACGCACCTCGTCGCCATCAGACGGGAACTGCTCACGTCGTTGGGTGGTCTGCGGCCAGGGTTCGATGGTGCCCAGGATCACGATCTGTTGCTGCGCGTGATGGAGAGTGACGTCGACATGGTCCACGTCCCTCACGTGCTCGCCCACTGGCGTCAATCGGAGCGCAGCGTGGCTGCCGACCCCGACAACAAGCCCATGGCGTACGACGCCGGGGTACGAGCAGTACAGGAGCACCTCGATCGTGCGGGCGTCGACGGCCGAGTCGAGCCGGGTGCGTGGCCCGGGGTTTATCGGATCCGCCGCCGTATCGAGGGACGCCCGACCGTATCGATCGTCATCCCGACCGCCGGCGTCGACGGCGTCGTGTGGGGTGGACGCCGACGCTTCGTCGAAGACGCAGTATCCAGCATCGCCCGCGATTCGATTTCCGCTTGTGACCTCGAGTACGTGGTGGTGCTGGACACCGGTGCCGACCCCGCAGTGCGCCGCCATCTCGTGGCCAGTGCCGGGGATCGGGTCCGCATCGTCGACTACGACGCGCCGTTCAACTTCGCAGACAAGGTCAATCGCGGCGCGGCCGTGTCGTCGGGGGAGTACCTGCTGTTGTTGAACGACGACACCGAGCTGATCGAACCCGAGAGCATCGACGAGATGGTTGGCCTCGCACAGATCGCCGACATCGGCATGGTCGGTGCCCGGCTGTTGTTCGAAGACGGCACGATCCAGCACGCCGGTCACGTGTACAACCACCACATCGATCACGCCTTCGTCGGCTGGCCCGGCGACCACCCTGGCCCGCAACGTCTGTTGGCGGTCGAGCGCGAGGTCGGTGGCGTCACAGCGGCCGCGGCGATGGTCCGTCGCGAGGTCTTCGACGAGGTAGGCGGGATGTCGACCGCGCTTGCGGCGAACTACAACGATGTCGACTTCTCGATGCGTATCAGGGCGTCTGGCCGACGCATCGTCTGGACACCGCATGCGTCCTGGTATCACTTCGAATCGCAGACCCGTTCGGGCACCGAGCAACATGCGATCGCTCCGGCGGAGCTCGACGCGTTGCTCGAGCGCTGGGGCGATTCGTTGTGGGACGACCCGTACTACAACCAAAACCTCGCCGACGGCCGAGCCGACTGGCTGGAACGACCGGGGCGATCCGGCGCACCGCCATACGTCGTGCTCGATGACGGCCGGGTGAGTTGGGCATGATCGTTGCCGTTGTCGTCACCTATTCAGCCCACGACGAGCTGGTTCGTTGTGTCAAGGGCTTGACCGACGATCCGCTTATCGATCGCACCGTGGTCGTCGACAACAGTGGCCACGTCGAGCTGTCGCCTCACGAGCGCGTAGAGATTGTCGCCGCGACGTCCAATGGCGGCTTCGCTGGCGGCGCCAATCTCGGATTCGAGCATGCTCGACGTCTTGGCGCCGACTGGGTGGTGTTGGTGAACGACGACGTGGAGTTCCCCGGAGTCTGGCTCCCAGATGTGGTCGACGCGTTCGATGGCGCGGATGTCGGTGCCGTGCAACCCCTGCTTGTCGGCGAGTCGGGCCTGGTGGAGAGCGCAGGTGTTGTACTCGATCGATTCGGCGCGGGAACCGACGCCGAGCGCGGCATGTCCGTCGACGCGCTCGCCGACGAGCCGTTTCCCATTGCCATGTTCACCGGCGGCGCTGTGGTGTTCCGCCCAAGTTTTCTCGCCGAGACGAGGGGTTTCGATGAGCGGTTCTTCCTGTACTACGAAGACGTCGATCTCGCGCGACGCGGCACCGAGCTGGGGTGGCGGTATCGATGCGTGCCTCACTCCCAGGTCCTTCATCGGCCAGGAACTTCGTCCTCCAAGCTTGGCGCACACGTGGTCTACCTGCGTGAACGCAATCGGCTGTGGTCGGCGGTGCGTCATGAATCGCCGGCGACAGTGGGCCGTGCGCTGGGGTTGTCGATCCGTCGGTGCCGTCATCAACCACGACGCGCCCACTTTCGGGCCTTGTTCGCCGGCCTCGGTGGGGTCCCAGTGCGCCTGGTCGAGCGGTGGCGGTCGCCGCGCCGCCGAGCGCGTCGAACGGTGAACTCCCGGGTCGCGTCGTAAGCTGCTGCGCCGTGTCGGTGGAGACTTCAAACGACTCGAACGGATCCGCCCTGTCGCCGACCGACGACACTCCGCGGGCTGCGCCGGTGCCGCCGCTGTCCGCAGGCGCGCCAGCCGATGAGCCGATTGGCGGCCCACCCGATGTCCACGACCCTGCCGACGCCGTTTTGACGGAGCCGTCTCCGTCGGTCGCATGGGGACGGCGCGACTGGATCGCCTGCGGGGTGCTCGTGGTGGTGTCGTTCCTGCTCGTCGGGCTGCACGTCCGCGCGTACCCGGAGCTGTCGCCCATCGACGAGCTGCAGCATCTCGACTACGTCGTGAAGGCCGGACGGTTCGAGGTGCCGTCGACCGCCGACCGCATCGGTCAAGAGGCGATGGAGGAGGCGGCCTGCCGCACCATCGCCGGCACCGAATACGTGCCACCCGAGTGTGGCTCCGGGCCCTACGACCCGCGTGACTTTCCGGCAGCTGGATTCAGTACTGCAGCATCACAGTTCCCCGTCTACTACGGGGTGACCGGTGTCGCCGCGCGGGTGATCGTCGCCAGCGGTGCCACAGACAGTTCCCTCGTTGCTGCGCGGATGGTGGGCGTCGTCTGGCTCGGTGCCGCATTGGTCGCCTTGTGGTATGCGGGTTCGCTGATCGGTGCGACGCGTGTGCAGCGCGCCGTTGTCTTCGCGGTGGTGGTGCCCACGCCTCTCGTGGTGTTGCACTCCGCGACCCTCAATGCCGACACGCTGCTGTTGTTCACCGGCGCGCTCGGCCTGGTGGTCACGCTGCTCTACGAGCGAGAACGTCTGCGATGGTGGTGGCTCGTCGTCGCCTTCATCGCGTTGTTGATCGCTGAGCCGACGAACCTCTTGGTGATCTGGGCGATGTGCGCGTACCTCGTTGCGATACGGGTGTGGCGTGGACAGCACTCGTGGTTCGGGTACGCCTTGCCCGCAGCGATCGTGGTGGCCGCGCTGGCGCTGCGGGCGCGCCTCCTATCCGCACTCCAAGACAGGCTGTTCCCCGGCGCGGGCGACTCAGCGCCCTCGCTCCCGCCGCTCCAGCCCGTCGAATCAGGGGAGGAGTCGGGCTTTCAACAATTGGCTCCGCGCGTCGACTCGGTCGACTTCGATCGGGTGCTCTCGCAGCTGCCCACGGTGTTCACGCCGATCAGCAACACATATCTCTCGGACCCGTTCGACGGCCAATGGACGATCGCCGTCGTGCAGCTCAGCAACTGGCTCCTGATCGGACTGCTCGCAATCGCCGCCTTGGCCTACGTGACGACAAGAGATCGGTCGACGCTCGCACAGATCACCGTGGTGACGCTGCTCGCCGCCGGACCGCTGTACACGTTTTATTACGCCTACTACAGCAACTCGGACTTCCCGGCGCCGGGGCGTTTCGGACTCCCGATGTTGGCGGTCGCAGTGATCGTTTGTGCCACCGCAGTTCGGACGAGGGTCGCCGTCGGCGTGACCGCCGCGATCGGGGCGCTGTCGTGCGTGACGACGCTGGTGCTGTTGGCGACGGCCTGACGGCGCGCCTCGAACTCGTCAGCCGACCGGACGGTCTTGTTTGTCTTTCTTGGCGGCTTTCTGCGCCTTCTTCCAGGCGCGTACTTCTTGGAGCGACTCGTCGTCGTGGATGTCGGCGACGGATCGCGGCGTGTCGTCGCCGAATTTGCCGGCGGCCCGCTGCCAACCATCGGGAGCGACACCCTGTGTCTTGGCTAGCAGCGCGATGAAGATCTTCGACTTCTCGTCGCCGTAGCCCGGCAAGGCCTTCAACCGCTTGTACAGCTCACGGCCATCTTCGACATCGCGCCACAAATTGCTCGCGTCGCCGTCGTAGTCGTCGACGAGCGCAGTGCAGACGGCATGGATCCGTTTGCCCATCGACCCAGGGAAGCGGTGGATGGCCGGTTTGGCGGCGCAGACACTGACGAACTCGTCGACGTCCATCGCCGCGATGTTCGTCGGGTCGAGATGGCCCAGCCGCTCGCGCAGTGTTGCCGGGCCCTTGAACGCCCACTCCATCGGAACCTGCTGGTCGAGCAGCATCCCGATCAGCAGCGCATTGCCGTCGTTGTTGAGCAACTCGTCGGCCTCGGATTCGCCCGTGATGTACAGCGTCCCGGTCATGTTTCGAGCGTATCGCCCTCTGTTCAGGCTCGTTCGGCCTGGCGGCCTTTGCCTCGCCCGCCGTGCTCCCGCCGCTGCGCTCTGGTCGCCTGCCCGCGCGAACGCGGTCTGGCCGGCCGCACACGTGCTCATCCGCCGGCGGCGCGACCGCCAGGGAGCCCGCCTGGCGATCCGCCGTCCAACTCTGCTGTTCGACGACCTGAGTTGAGGCGGATCAAACTATGTATGGGTCGGCGGCGTCTGGGTCGATGTCGTAGCGGGCGATCGCATCTTCGACGGTGGCGGCATCGACGAGACCATCGGCGAGGAGCCCGGAGAGCACTGCGACCACCACATGTCCGGCGTCGATCTCGAAGAATCGGCGCAGTGCTTCGCGAGTGTCGGAACGGCCCATGCCGTCGGTACCGAGCGGGACGAAGGTGCGGTCGGGGATGAAGCGCTCGATCTGTTCGGGCACGGCAGCCATGAAATCGGTGACCGCCGTGATCGGTCCGCGCGAGGTATCGAGGATCTGCGCCACCCGGGGGATGCGTCGATCCTGGGACGGATGCAGTCGGTTCCAACGCTCTGCGGCCAGGGCTTCTTCCCGTAAGGCCTTGTAGGAGGTCGCCGACCATAGCTCGGCGGCGACGCCGTAGTGCTCGGCCAAGTCGGCGGCAGCCGTGCGCGCTGCTCCTTGTGCAGAACCCGAGAACAGAATCGTCGCTGGCTTCTCGTGATCGCCGAGGTCGGGCGCGTCGGCCCATTTGTACAACCCCTCCACGATCGACTCGGCGAGCCCCGGCGTGTCGGGCATCGCCGGCATCTCGTAGTTCTCGTTGTAGAGCGTGATGTAGTAGAAGACGTCGGTCTCTTCTGGGGTGCCGTCGCCGTACATCCGATGCAGACCTGCCTGCACGACCGCAGCGACTTCGTATGCAAACGCCGGGTCGTATGCCTGCACTGCGGGCACAGTCGATGCCAGTACGAGGCTGTGGCCGTCCTGGTGCTGGAGGCCTTCGCCGAGCAGCGTGGTCCGTCCCGCAGTGGCGGCCATCAGAAAGCCCCGGGCGCGCATGTCGGCTGCCTGCCAGATGAGGTCACCGACGCGCTGGAAGCCGAACATCGAATAGAACGTGTAGAAGGGCACGGTCGGAACACCGCGTGTCGCATACGAGGTGCCTGCGGCGATGAAGCTCGACATCGAGCCCGCTTCGGTGATGCCTTCCTCGAGGATCTGTCCCGACGACGACTCGGAGTAGCTGAGCAACAGGTCGTGATCGACCGGCTGGTACTTCTGTCCATGCGCGGCGTAGATGTTCAGCTCGCGGAACAGCGCGTCCATGCCGAACGTGCGCGCCTCGTCGGGGATGATCGGAACGATCCGCGAGCCGATCTGCTCGTCGCGCGCCAAATTGCGTAGCAACCGCGTGAACCCCATCGTGGTCGAGACCGCCTGGCCTCCGGATCCCGCCCGCAGCTCGGCGAACGCCGCATCCGTCGGCAACGTCATGGGACGCCGTGCGGTGGTCGTGCGCTTCGGGAGCGACCCGTCGAGGGCCTTGCGGCGCTCCATCATGTACTGGTACTCGATCGAGTCGGGCGCCGGCTTGAGATACGGCGGGTTGTTCTCGTCGATCGAATCGCCGGGGATCTCGTCGTGGAGGTGCAGCCGGTTGCGCATCTCGAGCAGCTGCTGTTTGGTCATCTTCTTGATCTGGTGCGTCGAGTTGCGTCCCTCGAATCCCGGCCCGAGCGTCCACCCCTTGATCGTCTTCGCCAGAATCACCGTCGGTCGGCCGGAGCCGAGGTTCTCCACCGCTGCCTTGTACGCCGCGTAGAGCTTGCGGTAGTCGTGGCCGCCGCGGGGCAGGTTGCGCAGGTCGTCGTCGGACAGATGCGACACCATCTGCCGCAGCCGCGGATCAGGGCCGAAGAAGTTGTCGCGGATGAACTCGCCATCCTCTACGGCGAAGCGCTGGTACTCGCCATCGACGGTGGTGTTCATCTTGTTGAGCAGCGCGCCGTCTTTGTCCTGGGCCAAGAGCTCGTCCCACTTCGAACCCCAGATCACCTTGATCACGTTCCAGCCGGCACCCCGGAACACCGCCTCGAGCTCCTGGATCACCTTGCCATTGCCGCGCACCGGGCCGTCGAGTCGCTGCAGGTTGCAGTTGATCACGAACACCAGGTTGTCGAGCTGTTCGCGGGCGGCGAGCGAGATCGCCCCGAGCGTTTCGGGCTCGTCGGTCTCGCCATCGCCGAGAAAAGCCCACACACGGCTGGCACTGGTGTCGTCGAGCTCGCGGTTCTGCAGGTAGCGGTTGAAGCGAGCGTGATACAGCGCCGTGATCGGACCGAGACCCATCGACACCGTGGGGAATTCCCAGAAGTCGGGCATCAACCGCGGGTGAGGGTACGAAGACAGGCCACGCCCGTTGCGGCCGATCTCGCGCCGGAAGTGGTCGAGGTCGTCGGCGGTGAGTCGTCCCTCCATGAACGCTCGTGCGTACACGCCGGGCGCCGCGTGACCTTGGAAGTACACGTGGTCGCCAGGGGTGCCGTCGTCCTTGCCCCGGAAGAAGTGGTTGAACCCGATCTCATATAGCGCTGCGGAGCTGGCGAAGGTGGAGAGGTGGCCGCCGATGCCGTCGGCGGCCTTGTTGGCCTTGACGACCATCATCGCCGCGTTCCACCGGATGAACGCCCGAATGCGGCGCTCGATGTGCTCGTCGCCGGGGAACCACGGTTCTTGTTCCCGAGGGATCGTGTTGACGTACGGCGTCGACACGGTCGCCGGAAACGAAACCTGGCTGGCCGCCGCCCGTTCCATCAGGCGGGTCAGTAGGTATCGGGCCCTCGTCTTGCCGCGGGCGTCGACCACGGCGTCGAGGCTGTCCAACCACTCCGCAGTTTCGGTCGGGTCGATGTCGGGGAGCTGGTGGACGTGACCATCGAAGATCATGGCCCCAGTCTCTCACCGTTACCGGCGGGTACGCACCGACATCGCGCGACTCTTGTGCGGACTACGCGGAGATCCACCAGCCGGTGGTGTCGAACACCGTCTGGCTCAGCCGGTTCGTGAAGAAGCACAGGCGGCCGTCATCGGAGACTCCGGTCGTTACCGAATTGGCCATTGACACGCCTGCGGGCGCATTGATCGATGACGTGCCCGGCTGGTTGCCGCAGTCGAAAACGGTGGTGAAACCGCGCGCCGACGGACGGACCATGGTGAGGGTGCCCGATACGGCAGCCGCACTCGAGGGGGCGACGCGGGCGTCGATCGTTTGCGCCACCCCGTGAATCGGAGCCCAACCGAACCTGCTGTCCCGGGTGTCGACCGTGCGCGTCGACGGGGCCGACACGAACGCCAATCCGTCGCTGGCCTTGTCGACGAACGTCCCGGTGAGGTCGACGACGACATCGACCGGCGAACTGGCGGCGACGCAGATCTCGTCGGTGTCCCCGGTCGGTACGAACGCGGCCGAGGCGACCGCTTCGCCAGGACCGAAGTTCGTATTCGACACCGTTGGTACCGACCCATCGCATGGGTACGCCCGCAGGTTGCCCCGTCGACCGGCCCCCGTGGCCGTCAGCGTCACCGCGACCGCCGCCGCTGCCGCCGGCGTGGCGATCCGCACGACGGCGGCTCGTCCCGACCGGCGTGTGTCGGCCACGCGCTCCAGCGCGGCAGGGCGAAGTTGTAAGCCGCCGTCACGGTCGACGAATACCCCCTGCAGATCGACGACCACGTCAGTCTCGACGTGCGCATAGATACACAACTCGTTGCCTGAAACGGCGGTCAACGCCGTCGCACCGCGTGACTGGCCGGTGGTGTAGTTCACGGTCGAGCCAGCCGGCGCGCCGACCGCGCAGTCGTGCGCTGCTAGATAGCCGTTGCGCCCTGGGTCTGCCGCGGTGACCTGTACTGCCGCAGCAGTCACGGTTTCCGCGCTGCTCGCTTCGGGGAGATGAGACGTGAGATCGACGCGCAACGTCGACCGATCGGGCCGCCGACCCGGTGGGTCGTTGCGAGTGTCGAGCATGCGCACTGGATCGACCGGGACGAACGTCGACGGCGGTCCGGACGCGCCCGGCAAGTCGACATCGCCGCCGACGCGGCGGCTCGTGGCGACATCGGCGGTCAGCTGATGGGCGATCAGCATCGACCGCTGGCGGTAGCCCGACGGCGAGAGGTGCACCCCGTCGGGGCTCGGGTACTGCCCGGTGGCGAACTCGGCGGGCCAGTCCCATGTCCAGAAATCGGCGCGCTCGTTGGCGATCTGGACGAGGGCCGCGTTCCAGTTGTTCTGCTGTTCGAGAAACGGTGATCGCTGGAGACGTGTGATCATCGGCCACCAGATGCGCTTGCCCGGACCAATGGTGTCGACGAGGTGCAGGATCGCTTCGTGCGCACACGCGATGTTCGTCCCACAGAATCCGCTGTCGTTGGCGCCGATGTTGACCAGTACCGCCGGAGCGTCCCACCCCTGCGAGCGCCACCGTTCGATCCAGTAGCTGGCCTTGAGTTCTTTTGCACTGGTTCGTTGCCGGCGCTGATGGCCACCCCACCGCGGAACCGGATCGGCCCCCAACCCCGAGCCGCGAGTTGGTCGGGCAAGGTGGGCGAGTAGGCGCCGTGACCATACAAGACCGAATCGCCGATCAGCGTGATCGCACCGAGCGGTCCCGGGTCGGGGAGCGCAAAGTCGAACACCGATGGCGCAGCGACAACAGGCTCGGGCGGTTCGGTGGGGCTCGGGAGAGCGGCGGCGAGGATCGCGACCACCAAGATCGGTCGCAACCAGCGTCGACGTGGGCAGGCCGCCACGTTGCCAACGGTAGTGACGTCGCTGTTTGAACCTACGTCGTAGCCTGCGCTTCGTGCCCGCATCCTCAGCAGTCGACCCGCTCGTCGTGTACACCGATGGTGCCTGTCGCGGCAACCCGGGGCCCGGCGGTTGGGGGTGGGCCGTAGCCCCCGATGGCGAGCCGTCGGGATCGGGTGGCGAACGGTCGACGACCAACCAGCGGATGGAGATCTACGCCGTCCTCGACGCAGTGCGCGCCAACACACAGCGGCCGCTCGAGATCGTGTCGGATTCGACCTACGTCGTGAACTGCTTTCGCGACGCCTGGTGGGTGCGTTGGGAGCGCAACGGGTGGAAGAACTCGAAGAAGCAACCGGTGGCCAACACCGACCTCTGGCAACCGCTGATCGCACTTGTGCGCGACGACCTGCCCGCCGGTCGGGTGTCGTTCCGGTGGGTGAAGGGCCACAGTGGCGATCCGATGAACGACATTGCCGATCGTTTGGCCGTCGCTGCCGTGCCGAGATGATGGTCGCCGCCCGGCGTCGGGGCCGTCGAGGATGGTTCCCGGAAAGAGCCACCTGCGACGTGTGTCGAGAGCGGCTCAAGGTGGGTTGACGTCAGGTCGACCTTTCTCGCGTGCTGACCGAACGGCCGCGGACAGCAACATTACGGTTTGATGACATGCCGGGACGTGCGCTGCGCCTGCTCGTCGCCGCGGCCGGGCTCGTCGCCGGGCTCGTGGTCGCTGCCGCGCCGGCCGAGCGTGTTGCTGCTGCGCCGAACGACATCATCGCCATCGAGATCGAAGGGTTCGGGTTCGGCCACGGGCGAGGGATGAGTCAGTGGGGGGCCTACGGGTGGGCAGTCGATGAGGGGTGGACGTGGCAGCAGATCCTCGACCATTACTACGGCGGCACGTCGCTGGGGTCGGTGCCGGCCAACGGCCGGATTCGGGTCCGACTGACCGACCTGGACGGGCAGGGCACTGTCGGTTTCGTATCGCACGCCGGCGGCGTGCGGTGGAACGGTCAGACGCGCACCTCGATGTATGCGGTCGAGACCTCCGCTGGAACGTTCGACGTGTATGGCTCAGCGGCGCGCGCTTGCCCGGGGGCGACAGCGCTGACGGTGCCCAGTGGCGAGCTTTCGAACGGGTCGGGAGGCGACGGAGTGCGACAAGTGCAGACGTTCCTGTCGGCCTACCACGACAATTCGATCGCCATCGACGGTGGCTACGGGTCACAGACGCAGACGATTCTGGCGAGCTGGCAGCGGGCCGAGGGGATCACCGCCGACGGCAGATGGAATCAGAACGATGCCGATCGCGCCCGGGCGATCATCGGTGCCGACAGCCGCCAGATCTCGTGGAGCAAGCTCGGTACCGCGAGCGGCGTCCTGACGTTCTCGACCAACGGGGGTGACAACTCGGGTACGAGCGCGACGAACGTGCTCGGGCTGTGCGAGCCAGGTGGTTCGGTGACGCATTACCGTGGCACGATCGACGTGCGTTCGACGGTCGACGGCAACCGGGTGGTCAACGACGTCAAAGTCGAGGACTACCTGCGCGGCGTGGTCCCCAAGGAAGTCTCTGCGAGTTGGGCCGATGCCGGGAGCGGCCGCGGCGCCAACGCAGTACGCGCCCAGGCTGTGGCCGCTCGCTCGTATGGGCTCCAGCAGAGCCGCTACTCGTACGCCTCTACCTGCGACACACAGTCGTGCCAGGCGTACTTCGGATCGGCAAGTCGCTCCTCGGCCAACGGCACGCCCCGACCGGTCGAGGACTTCCGCACCGATCAGGCGATCGCCGCCACCGCCAACCGTGTGCGCAAGTTCCCCAACGGAGCGATCGCGTCGACCGAATTCTCGGCGTCGAACGGACCGCGCACAGCCGGGGGTGTCTTCCCCGCCGTCGACGACGCTCGCGGCGATGGCACTGCCAACAACCCCAATCACCGCTGGACGAGGGTGCTCGACGCCGACGACCTCGCCGCACGCTACGGCCTTGGTTCGATCACCGACGTCGAAATGGTCGAAGCGGCCAGCTCCAGCTACAGAGGCTTCGACGGAGACTGGTTCAACGACATCGTTCTCGTGGGTTCGAACGGGAAGTCGTTCCGTCAACAAGCCTGGAACTTTCGCGGCACGCACGGCCTGCGCTCGCCCGGGTTCACCGTCAGGCCGATTCGCCGCGACACCTCGACGAGCACGGTGGCCTTCATCGGTGACTCGTTGGGTTCGAGCGTCGCCACCGACGCGTCGAGCGAACTGCGTCGGGTGACCGACGGCACCTTCTCGACGCTGATCGTCGACGCTGCCGACAGTCGCTGCACGACCCGCGTCTCATGTCCTGGCACGAGCGGCGTCGAGGCGGCTCGCGCCCTTCCAAGCGGCCTGGATCTCGTTGTTGTCGAGCTCGGCTACAACGACTCGCCAGGCGACTTCGCTGGTGACATCGACGCGATGATGGCCGCGCTCGCCGAACGCAATGTGTCACAGGTCGCCTGGATCACAATGGCTGAGATTCGCAACGGGCCCGGTGGTGGCTCGTACTACGGGCCGGCCAACGCCGCGCTGCGGGCCGCCGCCGGTCGCCATCAGAACCTCACGATTCTCGATTGGGACGAGGCGAGCGCCGGCACGGAGCGACCTCGATGGTTCAGCGACGACGTGCACTTGACCGCGACCGGACAGGCAGAGTTCGCTTTGTGGCTGCGCGAGCAGATGTTGGCGCTTGCGCCGAGCCATCGACTCGGTCCGCCGAAGACTCTCCGACTGCCCGTGGTCGGCGAACAGCTCGAGCTCCCCGGCGGGGGCACCACGACGGTCCCCGACGACGTCGCTGCCGTGGCGCTCAACGTGACGATCGTCGATGCCTTCGCCCAAGGGTTTGCCACCGTGTGGCCATGCGGCGTCGACCGCCCCACGGCCTCGAACGTGAACTTCCCCGCAGGGGTGCGTATCGCCAATGGCGTCATCGCTCCGGTCGGCGCCGACGGCAGTGTTTGTCTCTATTCGCACCGCACCACCGACATCGTCGTCGACATCGCCGGCTACTTTCCGGGCGGTGCCGATGCCGATTTCGAGGCGGCGGTTCCGCTACGACTCGTGGACTCCCGGGATGGAACCGGTGGTCGTCAGGCGCAGATCACTCCTGACAATCCGCTACGTATCCCGGTGCATGGTGTCTCGATCGCCCAACCGGGCGCGGGTGTCGTCGATGTCCCGAACACGGCGACCGCAGCTGCGTTGACCGTTGCAGTTGTCGATCCGGTCGGGCAAGGCCACGTCACGCTGCATCCGTGTGACGTCAACAAACCAACGGCCTCGAACGTGAACTTTCCACCCGGCGTGCGCATCGCGAACGGGGTCGTCGCACCAATCGGGGCCGATGGCGCCGTGTGCCTGTATGCCCACGCGCCGACCGACGTGGTCGTCGATCTCGCTGGCTGGTTCGAAGGCGGGGACGCCGCAGCATTCCGCAACACCGTGCCGACCCGCTTCGTCGATAGCCGTGACGGCACGGGTGGCCGAACGGGACTGGTCGAGCGCTCGACGCCGCTCACAGTGCAGATTCACGGGCGTGACACACCCGTCGGTGCTGTGCCGACCGATGCGATCGCGGTCGCCTTGAACCTGACGATCGTCGACCCGATCGATCGGGGCTACGCGACCGTGTGGCCCTGTGGCAATCAGCCAACAGCCTCCAACGTCAACTTCGCTGCCGGGCAGCGCATCGCCAACAACCTCATTGCGCCCATCGGACCAGACGGTGCCATCTGCGTGTACGTGCACCATCCAGCGCACGTCGTGCTCGACGTGAGCGGTTGGTTCGTCGAAGGAGGCGGCTTCGTCGGCGCCACGCCGCGACGTCTCGTCGATTCGCGGGTCGCTCTCGGCCCGACGCCGACCTGATCACGCCGGCGATCTCGTTCTGTTCGCGATTCCGTGCGCTTTCCGCACGGAATCGCCGGTTTTTCGGTAGGGCTCGGATTCTGTGTGGTGCTCGCGGGGCGCCTAGGTTGCGGCGATATGGATCTCACCGACGTCAGTGCAATCGTCACCGGTGGTGCCTCGGGCATCGGCGCCGCAGCAGCGGAGCAGCTCGCTGAGCAGGGCGCCAAGGTGGTCATCGCCGACCTGCAAGAAGACAAGGGCAACGAGCTCGCGGGCAAGATCGGGGGCGCATTCTGCAAGGTCGACGTGACCAACACCGACGACATCGTGAACGCCGTCGAAATGGCCAAGTCGATGGGTCCGTTGCGGGTGCTCGTGAACTCTGCAGGCATCGGGTGGGCGCAACGCACGATCGGTAAGGACGGCACGCTCGAGTCGGCCGCCAACCTCGACGCGTTCAAGAAGGTCATCGCGATCAACCTGATCGGCAGTTTCGACTGCATTCGTGTCGCCGCGACGGCGATGAGCACGACCGAGCCGCTCGAACATGGTGAGCGCGGCGCTGTCGTCAACATTGCGTCGGTGGCGGCCTTCGATGGCCAGATCGGCCAGGCCAGCTACTCGGCATCGAAGGGCGGCGTGGTCGGGATGACCCTGCCGATCGCCCGCGACCTGTCTGCGGTCGGAGTGCGCGTGAACACCGTTGCTCCTGGCCTGATCGACACGCCGATCTACGGCGAAGGCGACGCCAGCGACGCGTTCAAGGACAACCTCCAACGGGGTGTGTTGTTCCCCAAGCGCCTCGGCCACCAGCACGAGTTGGCCTCGATGGTCCTCGAATGCGTCACGAACAGCTACATGAACGGCGAGACGATCCGCGTCGACGGTGGCATCCGGATGCCCCCGAAGTAGTCCACGTCGACACCGCTGAACCGCGGTCTGTGGACGGTCCCCGTGGTGTAAAATCGGGCCCATGTTCAGCGGACACATGGGCAACCCAAACCCGGTCCGTCAGGAGTACCGGTGCGAGACCTGCGGTGCGCCGCGGCCTCCGTACCAGTTCTACTGCGACGACCACATGGCCGAGGCCCACCGCGAGAAACAACCGCTCCTCGACCGCGTGATGGCGAAACTCCTCGGCCACCGCTAGCGAGCCCTGCTGACGGCGAGCCGGCCAGCCTCGACGTCAGCGTGCGTAAGGCGAGGCTCGCCAATTGATCACGGCGGCAGCGACACGACCGCCAGGGAGGCGCTGCTGGCAGGAGGCGGCGGAGCCGCCGACCATCAAGTCGTGTAGTCGGCGTTGAAGCGAACGTACGTGTCGCTGAGGTCGCAGCCCCACACGGTGGCGTGGGACGCGCCGGTATCAAGTGACACGTGGATGAGCACTTCGGCGCCGCGCATGTAGTCCGACAGTGCAGCCAGTGCGTCGTCGTCGAGGATGCGTGGGTACACCTCGTCGGTGCCGAACCGGATGACGACGCGGTGCTGATCG
>JBCDFR010000005.1:0-96083 GCA_039177505.1 Actinomycetota bacterium | reverse complement strand
TCGGCGCAACGTGGCGCGCACAGGGAACCCGTCCGCGTCGAGCGGCGACGTGGACCTCGACGAAGAGGAGTTGGAATGACTGATCGAGAAGTGCAACACGGCCTCGAAGGCGTCGTCGCGTTCGAAACGACGATCGCCGAACCGGACCGAGAGGGCGGGTCGCTGCGATATCGAGGTGTCGACATCGAGGACCTCGTCGGTACGTACGACTACGGCAAAGTGTGGGGGCTCCTGGTCGACGGGGCATTCGAACCCGGGCTGCCACCTGCTGAATCATTCCCGATCCCGGTGCACTCCGGTGACATCCGCGTCGACGTGCAGAGTGCACTGGCGATGCTCGCTCCGTTCTGGGGAATGCGCCAGATTCTCGACATCGATGCCGAGCAACTACGTGACGACCTGGCGAGAGCCTCGGTGATGGCACTGTCGTTCGTGGCACAGTCGGCCCGGGGGCTCGGCCACCCGATGGTCCCCCAGAGCCACATCGACGGGTCGAAGACGATCACCGAACGATTCATGCGGCGCTGGCGCGGCGATCCCGACCCGGACCACGTGGCAGCGGTGGATGCCTACTGGATCTCGGCAGCCGAGCACGGCATGAACGCATCGACGTTCACCGGGCGGGTGATCGCCTCGACCGGCGCGGATGCTGCGGCCTCGTTGTCGGGAGCGGTCGGTGCGCTGTCCGGCCCGCTCCATGGCGGTGCGCCATCGCGCGTGTTGCAGATGCTCGACGAAGTCGAACACGAAGGCGACGCCGGTGCGTGGGTCAAACGGGCGATGGATCGCGGCGAGCGACTGATGGGTTTCGGTCACCGCGTCTATCGCGCCGAAGACCCGCGGGCGCGAGTGTTGCGCCAGACTGCACGCGAGCTCGGCTCCGGGCGCGTCGAGGTCGCCGAGGCGCTCGAGCAGGCCGCCCTGGCGGAGCTGGCCGAGCGCTACCCCGACCGAGTGTTGGCGACGAACGTCGAATTCTGGTCGGCGGTCGTGCTCGACTTCGCCGAGGTGCCGGCGCACATGTTCACGGCGATGTTCGCCTGCGCCCGTACGGCCGGATGGAGCGCGCACATCCTCGAACAGAAGCTCACCGGCCGATTGATCCGACCGACGGCCAACTACGTCGGTCCCGGCGCTCGACCGCCGACGGACGTCTAACCAGCTTCCGTCACGATGGCGCTCGCCGCCATCGTGACGGGCGGGCCCACCGCATCAGTGCCGGCCGGCGGCGATCAGTCCGGGCAGTTCGTACATGACCCGTAGACGTCGAGAGCGTGATTGCGCGGCACGAAGCCGACGGCACGAGCGACATCGGCGATGGACGCGTCGAGCGTCTCCTCGACCCCGTCGGACAACACGACATCGCGCACGAGTCCGCACGAGTCACAGACGAGGTGGTGATGGTGTTCGGTGAGCGCCTCGGCGAGTTCGAACCGTGCGTGTTCGCCACCGTGCACGAGGCGCCGTACCACCCCGGCCTCCTCCAGGAGCGACAGATTCCGATAGGCCGAACTCTGCGCCAGCTTGGGAGCGAGACGGAGCAGCTCGGGGAGCGTCACCGGCCCGTCGGCAGAGCGCAGCGCTTCGACCAGTGCGCGACGACCGCTGGTATATCGCAGCTCGTGGTCGAGCAATCGCTCGTTTACCGCCCGTTCGAGTTCAGTCGTCGGAGCCATCTTGCCCACCACGCTACCGTCCTGGGCGATGTCGCTATCGATCGGCTTCCTCGGTGCTGGCTTCATCAGCCGCACGCACCGCTTCTTCTTGAATCGCTGCCCCGTTGACCACCAGATCGTCGCCGTCCACGACCCCGATCCGGACAAGGCGAGCGCTTTTGCCGAGCGGCGCGGCGCGGCGATCGTGGACGAGGACACACTGCTCGACTCGGTCGACGTTGCCTTCGTCACGTCATGGACGTCAGCGCACGAGCAAACCGTGCAGAATGCGGCCGACCGCGGCGTCGCAGTGTTCTGCGAAAAGCCGCTCGCTGTGGATGGCGCAGCCGCCGCCCGGATGGTCGCCGCGGTCGAGGATGCCGGCATCGCCAGCCAAGTCGGGCTGGTGTTGCGCTTCCTTCCACAGTTCCGATGGGCTCGCCACCTACTCGCCGACCCCCGCGCCGGTCGACTGATGACCATCGTGTTCCGCGACGATCAGTTCATCCCCACGCAGAGCTACTACGAGTCGGACTGGCGCGCTGACCCAACTCGTGCCGGCCGAGGAACCCTGCTCGAACACTCGATCCACGACGTCGACATCATCTCCTATCTCGGAGGATCGATCGGTGCCGTCCATGGCCAGGTCCGAGAGTTTCACGGCCTGGATCGCATCGACGATCTCGCAGTCGCCACGATGGAATTACCTCACGGCGCGCTGGCGTCGCTGACCTCGATCTGGCATGACATGACGGATCGCCCGAGTCAACGACACATCGAAGTGTTCTGCGAACGGCTGCACGTTCACCTCGACGGAACACCGGACGGCACGGCCACGTGGCGGTTCGCCGACGAGCACGAGGAGTCGCTGAGCGGACCCGCATTGCTCGATGCATGTCTCGATGTCGACCTCGGGCGCCGAGTCGATGCCCTGGAGTTCGGTGCGGGGGCGATGTTCAACCCGGTCACGGAGTTTCTCGAATCCGTGCGCGACGGTCGGCCGCCGCCGCTGCCGCTGGCGACAGCGCTCCCCGCCCACGAGGTTGTCGATCGCATCTATGCCGAGGCCGACGGCGCATCGTCGCATTGAGCGCGGCGGGCTGCATGGTCAGGCGGGTGGTGGGCCAACGGTGAACGACACTGCGGCGCCGCCATCGGGTGCGTCGGTCGCTGTCGCAGTACCGCCGTGTTGCTCCGCGATCTGCCGGACGATCGCCAGGCCGAGCCCCGACCCCGGGGCGCCCCGCGCGGTGTCACCACGGTAAAACCGGTCGAACACACGGTCTTGATCGGCGACGGGGATGCCGGGACCGCGATCGCTCACCGTCACCGTGCGGTGGAGCAACGAGACGTCCACCGGCGCTCCCGGTGGGCTGAACTTGTCGGCATTGACCAGGAGGTTGGACACCGCTCGATCGAGCAGTCCGACGTGGCCGAGCGTCGACGTCGGTTCGAGGTCGATGGTCACCACCCGGCCGGTCCGCCGCCGGAACCGCTCAACGGCGCTCTCTACGACGTCGGCGAGATCGAGGTCGGCCATCGGCTCCTCGGCCGCGCTGGTGTCGGTCGCCAGCTGAATCAGCTCGTTGATCAGCTCCCCGAGTTCGATGATCTCCGCGTTCACGTCGCGCAGCATCGCGGCACGTTCGGCGGTCGGCAGATCGTCGGCTCTGTCGAGGAGCTCGATGTTGGCCCGCAGGCTCGTCAGCGGCGTGCGCAGCTCGTGACCTGCGTCCTGCACGAGCCGTCGCTGTTGCTCACGGCTGAGCGACAACGCACCCAACATTTGGTCGAACGCGTCGGCAACTCGACCGACCTCATCGTGACGATGCAGGCCGAGCGGAGTCAGCTCGAGCGTCTCGGCGACGTGCTCGGTCGCGGCGGTGAGGTCTTCGAGCGGGCGCGTCGCTCGCCGCATGAGAATCCAGCCCATCGCTGCGGCGACGATGGCGAGCACGATGCCCACGACGACGAGACGGCCGATGAGGCCGGTCAACACATCGTCGGTCGTGCCGCGCAGGCGCGCTACCTGTACCGCGCCACCGGCCGGGTCGTGCACCGTGATCATCCGATAGTCGACGCCGTCGACGGTGATGTTGCGAATCACGGAGTCGGCCCCACCAGCGATCGCCACATCGACGTCGCTGACCGGCAGGAGTGCGCCCCCGGACGTCAAGATCTCACCGTCGGACGACAGCGTCTGTGCGAATGCGTCGGGATCGAACGCGAGCTTCACCGCCTCCTCCTCGGCCAGCGTGGTCGTCGTGACGGTGCTGGCCGGCGACGCGCTGCTCTCCGACCGCGATGTCGACGATGTGCTGTTCCGGTGATCGTCGTCGCGGTCGTCGCTGCCGCGACTTCCCCCGCGATCGTTGTCTGGCGGCGGGTCCTGCGGCGCCTCGCGCCGTCCGTCGATCAGTTCAGCGGCGCGGGTGGTGAGGAACCGGTCGGTCTCCTGATTGAGTTCCTCACTCGTGGCCTGATACGCCAACACCGAGGCGACAGCGATGCCACCGACGACCAGGATGGTAACGATGAGGATGACACGCGTCCGCAGCGTCACTCTCGACCGCCGCGCACCTCGTCAGCGGAACGGATGACGTAGCCGACACCGTGCACGGTGCGCAGCAGGCGCGGCTCACCATCTGCTTCCAACTTGCGACGGACATAGCGGGTGTGGACGTCGAGCGCTTTTGACGACGTCTCCGATTCGTACCCCCAGATCTCCCGATACATCGTGGCCCGATCGAGCACGGTGTCGACGTTGCGCATCAGCAACTCGAGAATCTGGAACTCGGTGCGTGTCACCTCGATCTGCCGCGATCCCCGGTACACGGTGTGGGCCGCGGGGTCGAGCTGCAGATCGTCGACGACAAGTGGGCCTTCGACGACTCGATCGTTGCGGCGCAGCAGCGCACGAAGTCGCGCCAACAACTCGTCGAGGGCGAACGGCTTCGGCAGGTAGTCGTCGGCCCCCGCATCGAGGCCGGCGACTCGGTCGGGGATCTCGTCGCGTGCGGTGAGCATCAGGATCGGAGTGGTGTCGCCATGCGCTCGGAGCCGACGACACACGCTGAGCCCGTCGACGTACGGCATCGTCACGTCGAGCACGATGCCATCCGGGATGTGTTCGGTCACCGCTTCCAGAGCGGCCGCGCCGTCGTCGACGGTGACGACACTGTACCCCTCGAACCTGAGAATGCGCGCGAGCGCCTCGCGAACTTGCCGATCGTCCTCGGCGACGAGAATCGTCGAGTCGCGCCCGGCCCGCGTGCCGCCGCCGTCTCTGCTCGGTGCCGCCTGATGATCGATCGACATCGTCTCCATCATCGCTCAACGGCGGGTCACGGATCGACTGTGGATGAGCCATCGAGGTCGGCGAGCACGAAAACCGACCCTTCCGCCGCAGCCGCGTCGGTGTTGGCGGCGATTACATCGCCCAACCGCTGCCGATAGTCGATGCCGAACACCTGAGCGATCGCTGGCAGCGCCGGATCGTTCTCGTAGAAGAATCGGTCGCCATTGCGCAGCGCGGCGAATTGGTCGCGCCACATCGCGAGTTGCAACTCGCCGAACTCGGTTCCTTCCACATGCGCCTCCGACACCATGCCCGTAAACGCATCGAGCTCGTCGACGTCGCCATACAGCGCCGCGAGCCGCGCCGCCAACGTCGACCGCCGCACCGCGGTCACCGGCATCGCATCGTCCGCGTCTGGATCGTCAGGATCGATCTCGTTGCCGTCGGCATCAAGGAGCGTCACGACTTGGAGGATCTCGGGATCGTCGATCGTCAAGCCGTCCGGAAGCTCGTCGGTGGCCTCGTCCGTGAGATCTGTGAAGCTGCTCACCCGTTCGAGACCGAACGCCTCGCGGAGGTCGTTGAAGGTCGGCATTCCATGATCGGCGGCGCGCATCACGTCGATCGACCCGAGGTCGTTGACTCCGGAGAAACACTGCGCGATCTCGCTGCCATCGAGACAATCGAGCGGGTTCTCGACATCGGGACCGGGCAACTGAAACAGCACGCTGCGCAGCTGATTGTCGATCTGGGCGTCGTTGGCATACGCCGCCTCGGATGACAACCCGGCAAGCATGTTGCCGAGACCGATCTGTTCGAGCAGTGCCGGGTTGCCGAATGCGACGTTGAGCGGGACGGCGATCTCGGCGACGCGGTCGTCGACCAGTTCCACGGTGACGCCTTGTCGCGACAGCGCATCGAGTTCGTCGTCGTCGAACGCCGACCGATCGAGCGCGGTTTCGAACTCGCCGTGCACCTGTGAGTGGGCGCGGTATCCGACGGTGGCGTCGTAGCCCACGTACTCCTCGAGTTCCAGGCCCATCGCCGGCAGGAACTCCTCGTACGTGATGTATTGGATTATCGCCGACACGACCCGCCGAGCGATGGCGAACTTCGTTGCTTCATCGAGATCCATCGGGAGCAGCTCGACGATCCGATTGTGCTCTCTGGCGAACAAGGTGTGCGTCGCCGTGAGGGCGAGGTTCTCGTTGGCGCGCACGTCGCCTGCGACGATTGCGGCGCCGGGATCACCGCGGAGACGACCCATGAGATCCATCTCGGGCGCATCGACGTCGGGACGAGCAGCGGCGGTGGGCAGATAGCCGCCAGGCAGCATCAAGGTGGCGTCGCTGGTACTCAGGTCACCATCGACGGAACCGTCGCGCAGCCACTCGAGCCGGGCCTCGTCACCGCCGTAGATGGTCCACGCGTCAATGTATGAACTGAGGGTGTTGACCTGCTGGCGCGGCGAGTCGATTCCGCTGCCCTCGAGCGGTGCTGAGCGCGTGTTCGACATCTCGCCGAGGTCATTGGCGAAATCCTCGAGCGGGTCGTCTGCGTCGAACGCGATCGCGACCCGTTCGTCGCCGCCTTCGCGCAGAGCGATGGCGTGATCGATGAACTGTCCCCATACGAACCCCCAGTGCGTGACCCCATTTTCCGAGAACAGGTTCTGGTTGGTGTCGTTGAAGATGCGATTCGACAGCGAGCGAGGCGGTGGCCCGGCGACGGGCTCGCCGACGCCATCGGCGTAGTTGGCGTCGGCGACTCGTCGGTAGATCGCGCCGGCCGCGCCGGCGCTGGGATCGGTCAGATTGTTGTTGGAGCCGTCGAGGCTGCGGTCATCGGCCATGAGGGCCAACACATCGTCGGCGTCGAGAACGACGCCGTCTTCGATGTCGAGAGCACTGCTGTCATCGTCGCTCACCGTCGCTCCACCACATGCGGCCCCGACGAACAACGCGGGGACGAGGGCGAGCGCCACGGCACGCCGCCGGACAGGCGGCGGCGTGCCGGGCGACGATGAACCGCTAGCTCCGGCGGGAACGGAGGAACGGTTCATCGAGATCGTCAGCCGTTCGCGCCGTTGTCGACGTCGTCATCGCCGGGGGTGTTCTCGGCGCGCTGTTGGGCACGCTCCTCGGCGCGAGCCAGCTTCTCGGCCGCCTCTTCTTCGCTGAGCTCGCCGGCCGCGACCTTCTCGGCGATCCGCTCGACCTTGTCTTCGATCATCGCGTCGACGAGGGCCTGTACGTCAACGCCTTGGTCGGCGGCGATCGACGCCAAGCTCGATCCTGCCGCGCGTTCGTCGCGCAACTCGGTGTTGGTCAGACCGAGAATCGACGCGACCTCCGAGTTGCATCCGCCGCGGCGCCCCTCGCGATCGTCGGCGTCGGGCTCGTCGTTCGGAACCTGCTGCAGCGCGTTGGTCCGCGGCGCTTCCGGCTGATCGACAGCGTCGCCGGTCTCTTCGGCCGGCGACTCCACCAGCGTGTCGGTTGGGGCGTCGTCAGATCCGCCTCCGTCGTACTGCGCGTTGGCGAGCGCTCCGGCGCCGACGATGCCGCCGCCGACGAGCGTGGCGGCGAGCAACGCGGTGGTCATCTTGCTTTTCATGATGGGTGCCCTCCTGAGGGGTTGTGATGGGGTTGTGATGGGGTTGTGATGGGGTTGTGATGGGGTTGTGATGGGGTTGTGATCGGGCCGTGATGGTCACGGGTTGGGTTCACGGTGTTGGTCGAATGTCGGGTATCCGACGGGCCACACGCTGCGCGGCGCGAGTAAGCCCGACCCCTCGGTGCGACGAAAGATGATCGAAAGATCAGGCCTTCGAAGATCTTTCGATGCGTTGCGGCCGGCTCTCACGTGCATCGCGCACGGTGCCTTCATGCCTCTTCATCGCGCACCGGTAGACCACGTCCACGCGCCACCGAGCACGCCACCACTCATCGATTCCGCCGACTCGACCCTGTGGGACGACGGCACCGGACACAGCGGTGCGCATTCACGCAGCCGCAGTGCGACGACGCGACCGAGGCGCACGGTCGCAGCCGTGCTCCTGCCGCTGCAACTCTTTCTCGCCGCCGGTTGGTTGCGCGCCGGGGTCGAGAAGGTGATCGACCCCGCTTGGTGGCGCGGCGACACACTGCTCGGATTCCTCGACGATCAGCGCGATCACATGTTGCCGTTCTTCAGGTGGTTCAGCGACACAGCGGTAGCGCCGATTCCCGCAGTGGTCGCGTTCATCGTCGCCGAGATGCAGCTCGCCATCGCCATCTGTCTGCTGAGCAACCGGTACGTACGACCCGCCCTGTGGTCGGCGATCGTCCTCAACGTGACGTTCACGCTCGCCGGCGCAGTCAACCCATCGGCGTTCTACATCGTGATGCAGGTCACGCTGCTGTTGGCGTTGAGCCGCCCGGTCAGCCTGACCATCGCGCTACGCCGAGCCGCGCTGTGGTGCATCGTCGGCGCGACGATGGTGCCGTTCGTGCGCGCCATCGACCCGGCTTCCGTGATCGACGACCCCGCAGCGATGCTCTCATTCGTGGCCGTGCTGGCGGCGGCGGGGACGTTGGCGCCGCATCGTCGGGCTCTTACCGAACTCGCACTTGGCAGGATCGAGCAGATCGGGTACGTTGTTAATCGCCCTTTACGGCACTCGCAAATGCAGATCGACGACCAATGACGACCGCACCCCGCACAGGGATCACCGACATGAGGGACCGCTGACATGGTGGTGTGTCACTGCAACATGGTCAATGACCGCACGATCAACAAGCTGGCCAAGAAGGCCGGACGCGAGTTGACCGTCAGCGAAGTCACCGATCACTGCGGTGCGGGCGGCAACTGTGGAGGCTGCGTCGACGCAATCGTCGAGATTCTCGACGCCCGCTCGAACAACAGCGCTCGTCGCCGCTGACCTCGGCTAGCGTCGGAGCCGATGGAAGGCTCCCCGAAGATCATCGAGTTCCTCAACGAGGCGCTCACCGCCGAACTCACAGCGATCAACCAGTACTTCGCCCACTCGAAATTGTGCGACAACTGGGGATGGAAGCAACTCGCCAGCAAGTACCGCGAGGAGTCGATCGAGGAGATGCACGACGCTGAGAAGCTGATCGACCGGATCATCTTGCTCGACGGCATGCCGAACCTGCAGCGGATGGGCAGCGTGCGCATCGGTGAAACCGTCGAAGAGCAACTGGTGCTCGACGGGGAGCTCGAGCAGGCCGCGATCGAGCGCTACCGCCGAGGCGTGGTACTCGCCCTCGAGGAAGGCGACCCGGCGACCCGCGACATCCTCGAGTCGCTCGTCGCCGGTGAAGAGCACCATCTCGACTGGATCGAGACGCAACAGTCGATGATCGCCGACATGGGTATCGAGCGGTATCTGCTCGCCCAGGTCGGCGACGACTGACCAGCGCCTCACTCTGGCTCGCGGCCCCGTGCATCCAACCGTCGACGCCGCCGAGCTCTCCTGGATTACCGCCGCCGAGATGCGCGAGATCGATCGCGTAATGGTCGCCGACATGCACATCGAGCTCGTACAGATGATGGAAAACGCGGGTCGTGCCCTGGCCGAGGTGGTCGGCCTCGGTGCACCCTCTTCGGTCACGGTGCTCGCCGGAAGCGGTGGCAATGGTGGCGGTGGCCTCGTGGCCGCACGACATCTGGCCAATGTGGGTGTCGACGTCCGAGTCGTTCTCGCCCAACCCTCCGACGCCATGACAGCAGTACCCGCGCATCAGCTCGACATTCTCGAGCGGGGCGACGTCTCGACATCCTCCGAATCGACGTCGGTTGATGCCGACGTCGTCGTCGACGCGCTGGTCGGCTACAGCCTGCGTGGACCGCTGCGCGGGCGCTGCGCCGAGCTCGTCGAAGCAATCCCCCCGCCTGCGCGCGTCATCAGCCTCGACGTGCCCTCGGGAGTCGACGCGACCACCGGAGCGGTCGGCCCGTCTGCGGTGCGGCCCGACGCCACCGTCACGTTGTGCCTTCCGAAGACGGGGTTGCGCGATCCGGTGGCGACCGGCGAACTCTTCCTCGCCGACATCTCGGTGCCGCCACAGGTCACCGCAACGATCGGTGGCACGGCGCCGCCATTCGCGCGTGGCCGCGTGTTGCGCGTCACCGGTCGTTGAGCGACTCCGTCGCTGCCGTCAGCGATGCTCGCGGAACGGCGCGAGATAACCAATGCTCGACACCACGAACGGCACGAGATAGTTGAAGCCGACACGAACCCACGTCATCACCGTCGCATCGCCGTCGAGAATCACCGCGCCCTGGTTGATCACGGAGAGCATCGTCCCGACTACCAACGCAATGCGCGCACACGTGGTGAACGTGACGCCACGCAGGATCAGGCCGCAGGCCTCGCGCCTCGACGACCAGGCCGGGACCTCGCGACGCGTCATGCCTGGCACCCTACGAGGGTTGCAAGATCGAACAGTCGGGACGACATTGCAAGGCTGCGCCGGTGGACGTACCGGACACTGAGTGCTCGTACGACGTATTCGTCACGGGTCGGCATCCGGCCTCGGCGCAGCGACGGTCGACGAGCTGACCGCACGCGGCGCATAACGGGAACATCGCGGCGCTGCGCAGGGTTACTGACGTCATGGCAACCGCAACGTGGAACGGCACCGTCCTGGCCCAGTCCGACGACACCAAAGTTGTCGAGGGCAACCACTACTTTCCGCCCGAGTCGATCACCGAAGGCGTACTCGTCGTCAGCGAGTACACGACGGTGTGTCCGTGGAAGGGCACGGCCAGCTACTACACCGTCGAGGTCGGCGGGCAGCGCAACGAGGACGCCGCGTGGTACTACCCGGTGCCGAAGGACTCGGCGGCCGAGATCAAAGACCACGTCGCGTTCTGGCGCGGGGTGCTCGTCGACGCCGACTGATGAGCGAGCCCACGCGTTGCTCGTGGGCGACCGGTCACCACGACTATGCCGCGTACCACGATCTCGAGTGGGGTCGGCCCACGACCGCGAGCGATCGGCTCTTTGAGAAGATCTGTCTCGAGGGGTTCCAGTCAGGGCTCAGTTGGTTGACCATCCTGCGCAAACGCGACAACTTCCGCGCCGCCTTCGCCGACTTCGACATCCACATGGTCGCGGAGTTCGATGACGACGACGTGACCCGGCTGCTCGGCGACGCCGGCATCATCCGCCACCGCGGCAAGATCGAAGCGACGATCAACAACGCCCAGCGGGCGATCGAACTGATCGATGCCGAGGGTCCGCTCGCGGATTGGATCTGGACGTGGGCCGTCGACCAGCCGGAACGTGTACATGGCACGATTCCGACTTCAACCGACCGGTCGGCGGCGCTGGCCAAGGACCTCAAGCGCCGAGGCTGGCGCTTCTTCGGGCCGACGACCGCCTACGCATTCATGCAGAGCGAGGGGCTGACCAACGACCACGACGACGCCTGTCACGTCCACACGGCGTGTGAGGCCGAACGGGCGGCATTCCTGCGCGGGCGGGTGCTGCGATGAGCGCTACCCGTTTCTCGGCCCCACCAGCGGTCGACATCCCTACGCTGTCACCGTGAGCGTCACCGCCCCATCCCTGTTCGCCTTCGAGCACTCGTTCGCCGAGGAACTCGAGGGGCTCTACATCGAATGGACGCCAGACGAGGTAGCCGAACCGTCGCTCATCATGTTCAACGACGGGCTCGCCCAAGGGCTCGCACTCGACACCGCCGGACTGCGTTCGCCCGCAGGCGTGGCAGCGCTCGCCGGCAGTTCGGTGCCCGCCGGCGCACGTCCGTTGGCCCAGGCGTATGCCGGCCACCAGTTCGGCGGATACTCCCCCCGTCTCGGTGATGGTCGAGCCGTGCTCCTCGGTGAGCTGACCGATCCGAGCGGCGTTCGATACGACCTCCATCTCAAAGGATCCGGACGCACGCCGTTCGCCAGAGGTGGCGATGGAAAAGCGGTGCTCGGCCCGATGCTGCGTGAGTTCCTGTTCGGCGAGGCGATGCACGCCTTGGGCATCCCCACCACACGAGCGCTGGCGGTCGTTGCGACTGGCGAGGAGGTCGCGCGCGAATCGATGCTCCCGGGCGCCGTTCTGGCGCGTGTCGCGGCGAGCCATCTGCGCGTCGGCACATTCGAGTGCGTCGCCGCCGCCGGTAAGGACGAACTCCTTACACGACTCGTCGACTATTCCGTGCGCCGGCACGTGCCCGACGCCGTCGACGAGTCACGGCGTGATCAGACGCTCGCATTGTTGAAGTATGTGATCGATCGACAGGCTGCGCTGATCGCCGACTGGATGACGGTCGGATTCATCCACGGTGTGATGAATACCGACAATGTCACGATCTCGGGAGAAACGATCGACTACGGCCCGTGCGCGTTCATGGATGTCTACGACCCGGCCACCGTGTTCAGCTCCATCGACCACGGCGGCCGCTACGCATACGGCAACCAGCCGGCGATCGGCGCGTGGAATCTGTCGCGCTTGGCCGAGACGCTCATCACGCTCGTCGACGACGACATTGACGAGGCCGTTGCTCAACTCACCGAGGTCTTGCAGGCGTATCCGCCGGCCTTTGCCGGGCACTGGCTCGACCGCATGCGTGCGAAGCTCGGTATCGTCGCGGGTGACGACGAGCTCGATCGAGCGTTGGCCGACGACCTCCTGGACATCCTCGGCGAGCAAGATGTCGACTTCACCGGAGCGTTCCGCACGCTGTCGTCGGCGCTTCGCCTCGACACGGCGCCGTCGTTCATCCGGCCCGACGACGACGCTGCGACTGCGTGGTACCGGCGGTGGAGTTCACGCGTCGCGCCGGACGCCGCTGAACGGATGGACGCAGTCAACCCGCTATACATCGCCCGCAACCATCTCGTCGAGGAGGCGCTCGACGCAGCAACCGCAGGCGATCTGCAGCCGTTCAACACCCTGGTCGACGTGCTGCGGTCACCGTTCACCGACGCCGGCGTCGACACCCGCTACGAGCTGCCAGCTCCGGCCGACTTCGGTCCCTATCGGACGTTCTGCGGCACCTGACTATTCGCTGCGAGCGATCAGCGCATCGCGTCGACAACCGGCGCGTTGACCATCTGCTTGGTCGCCAGATAGGCCTGCGGCGGCAGCGCTGCGAGCTGCGCGGCGATTTCGACTGCGCGGTCGGTGACGGTCCCGGCTGCGACCACTTCGCTGGCCAGACCCCATGCCACTGCGTCAGCGGGCGCGATCAACACGGCGTGCGCCGTCAAGGCCACCACGTGCTGCGGAGCAACGCGTTGACGTACGAGCTCGATCGCACCGGCGGGGAGCGGAAGTCCGTTGGCCACCTCGGCGAACCCGTACGCCGCCTGCCCGTCGCCGACCACTGAGCGGTCGGCGACAAGCATCAGCATCGCACCAGCAGCGATGCCGTGGCCATCGGCGGCAACGACGACCGGTCGCGGAGCGTCGAGGATGCGTACCAGGAGACGGCCCATTGCGCCCATCAGCTCGCTCGCCGCCTCATCACCCTTGCCCAGGACGGCGAGGTCGAGTCCGCCTGTGAACATCCCCTCGGTGCCCTCGATCACCAGCGCCCCGTCGCCGCCGATCGCGTGGACGTGGACCATGAGCGTTTCGATCATCGCCAGATCGAGCGCGTTCGCTTTCCCGTTGTCGAGAGTGGCGATCGACACGTTCGGTGTCGAAGGCGCTGTTCGCAGCATGACCGGCATGCCGCGTTTCTAGCGTGCTGTGACCACCAGCTCAGTGCCGGCGCGCGCCGCGATCTCGCGAGCTTCGGCACGCAGCCGCAGCAACGTACTCCCCGGCGCTCCGACGATCGCCGCGGTGCCGCGGGCGCCTAACTCGACGGCCGTCGACTCGGCCAGCGACGCGGTGTCTGGGTTGGTCGACGACAACACCACCACGTCGACCACGTTCGACGCGCAGTAGTCGAGAAGTTCCTCTTGCGGCATGTCGGCTCCGAAGTGGTCGACATGCCAATTGTCGTCGCGCAGCGCAACGGCTGCCATCGTGGTCGGCAGCGAGTGCAGGTCACCGCTCACCGCAGCGACGACGGCGCGCCCCCGGCGTCGACCGCGCGGGTTGGGCGCAACCTCTCCGAGCACTCGCTCGACGATCGCCGACGCGCGGTGCTCGACCCAGATCGACAGCTGGCCGCTGTGCCACGCGGCACCGATGTCGCGGAGGGGCGGCACGATGACGTCTTGGATCAGGTCGACGATCGGCGTGCCTTCGTCGAGCAGGCGGGACGTAATGCGTCGCACGGACGTCTCGTCGCCCGCGACGAGCGCGTCATAAAGCCGTTGACTCTGCCGCCGGAGGCGGTCGCCGCTCGGCGGACGACGGGCCGAGGGTGTTCGCCGTCGCGCCTCGAGCGCGTCGAGATCAGTCGGATCGATGCGATAGCTGCCGTCGATGAGGTGCGCTGGGAGTTTGCCCGAGCGCACCCACCGGTAGGCGGTTTGGTAATGCACGCCGATGCGGTCTGCGGCGGCTTGGAGATCGATTTGCTCATCCAATCCGGGCTCGGCCACGTAGGGATTGTAAGGGCCTGGGCGAAATTCGCACCTACCCGTGCTAAATAATGCTAACGAGTGATAATCTCTCCTCGGAGTTCATCGAATGCACAAAGACACCACAACAGATGCGTCGGAGAACACGTTGAACTGGCGAGAGTTCGCCCGATGCAAGGGCCAACTCAAGCTCTTCTTCGCCAAACGCGCCGAGCGGCCACAAGCCCGCGAGCGCCGGGAGGCCAAAGCGCTGGCGTTATGCGGGGAGTGCCCCGTTCGCGGACAATGCCGCGACCACGCCCGCGAAAATCGCGAGTACGGCTTCTGGGCCGGCGAGTCCGAGGAGGATCGCCACTTGCTCGGGTTCACCGTGTCGGCCCCGATCGGCGTGCGCGCTCGGCTGGCACGCGAGACCGCCTGATGCCGCGAGCGGCACGTTGCCGGGCGGCCGCGGTCATCGTGCGATCGGTCTCCATCGACCGTCGACTCTGATACTCGGGTCACCCTCGCCGACAGCGACCATCGACTCGCGCTCGATCAGCACACCGCCGCACTCCGGGAGACCCCACAGCTCGACGTCGTCTGGCAGCGACCACCGTGTCTCGCTGCCCTCCGTCCAGTGCGGCACCGCGATTCCCATCACGAGCCCTAAGCCCGATGCCAGCTCTGCGCTGCCGGGCACGGCGGTCTGCGAGCACAACAGCATGGCACCGGCCGATGCGCCGGAGAGGGCGACGCCTGCGCGCCAGCGATCGACGAGTCGCTGACCGACGCTGCCGCCGTGGAGGTCGATGAGCACCTCGCGCAACAGTGCCGGCGATCCTCCCGGCATCACGACGAGATCGATCTGATCGTCGAGCACAGCAAGCGCGCCGTCGACGTCGTCGCGCGGGTCAGGAACATCGACCACGCGTCCGCCAAGTCGGTCGTAATGCTGTCGGGCGCGGGCCAGCGCACCTGCGTAATCGGCGCCGCGGCGCGCTGCCCCTGCCAGCACGGCCACCTCGCCGCCACTGCGGTCCAGAACGGCCCGGTCCATATCGTCGCATGGAGCGGTGAGCTCAACGCCGCCCTGCAGACAGATCACCCCGGCACCGACCGGCGAGCCGGTCGCCGGCGTGACCGAATCAGTTGAGCGCGTCACCGACCGCGCCTGGCGAGATAGCTACCTCGAGATCGGGTGCGTCGACCGGCGCGCCGAAGCGCCGCTCGACCGGGACCGTGCCGGCCCACACCTCGAGGCTCAGATCGGCATCATCGTCGACCGGCGGACCGGAGCGCGCTTTGCACACCGCTTCGTCGAGGGCCAAACGAAATACACTCGTACGCGCAAGTTCGGCCTCGTCGGGCCGACGAACGGCCTGCCAGCGATCGGGATAGAGACGATCAATGAACCGTTCGAGTGCATCCATCTTGGTTGGCAGGGCATCGACGCGCTCGACGAGACCGAAGGCCATCACCGAGCGATAGTTGACCGAGTGGTGGAAGGCCGAGCGGGCCAGCACCAACCCGTCGAAGTGAGTGACTGTGACGCACACCGCTGTGCCATCGGCGAGGTGTTGGGCCATCCGCCCTGAGTCGGCGGCGTGCCAGTAAACGTGGTCCCCGTCGCGCCAGACCGCAGTCGGCGTGACGTAGGGCGTCTCGTCGATCGCATAACCGATGTGGCCGACGATTGCGGCGTCGATGGCCGCGTACACCGCCTCGCGGTCGTAGGACCCGCGCGTCGGTGCGCGGTGCAACTTGGTTCGAGCCGTTCGTGGAATCTGCGTCATCGGTCGACCTCCGTCGACCGACCGTACCGGCCCACCCCCGATCTATGTGCGGACGGTTTCTGGCTACGGATCCCGCCGGCACGTGTCGTCGCACGAGCTGTCGGCAAACGACCACGGGGGTGGTCGCCGGGTCAGCCGGTGAGCGCGGCCGCGACATCGTCGGCTGCTGAGGCGGCGCGCGCTGCCAGCTCGTCGAGCGACGCGCTGCTGATCGGATGGTCGATCACGACGAAGGGATACCCCGGAGCTCCGAGCACCTCGCTCATCAGCTCCGCGGCACTGACAAAACGCTCCGTCATCACCCCGACCGAGGGAATCCCGGCGAGTTCACCGGTCACAGCGTCGTGCAAACTGCACGACGAGCAACTGCCTCAATCACCGACGCCGGCGACAAGCGCCTGCCAGTCGCGAGCTTGCTCGAAGATTTCCGGCCCGGCCGGTGCGCTGTAGTTGGGCTTGATCACAACTTCCACCTCGGCGACCCCGTGGCGACGGCGCAGCTCCTCGCCGAGGGCTGCGAAGAACGGGCGTGTGTTGTGCTTGCCGTTGGAGATGATGCCGACCGTTGCACCTCTCAGGTCGGCCGAGCGAGCGGCGAGCGCGAACTCGCTGGCGGCCTCTTCGAACGTCGGATCGAGTACTTCAAACGTCATCGTTGCCCCCGCATCAAGAATCAACAGTCGATACACGCACCGACCGGCACTGTCACCGCGCGCGATTTTGGTCCGAGCCACGGCGGGATCACGGCGCCGAACCCGCCCGCCGGCCCGCCGGCGGCGACGATCAACAGGTCGTCGGCACTCTCGAGTGCCGGGTACTCGCGCGCCGGATCGGAGCCGACGACGTTCCCCTTGCCGACGTCGGCCCACTCTCCCCGCCGGATCCGGGCGTGCTCGAAGACGTAGCTGCGAACGTCGGCTTTCGACCATCCCGCATCGGCAAACGGCTGGCGCAACTGCGGCGACAAGACCAACGCGTAGTTGCCGGCCCAAATCGAGTAGTCGCGCTGGTTGGCACGCATCTCCGCAACGAATGTGTCGAGAATCTCCTCAGGCTTCGTCGTCCACTCATTCATGATCTGGCGCGGCGCAAGGGCGGCCATTGCCGTCACTGCCGACACATACGGATCGCCCAGACGCTCGGCGGCCAGCGACTCCCACGGCGAGTGCTCCTCATCCTCGGCGATGCAGTAGCTCAGCTTGCCCGGGTGGCCGAGCGTCGAACGATCGATCTCCCCGGGTCGCACCTCGAGCAGGTTGCCCAAAACCAAGCGCACGGCGCGACCGACACAGGTTGTTGCCCGGTCGCTCGATCCAAGCGCGTTGAACCCGCTCTCCATCCCGACCTCGGATCGGATCGGGCCGTTCACGATGAGGAGCACAGCCGATCCGCCGGTCGACGCCGTCGCCCCGTGCAGCAGGAACGGCTCGGAGAGCATGGCCGTGACAGCGGTGACTACGACCGGCATGTGCATCGGGAGACAACCCGCCATCACCGCGTTGATCGCCACCTTCTCGGCGGTGATCGCCCGCTGGCGCACTGGCTCGATGCCGACCAGGTGATCAGCAGTCAGCCCTGCCCACTCCAGACACGCGTCGACCGCCTCGGGCGTCGGCGGCACGACCGGAAGACCGTCGGTCCAACCGCGCGCATGAAAGTACTCCTGCACGTCGGCCACGTCGTCGACGCGCACCCGTCTGGCTCGCAATGCGTCGGTCGGCATGGGTGCAGTCTCGCGCTCGGCGCGTGTGTCGGCAGACTCGCGCGGACACGCGCCGCACGAACCTGCCAACACACGCCAAGGGGGTGGGTAGCTCAGCCGGCGACGAGCAGTCGTGATGGCTCCTCCATCACGACTGTGTGGGGATCGTCGGCCGCGACATGTACGGCGATGGTTGCGCCAGGCCGCAATTGACCGAGCATCGAAAGCGGCACAACTTTGCGCATCGAGTGCCGATACGGCGCCACGCCGGGCACGTGCACCTCGAGGCCGATCTGCATCTGCGGCTGGTAGTTGACTTGCATGCCGGTGTCGCTCATCTCGGTGATGACCGCAGTGGCAGCGATGCCGTGCTCACGAACTGCGAGCGTGCGGGCGCGCTTGCGGCCAAGTACCAGCACGAGGATGGCGAAGAAGGCGAGCAATGCCACGCCGACGACGGTCCAGATCATGCCGAGCAGCTTCCCTTGCGCGGGGGCCGTCGCCCAGATGTAGGCGCCGGCGACAGCAAATCCAAGGGGGAGCAGCACCATGGTGCCGAATGCGGTCTTCATTGGTCGGGTCCTTTCGGTTGGCCGGGTATCTCCCGGCGTCACCAGACCTGACGGGCGACCACGTTCCGCCTTACACCCCTCGCCAAGGAAATTCTCAGGCGCCAGCGACGACGGTGATCGGGACGATCTTGTCGTCGGCCTTGTCGAACAACAGCGTGATCTCGAATCGGTCGCCGACGTCGAGGTCGCGGGCGAGGTCCTGCAAGACGATCGCACTCGTGCCAAGCGCGAGCGGATAGAACTCATCTTTCGGTAAGTCGATCGAATCGATCTCGGCATCGCTCGCGTCGAGCATCACCGTCGAGGCAGCGAGGTTGGGCGAGACCTCGACGCCGGTGATCTCGTCACCGTCGCTGCTGTAGATGATGATCTCCACCGGCAGGTCGTCTCCGACCACGCCGGGCGGTGCCAATTCGTCGGCCGTGCTGATTCGGTTCTCGTCTTCGTCACATGCGGAGCCGACCAAGACGAGTACGGCGACGGCGGCAGCGATGAGCTTCACGACTCCATCATGGCCGCTCACCGTCATCGCCCCAAGGCGCGTCGCGCTCGCGAATGACCTCTCTGAACCCTCGCTCGCCGAAGGCTTCGGTCCATCGGTACGCCTCTTCGGTTCGCCGACGAGAATGGGCACACGTGGTGGCAGATCGACACCGGCCCGACCGAAGTCACCGCCACCGTCGTCACGTTGTTCGACGCCACCCCGATCGTCCCGCGGTGGCTCACCTACCTACTCGACGCCACCGCCGACCACATCCCCAACCACAACCACCACGCGAAGGAGAACCAGGCATGACGACCACCATTGACACCACCGACCACACCACGATCGACCTCGAACTCATCGACCGAGACGAACACAACCGACCCGCCGACATCGACAACGCGTTCGCGGCGTCGGTCGTTCAGCACGGCGTGCTCATGCCGATCGCGGTCACCGCCGCCGACGGCCGCTACGGGTTGATCGCCGGTGAGCGCCACGTGGAAGCGTCACGATGTCGACGTCAGCGAATCGGTGCTCTTGAATCCGCCCGCGTCCTTCGGGCGAAATCGGCTCGCCCTTGACATCCCTACGAGCTTGACACTGCGCACGACGATCCGCGTCACAACCATACCCAACGGTCAATGGCCTGATTGGGCGGCGAACGACTCGCCTCGATAGTGCGCGTGAGGGTCATTGGGTCGCGCGTTCGAGCGCCGGAGGGAGCGCAAAGCGCTCGAAGTAGTCGCGGAGGCTGGCACATCGGTAGCGGGGATGCGGCTCGGCCGCGATGGGTGCGGCACCGTCAGCCGCTGTCCGGTCTGACACGCTTCGTGGAGCGAGTGCCATCAACGCCAATCCGGTGAACACCGCGGCTCCATCGTCGCGGTAGCGGGCCAGCAGGTGCACCTCATCGCCCGGCGTCGCGAGGCCCTCCTCGCCCGTCTGCAGCATCACCATTCCGAACCGTGCAGGGACACCGGCGACGGGATCGCCGGCAATCAGGCAGCGCTGCGACGAAGCGAACGGCACCTGAGGTTCGACACCGTCGAGCACTATCTCGGCGAGCAGTGTCCGGGCGGTCTCCACGACACGGTTGTCGAGGGCATCATGCAAGACGTCACCTGCCGCCACCGCGGCCGCCGTCGCCAACGGTCGTTCCTCCAATCGGCCGAACGAGCCGTCTGGATTGGCCGAGGCCACCAGCTCCGCGGCCAGCATCGTTCGTAGGTCGATCCCGGCGTCGCCATCTATCGAGCGGGCGGCCAACGACCACGCCCAGTCGACGATCCATGGGCATGCGACGAACACCGAGGCCCGCGTCGCAGCACGCTCTGCGAACCATCGGGGGTCGGTCAAGGCAGCAATGCCATTCACGGTGCGGAGGTGGTGGGCGAGCGCCGTCGTCACATCGTCGGCGGGTTGCCAGTGCGCATTCGCCACCGTGGCCCGCATTTCGCCCTCGCCGGCGCCGAGGAGCTGTGGGGTAATGCCGCCCTCGTCGTCGGCGAACCGGGCGAGGCCGTCGGCCAGCCAAGCGTCGTGATATCCGAGCATCGTCAGCGTGCTGTCGGTTGCGGTCGGCAGTGTGCCGGTATGAAACGCGAATCCGAGTGTGGTGCGGCGCGTTGCCAGCCATGTCGTCAGCGCATCGATCGCTGCGCCCACCGCGTCCGTGAGCGTAAGTGTTCGGAGTCCGGCGAGCAGTAATCCCGCTGGCACGATGTCGCCGTACGGGCGCTCGGACCCAGCATCGAGACAGGTCATTGGCGCGACCGAATCGATGTTGAGGGCCATCTCCTCGGCATGCTGCGCCAACACAGAGCGAGCCAGGTCGACTGTCATCGCCGCTCGAGCGCTCGTTCTACGGCTGCACCGGTCGCCGCACCAGCATGGACCGCAGCCACCATGCCGTAGGGCATCACAACGTCTGGGTTCGCGGTGTAGTCCCCGGTGAGCCACAACCCGTCGACCGGATTGATCACGTGGTCGAGCTGGGCACGGTGGGCGACGACGTCATCGGTGAGGATCGGTCCCATCATCGACCAGCGGGCGACGTCGGCGTGATGCACTCGGTCGCCGAGCGATCCGCCGACGTCGAGGCGATGGATCGCATCGATCGTTGCATCGACGAGTTCGTCGTCGCTCTTGTCGACCACCGCGTCGTGGCATCGACCGACCCGGAACGCAGTCAGGACGGCGACACCGTCGACACGCCGCTGCGCGACCGTGTTCACCGTTGCGTCGGCAGTGACGATGTAGCTGAACGGTTCGACCGCCGCCGCGTCGACGATCAGCACGACGACCGTGCCCGGGACACCTTCGACCGAGCGGAGGAAGTCCGCCGCCACAGTGGGCATGTCGGCAACGATCTCGGCGGCAATGTGCGGGGGTGTCGCCACGATCACATCGTCCGCCTCAACCATCCAATCGGGACCGTCCGCAACCGCGGCGTTGCCGACACGGACGCGCCACCGGCCATCCGTCGGTTCCACCGCATCGACGCAGCGAGCGAGCTCGACGCGAGCCGCGCCTGAACCTCGGAGGAAGTCGGTGAGCTCCCCGTTGCCCATGCCGCTGAACGCCGGTCGATACGTCGTCACTCCCTGTCGCTGGTAGCGAGCCGCGTAGCGCTCGATCGAACCCGGATGAATCGCGTTGAACCCGGCCTCCACCATTGAACGCATACCGGGAGAGAGTTGATCGATGCCGATCTCGCCGGCGGAGAAGCGACCGAGATCGTCCGACCCGTCGTCGCAGCGTTTCTCGATCAGGTCGATGAGCTCATCGCCGAGTGTCGTCGACCCTGCAGCATGCAGCCCGACCGGTCCGGTCGAGAGCTGGAGGCCGTCGTCCTGGCCCGGGATGAGGGATCGCGGAAACGGGAGGAACGCCCCGACGTCGTAGGCGATGCCGTTCCAAGTTCGCGTGTCGATACGCCCGCCGATCCGATCAGATGCTTCGAGCACGAGCACCCGCCGCGACGCGAGGCGGGCCGCGGCCGCGAGACCGCTCGGCCCAGATCCGACGACGACAACATCGGGCGCGAACGCATCCGACGATGCGTCGACCAGCCGCGCCAACTTGTCCCATCCAGTAACAGTCACCGCAAGAAGCGTGTCACACGTCGACCAGCCCCCACGGCTCTGCGTCGCACCAACGCAACACCACCTCGGGAGCCGTATCATCCTCGCGTGGCCGGAACGCTTGGACCCGCACAGGTGACGGACACCGGCCGAGCATTCCACCTCGTCAACCTGAACCTGCCGAAGTCCGGATCCACATCGATCTCACAGATGTTCCCATCGCGCCGGTCCGTGCACGAGTTCGATCATCACCGGGCAATGGAGGTGCTGCTCGACAGGCTCGACGGGGCACCGTCAGGCGAACTCGATCGCTACCTACTCGAACGAGACGCCCGCGCCACGCCGGAGGTCGACTCAACGACCTTCCTTCACCTGGCTGCGGACAGTATGCCGACGTTGTTCCCGAGCGCTCGGTTCGTCATCGCGCTCCGACCCGGGCCAGCCGACACTTTCGATCGCTGGCCGGCCAGTGTTCGCCCCACGCTCGCCGACACCGGTCACCACGTGCTCGGGGGCACGGTGTGGGCGATCGGAGCGTCCGGATGACGAGCGCGGCAAGTGTCAGGCGGGGCAGCGAGACCTCGATCGTCGACGCAGACCTCGACGAGTTGCCCGACACGGCGGGTCGGGGTGCACATGTCGTTTCCGCACAACTGGCGAACGTAGTCCGCGACCGCGCCACTAGCGTTCTTGTCGACTTCGCCGATCGCTTGCCGCGTGACGTCACCGGGTACGTCGGCGCTGAGGTCCGCCTCGACGATCCCACCAACGACGACTTTCTCGCGTACGTCAACAGCGCGGACGCGATCGGCGCTGTTCCCGCCGCCCTCGCCACGCCATCAGGCGCTGACCTGGACCGGCTCGATGCGGCGCCGTCTACTGCCCCACCTGGGCTGTCCAAGCCGCTCGAGCACGGATGGCTCGAACGGGACCTGTCACGCGGCAATCGCAACCACCCGAGCGTGTTTGCCGCGCCGAAGTACGGCGAGGCGGGCGAACTGTCGGCCGGCAGCGCTTACGCCGCACTCAGCGGGTCATCGCCACCGCCTGCAATGGCTGCCGGGATCGATGCCCTCGACCGCACAAATCCCGCCGAACACAGTGATGCAGGTCGGTGTGATGGCCGCACCGCGTCCGGCAGGTTGTCGGATCGGCGTCACTGGCCCGTCGCCAATCGAGCTGCGCTCGAAACTACCCGCTGCCGATGAACCGGGCCGTGACGCACTCGAACGTTCCGCAGCCGGGGAGATCTCAGCCGCTGGCCTTCCCAGCGAAGCGCGCAAGCGAGTGGCCGCAAGCTTCGCGGCGATCCGCCCGAGACCGATCGGCGACTGCGACGCACAGAGTCAACGGGACGCACTCACGAGCCGTCGACCTGCTTTCTCCGAGAAGGGCCGTTTCGAACTCGCTGACGTGCTGGGCACAGCGACGCCGGCAACGCCGATCTGCCACGGCCGCGCAGCGATCGGGTTCGAACGCGCAGCGCAGGGTCTCCGAGTGCTCACACGCAATGACGCCAGAGAGCAGATCATCCTCATGTCGAAGGTTGTGCTGGCAACGACCTGCGATGAGGCAGCGCGCCTTATCTCCTTCCATCCGGACCTCGCGTCGTCTCCGGAAGCCGAGTTCCTCGCAGGGCTCACCGCCGTACGGAGGGACCGTCGTCGTGCCCGGACGTGCTGTTGAGGAGGCGGATCGCGACCAGACGGAGCGGCAGCCCCATGGAGCGTGACGTTGCGGCGGTGTGCCTACGGTCGTTCGGGCCCTTGCTTGCGAACGTCGGCCAGCTGCTCGATGCGATCGCTGGCCCCGGAGCCGCGGATGGGGTCGCGGGCGCGCTCGCTCGAGTTCCAGCATCGGTGACGAACTTCTTCGGATTCGAGGTTTCTGCTGCTGGTGCTGGTGCGGACGTGCTACTGCAGCTGCGTCCATCCACCGAACCGCTCGCACTCGGCACTCTTGCAGGCGGGGATGACGGCGTTAACCGCCGGCTGGAGGAGCTGCTCAGCGGCGCGGCGATGTCGGACGATGCTTCCCCGCTTGCGTGCAAGAGTGTCTGGGTCGAATACGACCTGGGTGTCGGATATGCGCGTCGTCCCGGCTCGGGTCTTCCGGTTCCATCGCTGTTTTGCGCGCCACGCCATCTTGCGCCACCGCAGAACACTTATGTCCACCGAGCGCTCGGCGCATCGCAGCGCGATGCGGCAGTGGCGATGGAGATCGAGCACGGGCTTTGGCCGGGAGCGGGTGCGTTCCAGCGCGGTGCGATGCTCTCGCGCGCCAGCCGCCCATTTAGGCTGTGTCTCGTCACGACGGAGCCTGAACGCACGTTGGCTGAGTTGGTGCGATGGGTCGACGACCGAGTTGCGTGGGAAGCGATCGCGGCGCCTGCGACCGAGCACGCTTCGCTGTCGCCTCACCAGTCGTGCGTTCTCGATATCGAGCTGCGCAACGGCGTGGTTCAGCCGGTCATCGGCGTCGAGCTGTCAGCGGCGGAAGCTGAAGAACTCGACGTGGTCGTTGACGCGCTCGGCTCCTACGGCCTCGCAGATCCCGGCTGGTTGCTGGCTCTCGCCGAGTGGCCGGGCGAGGACATCGCCCTCACGACCGAGGCGGCGCAGCAGCTCGGGGTTCGACCGCCGGTGGAAGTGTTGCATCGGCGCGTCGAGTACGGGGTGATCCGTCGGGTGAATCACCTCAAGACCACACACCGACAGGACCGTACGCCGAGCGTGAAGGCCTATCTCGGCGTGCGTGGCGGGTACAGAGTGAGCTGAGCCGGACTGGCGGTCGATCACACCTCCTGACGCCGAGCCAACGTTTGGAACTGCGGTGAACGTCGGAGCAGCGAGTCGTACGTGCCGGTGTCGGCAACCCGACCCTCGTCAAGCACGACGATCTGGTCCGCTTGCCGGATCGTACTTAGGCGGTGCGCGACGACGATGCGTGTCGCGCCGAGCGACGCCAGGTTCGCTGCAATGTGGGACTGACTCAGGCTGTCCAACGCACTTGTCGCCTCGTCGAGGATGATGATCCGTGGACGGCGTACCAGGGCGCGGGCGAGCATGAGCCGCTGAAGTTGTCCGCCAGACAGACCTGCGCCGCCTTCGGAGAGCACGGTCGACATGCCCATCGGCATCGCCCGGATCTCCGCAGCGATGCCGACCATTTCAGCCGAGTTCCACGCATCCTGCTCGGCGCACCCAGACGTTCCGAGAATGGCGTCGAGGACTGTGCCCGGCGCGGTGCGACCGTCCTGCGTGACGGTGCCAATCGCCCGTCTCAGTTCGTCGATGCGCAGTCGGGAGACGTCGCGGTTGTCGTAGAGCACGGAGCCGCTCCATGGACGGTCGAAGCCCAGGAGCATGCCTACCAACGTCGACTTGCCGGCACCCGACGGGCCGACGATGGCGGTGAAGCTCCCGGCCGGAACCACGACGTTGACGTCGCGCAGAACCGGTCGGCCAGCACAGTAGCCATAGGTGAGGTTGCGCAGCTCCACGCGCCCCTCCAGCTCGCCTACGTCCTCGCTACGTCGAGCGGATTCAGGCTCCACAGTGAGTAGTGGTCGAGTCGATTCGAGCAGAGGAACCTGTGCAGCGAGCTGGGGCACCAGCGGGACCACGATTGCGACCGTTGCGGAGAGGCCGCCCGTCGCGACTGCGGCGGTTGCGACGGTGCCGAGCGAGCTGCCGGCTGATTGGCCGAGGACGACCACGGTCGTTAGCATGACCACGCCCGGAATCACCGAAACGATCACGAACAGTGCATTGACCGCAGCCGTCGAGTCTCGCATCGCCCGCTGGATCTCGCCGAACCGCTGTGCCCACCGGGCCCGCGCTCGCTCCTCAGCGGCGGCGACGCGCAGCTTGGCAAGGCCGGAGAAGAGCATCACGACGAGACCGTTCATCTCGACCGACGCGTCGACGCGTCGACGTTCGGCGTCGAGCAGCCGAGACGTCAAGAGGGTGCCGACGAACAGGCTGACCGCAGCGACGGCGCCGATCGCCGCTGCCAGGGTGAGGTCGAGGATTGCGACCGCGAGGAGGCTGGCCAGGCCGCCGATTGTCACGACAATTGCTGTCCCCGCGGCGCTGGTGATGAGCGCACGCACGGCGTCCAGCCCGAACACGCGCTGCGCCAGCTCGCCGGCGGGACGCGCTCGCAACGTCGGTACGGGTAGCCGCGCGACGCGATACCAGAGTGCGCTCGTCATCTGTAGGTTGGTTCGAGAAGCGATCCGCAGCATGTATAGGCCCTGAGCAATGGCCACAAGCAGCGCAGCGGTACCGGCGAGGAGCGCAGTGACGCCGACGGCGACGAGGTCATCGCGCGACGCCGTCGGGATGATTCGCCCGACGACCGCCCCGGTCAGCAGCGGAACGGTCAGTCCAAGAACGGCCGCGATGGCCGCAACGATGGCGAGCTGGGCCGCGTCGCGCCTGCTACCTCCGCCAAGTGCAGCGCGAAGCAGTCCACGTAGGCCGACGGCGTGCGTACCCAACCCGGCGTACACGACGTACGCTGCGCCGTCCATTGCTGTCCCGCTGACGTCGTGAAGCGCGCCGGAGTCGAGATCGAGCCGGCGCAGCCGCGAGCGAGCGGTGAGCAGCACGGTGGGCGGTGCACCGTCGATGATGATCGGCAGAGCCGGCTGTGCCGGCCACTCGGCATCGAGGTCGATCGGCCGTATCGGAACGTCGAGGCGAGCCGCGATATCAACGAGCAATGCGCCTCGGCTGGCTGCGATCTCGGCGTCATCGATCGCTTCGGATTCGACCTTGCATCCGGCAGCACGGGCTGCCGCGAGCACGGCGTCGACCACGGCGCTGTCGCTCGACCGGCGGTCGGGTGGCCGCCCGCTGACGAGACGAGCGAGTCGGCGTTCCGTAGCCTGCGCGGCACGATGGCCTGCGCTGCCTGGAAACGCGTTCACGTCCTGGTTCACGACGTGGCGCCCCTTGGGTTGATTGCCGCAGCCTTCGGGCCGCCTAGGAGTTCGAGATACCGGCCGCGCGCCTGAACGAGTTCGGCATGTGTTCCCCGCTCCACGACTCGGCCCCCGTGCAGCACGATGATCTCGTCCGCGTCGCGTACGGTCGAGAGACGGTGGGCGGCGACCAGTATCGTGCATCCACGACGCATCAGGTTGCTGACGACCACCTGCTCGATCGCAGGATCGAGCGCGCTCGTCGCCTCGTCGAGCAAAAGCACCGCCGGATCCGTCACGAGCGCCCGAGCGAGCTCGAGGCGTTGTCGCTGCCCGCCGCTGAAATTCGATCCGTGGTCGTCGACGACTGCGTCGAGATACCCCGGTCTGCTGCGCAACGTGTCCAGCAAGGCGGCATCTTCAACCGCCCGCTCCAACGCGGCATCGGGAACGGATTCATCCCACAGCGTCAGGTTGCTGCGCACCGTCCCCGCAAAGAGCACGATCTGTTGGTCGACACTGGCGAGGTCTCGGGCGAGCAACTCTCGTGGAATCTCAGTTCGATCACGTCCATCGAACTCGATCGCGCCTGCCCATGGCTCAAGCAGGCCGGCGACGAGACGGAGGATGGTCGACTTTCCACTACCACTGTCGCCGACCAGCGCAACCCGAGCCCCGGGCGCGAGGTCCAGGTCGAGTCTGTCAACGAGCGACCGATCCTCGTTGTAGCCGAACGTTAGGCCCCGAATGGATACTGCTCCGCGCAGTCTGTTCGGCGGCGCCTCAGCCTTCGGCGTCGTATGCGTGAAGACCGGATCCTCGGGTTGTTCGAGCACATCGCGCACCCGATCGAGCGCGCCGCGCGCAGTCTGCAGCGTTGTCCCGAGGGCCGTGAGCACGCCGAGCGGCGCGAGGAATTGGGCGAGGAGCAGTGTGAAGGCGACGAGCGTCGCCGCATCGAGCTGCCCTGCGAACGCCAGTCTCGCTCCGACGATGAGTACCGCAATAGTCGCCAGCGACGTTGCTAGCTGCGGGAGTGCGCCGAGTGCGACGATTGGGAGCTGTAGGCGCTGCGACGTGGCGCTGGCCCGCGAGTGCATCGACGAGACGCGACCGAAGAGGGCGAGGTCCTCGCCCGTCGCCTTGATGTCGACGATCGTGTCCAAGCCTTGAGTCGCAGCAACGCGCACGATGATGTCTTCACCGGTCGCTTGTTGACTGCGCACCTGTTGTCGGCGCTGCACAGCGACGAGGAGCATGGCCTGGACAACCGCGGCGAGAAGCGCGATGAGTGCGAGCCTGGTCTCGACGAGCAGCATGGCGGCGAAGAAGATGGTCGACGTCACGGCGGCGATCAACGCCGGAACGACTTGCGTCACCAGCAACGCCGCTAGTTCGTTGCCGAGTTGCAGCCGGTAGGCGAGATCGCCTGCCGAACGCGCAGAGTGGAAACGCATCGGCAGTCGAAGCAGACGCCTCATCAACCGATCCGTCGCGAGCGTGGTCGTGCGCAGCTGCACCCGGAGCAGGAGACTGCGCTGCACCGCCGTCAGACACGCGATCAACAGCACTGCCGCGACAAGCGCAGTGATGATGGCCGGAAGCGCGTCGGTTCGTTGTTCGGCGATCACGCGATTGATGAATGCTTGCACAGCAAACGCAGGCACGAGAGCCGGCACGACGAGCAGTGCACCGCAGAACGTTGCCAACAAAATCGCCGGCCACGAGCTGGCCATCATCTCTGCAAAGGCACGGGCCACCGGTGGTCGCTGTCCAGACTTCTGAAACGCGGTCGTCGGCACGAACTCGAGTGTCAGTCCGGTGAAAAACTTGTCAACTTCCTCCCACGGGACGCGTCGGGGACCGCTCGATGGGTCATTGATGTCGATCCCCGACCGGGTCACTGCCGAAATGACCACGAAGTGGCCGAACCCCCAGAACGCGATAGCCGGAAGCGTGACGTCGTCGAGATCGGCGAGCTCGCGTCGATGCGCCGTCGATGCCAGCCCGCGCCGACGCGCAGCGTGCAGGATCTCCAACGCCGAAGTACCGTCCCTCGTCACGGCGCAGGCCTCGCGGAGATCGATGAGCCGCTCCCACCTGCCATGGTAGGCCATCACCATCGCCAAGCATGCGGCACCGCACTCGGTCGCCTCCATCTGCTGGATGAACGGCACGCGCACGCGGCGGCGACTGATCTGGGCAGTGAAACCCAGATCGAGCGGGGCATCCCTTGCGTTGGTCGGCGAGGCCGGCGGCTGCGTCATCGAGCGCCGAGGATCGCGTCGATTGGTCGTTGCGAGGAAATCGTGACGTTGGCGCGCACGACGCTGCCCGGCCGGGCTTTCGCTGCCGCCGGATCGGCGAGAGTCCAATCGAGCGTGCGCTCGTCGCCGAGTGAGATGGTCACCTCGACGACGGGCGATCTGGACAGTGATGCGACGAGCGGGCCGGACTGCAGGGCCGCTTCGAGCTGAGCGAACGTCGCCGGGAATGTAGCGATAGAGGTGACGACGCCCACTGCTGCGCCCTCCTCGGCTGGCGACGTTCCGAATGGCCACACGATCGCCTCCATGCCGGGCTCGACGTCGACTGCTTCGAGAGCGTCGACGAACACGGTCGCAGCGATCGGGCCTGTCGCTGGCGAGAGCGTGGCAAGCCGATCGCCGAGCTGAACCACTGATCCCACCGTCGTCGTCACCACGGAGACGACACCGGAGGCGGGTGCTTGGACGACGACCGTTGAACCGGATGGTGTCTTGAGCGAGAACAACGGCGCGCCAGCAACGACCACGTCGTCGACCGTTCGCGTGACGTCGACGACGATCCCATCATTTGGTGCGTCGACCGCAGTGAGGCCAGGTTCGCGGATCAGTAGTCCGGTGCCCTCGACCTGCTCCTCAACCGTGCCGAGCAACACCCATGCCAACATCGCGGCGATGCTGAGCGTCGCTATGCCCGTGATCAGGAGGGAAGAGACCCCAACCAGCTGGGGGAGGCTGCGACTCTTGCGAAGCTCCCAGAGTGGGGTCACCGCACGGGACCGAAATCTCACGGCGCCCGCGTCTCGTCCAATCAGTGGTCAGCAGGGGTAGTTGCAACTCGTCACGTTGCAGACAGGAGAGATTCCAACACGATCGCCGGTGCGTCGCGCCGCTGCGATTTCGAGAGCTCGTCGTCGGCAACACAGGCTCCTGCACGAGGCGGGAACGCGACAACCCCAGCGTCTGGGGCGTCCTCGATGACCGTGATGCGCACCTGCTCGCGGACCCGCCCGGAGAAGAAGTCGGAGGGGAACCTGCCACCCGGATCCGCACTTGGCCGTACACGGAACTTTGAGCCGGTCGCCGCCCGTTCGATTACGGGACGTTTGATCTCCTCGGTTGACGGGCCGTTGGCCATGCCGGTTCTCTGTGTCCTAGGTGCAAGAGTACTGGCAGCTCTGCACGTTGCAGCCGGGCGAGGTGCCACCGCCAGGATCCCAGCCGCCAAAGGCGGCACCGGCCAACTCGCTGTCCGTAACGTCGCCTCCCACCGCAGACGGGAGCACGATCATTGCTTCGTCTGGCGCTTGCTCGAGGACGGTGATCCGAATCTGCTCGGGAATCGGGTCCGAGAAGAAGTCAGACTGCAATGTGCCGCGTGGGTCGGCGAGAAGCCGCGCGCGGAAATCGGGGTCGGTCGTCGCCCGTTCGATGATCAGGCGCTCAATTTCCTCTGGTGTGGGGATGTGTGGCATCTCGGCTTCCTGGGTGGGAGTTGTTGCTTTCGAGATGTTAGCCGAGGTTGTGCAGAAGTGGTATGCCGGTCGCGGGCCCTCTGAACCGCCCTTCTGTCGCGGGAACTTGTGCCTGTCGACGGCCAAGCCATCATCCGACGTGGAAGCGGGGGTTCGGGCTCCGTCCACTCCTCGCCGACCTCGATGGACACCGCTACTGCGTGCTCGCCACCGACCTCGACGATCCGGATTCAGAACCGAAACGGCTCCACTCCTGCCTGTTGCGCACCGCCGGCGGGCCCTGCCGGACTAACCGGCGAACTACCGGCCGGCTCGGCGCCAACTGGCCCTGGACGCTCGACCTCGTGACCGCGTTCGACCGTGTCTAACAGCTCCGGACGCGCTGCTGAACATCGCCACCGCGGTCGCCGGCGACCGCATTCGCCCGACCAAGCCGCCCAACCAACACCGCCCGTCACTCTGACCTCGCACGGTCCCACGCCAGCCCACCATCCACTGCGATCACCGCTCCGCGAGCGTCCACATCGAGGCCTCGCCCGACAGCCCCGACTGAACAATGCGGGCTGGTACGGCCTAATGCGTCGTGCCCTCGCCTTGTGGGGCATCAAGGTCTGTTCTCGTCTCCCAGAAGTGGAGCACTGGGAGAGAAGGTGCGGCCAATGCTGCAAGCGACCAGATCACCCCTGCGTCACCTTGGAACAGGCCGGGAGCTGGAACCGAGGCATGGGGACGCATCGGGAGGTTGGGCGCGCGCCCATAGCGCTCGACGTCGGACGACGACGCGAGCAGCGTGACGAGCCGGTCGGCCAAGTCATGTGCTGTCTGACTGGCCAGCCGATCCTCGGGGCTGCGTCGTGCCCGCCCTCTCCAGTACTCGAGCCGCCCGGCGAGACCGCAGCACAGAGAGATATCGCTGTCTCCGTCAGTGCTCGCGCAGCGGTGTCGCAGTGCCTGGACAGCGGTGTTCGTGGCGTCCTCGACCCGCTCCAGCGAGTACAGGTGGCCGGTTACGCCGCGGCACCAACCGAGTGGGTCGTGCGATCGGTGAGCCGGTTCGGCGGGTCGTGCCCGGTTACCGAGTCGTGCCAAATGCGTCCTCTGGGCCTCGCCGGCGACCCTGCTGCAGGTCTTCGCGCGTTCATCGTCGACGCTCGACGCTGCACTGACCAGCGCGTCGATGATGCCGGCAGAGCCATGGGAATAGCTAAGTTCCGCTTCGGCATCGACACTCGGCCAGGCGATTGCGGCGCCGTCCGGATCGCCGATCGGCGGCGTTGCGCTGTTGGCCAGGTACACGGACCACTGACCGATCGCCGATCTCAGCTCATCGCTCGGCTGTTCAGCGATGGCAAGCGTCGCAAGGATGGTGCCGGCGAGCCCCCCGATGACGTCGAAGTCCTCACTGGAGGTCGTATCGAGGCTCGGAAGTGCAGCGACGATCGAGCGGGCGGCGTCGTCGAGGTCCGGGAGCTCGGCGACACCGGCGACGACACGAAACCCAAACGCCGTGCCCGCTGCGCCAGTGTGCGCGCCGAAGCCTGAGACAGCTACGAACGCGGTTGCGTCATCAGCGACCGCGCCGAGGTAGGGCCGGCACGCTTCGTGAGCGGCGCGCTGCCAACGATGATCCCCGGTCGCTGCGAACAATGCGGCGAATGATGCTGCGATGCCGGGGGCTCCTGCGTAGAGGTCCCAGCTCTGTCGGTGGAGTGGCGCCCTTCGGCCTCCTGGCCGCACTGGCCGGGCGCCATGCCACCACAACCCACCGCCGTCGGGCCCGCGGGCGCCATCGGCCAGGAGTCGATCGCCGATTTGAACGGCGATGTTGAGCGCTTGGTCCTCGGTCGTGGGGACCGTCGTCACCGGCGGCGGGGGCATCGGATTCCGATCTCCAAGGCCGAAGGTGCGCAACGTGATCGACGCCTTGATGAGTTCGCATTGCCGCGCCAGATCGTCGCCGCTGAGGGATCGAAGCCTTCGTCTGACGTTGTCGATCGCCGATGTACGACCCGTCGTGACCTCGCAGTCGCACAGTTGGGTGGAATCGGCCCGGCAAGTGAAGTAGGGAACGTCGCCCTCACACAACGCAGCGACCTCGCGTGCGCGAACCTCATGGAGCGGGTCGCTGGAATCGAGACGGGCGAGCTGACGCCTGAGCACCTCGGCTTGGATTTGTTGCTCAACCCCCCCGGTCAACGCATCGGTGTCGGCGAGTCGTCGAAGGCAGCGGACATAGAGCCACGTCGGTTGCACGACCACACGAAGCGACGCGTGGGCAGCGTCTGCGACGCGGGTGATCAACGGCTCCTCCAGCCGTCGGAGCTCGAGGTACGCAGCGGTGAAACCGCCGACGAGTGCGTCGGTATGGTCTTCTGGGCGGACCCGCTCCCCGGCGAGCCAGATCTCGCTCGCCGCCACAGGGGCCATCGTTTGCTCGCGCTCCGAACGCACGATTGCGTCGCTTCCCGGTGATGACCAACCAGGCCACCGAACGACGCTGTCGGCGTGCTCGCCGAGCACACCGACGTCGACGTACTCGTCGCGTCGTAGTTCGGCGTACGAGGGAAGCACGCCGACGTCGAGGACCGAGCCGGGCGGTGGTGGCAGATCTGCGCGGACGGGGAGGAGGCGGTCAACGGCGGGTTGAATCGCCATCTCGGCATCGACGACGTGCATCGATCGACCGTCTACCACCACGTTTTCGCTGTGCAAGTCGACGGTGCCGAGCGCATGCCCAATCGCAAGGAGCATGCCAGCGCTTCGAAACACGGAGCGCACCTCGGTGACGTTCTCGCACGGACGGTGATGCACCCACTGCGACCAGCCCCACGCCCCGCTGTCGAGCGTGACCGGTGCATCGCCGACCCGTTTGGCCACGGACCGCAGCACCGCGCCCCACAGCAGCTCTGCCTGGAGAGGCCGTGGCTTGTACGCCAACTCGATGCCGTTGTCGAACTCAAGACGGAGAACTGACCGTCCTGCGTGCGTGTCGCCCGCGGTCGGCTCGATTCGGACGACGCGTGCATCAGCGGGAAGCGCGAACGTCTCGGCCAGGCGGTCGGCATCGAGCCGACGTCGCACCAGCACCTCAATGATGCCCGCAACGAGATTGTGCGTTGAGGTTGCCAACCTCCTGGCGAGAAATGGGTATTCGGCGAATCGCAGCTGGAATGCGTCGGCAAGCAGGGTGGACTCGTACTCGTCGTAGAGCTCTCGTCCGGGCTGCGGGTCGGAGCGCACCATCAGCTCGCCCAGTCGACCCAGCCGTCCACGACGGAACTGCGAGAACTGCGCATAGTTCACCGCAGCTGCGGTATCGGACAACGACGAGAGCAGCTGCGCCAACGCAGGCGCAGAGGCTCCCGGGGCGATCGTACCGACGAGATCATGGCGGACGATCTCCTGTTCGAGTGCGTCGCTGGCCGCCAGCACGAACGGCGCCTGCAACGTCTCGAACGTCGCGGAGCTCACTCCGGGGACGGCGCGCGTGAGGCAGTCGGCCCCGAGTGCAGCAGCGGCATCGGACGCAGCCCCGAGTGTCCGGGACCATGCCGGGAGTGCACGGGCGGCGGGCCAACGCGCCCGACCGAGTGCAGTCCGGGCGCGGGCTTCGTCCCATCCAGCGGCGGCGAGCCGCCGGCGGAAGGCCGCGCGGTCGCCTTCCGCCACCTTTGCGATCCAGCGTTCGAGCCGGATCGTCGCGAGGTGGTCGTCCGGTTGGATGTCGACCTCGCCGGCGATCCGCTCGTCGATCGTTGCGGCGCCTGCCGCGATCCCGGCGAGCCACTCGCGGGACGTCGTTCGTTCGCGCATGCCGTTGGCCACCGGTACGGGACCGTACTCGCTGACGGTCGCACGGGCCCGGGACAACCCTTTCGGCGTCAGGCGGACTCGGTAACGATCTGCTTAAGCAGCCAGTCGTCGACTGCGCCGGCCACGGTCTCGACCGACCAGTCGGGTGAGAGGATCGCGAGCGCCGACTGGTCGGCGATGCCGAAACGTGTCACACATCGCTCTGATCGTCGCTGATCTGCGGAAATCTCAGGCCGTATTGGTCGATGAAGTCCTGGAAGTCGCTCTCCCTTCCGGTCAAGGCCACACCAACGAAGTCGACTCGTCACTGAACTGCTGGGCTGCCTCCTCGACCGGAAGGGCTTCACCGTTGCAGATGTGTCAAGCGGCGCCCGCGCCCACGGCGGCCGCCGGTGTGCTGGCCTCCGACGCCCACAAGAACGTCGACGACGAGGCGGCTGCGCTCACGGCGGAGCGAGGCCGACAGCAACGAACTGCTCGCCACAACCGGTGCCGACGGCATCTCGGCCAGGATTGCGTCGGCATGTGCCCCACGGTGAGTAGGACCGTTGCTCCATGATTCCTCCGTCCGTTGCGAAGAGTCGGTTCCTGATGGCCGCTTGGCCGAGCTCCCCGGGCGGACGGTCGGCGCCAACTCGACGCAACGAGCATTTGGATCGTCCGCTCGGATCGTCCCCTCGATGCCACCTGATGAATCGCAGACTGGCCACGCAGCAATTACCAGCAGACGCGAGGCGCCGGGGGTTCACTGCGACGACCGTGGAGATGTCCATCCCGGCGCCGGTTGGACCGACGTGATCGTCACACCGGAGCGGGGCGCCCCCTCGGTTGACGGGCTCCTCACGGGTTGGCACGAACCAGAAGCGTCGCACCTGCAGATGCTGGCCGCAATTGCCGCGCCGGACGCTCTCCAGTCGGCCTACGACGCTGCGGTCGAGGCCCGCTACCGCTGGCACGAATTCGGCGACGTCCACCTCATCGTGCGCTGAGCGGGCTACACCACACCGAACGCCAGCATCGCGTCGGCGACCTTGACGAACCCGGCGATGTTCGCACCGCGTACGTAGTTGACGTCACCGGTGTCGGCGACCCGGCCATGCTCGACGCAGCGATCATGGATGCCGGCCATGATGTCGACCAGTTGCCGCTCGACCTCGTCTTCCTCCCAGACGAGGCGAGCCGAGTTCTGGCTCATCTCCAACCCGGACACCGCGACGCCGCCCGCGTTTGCCGCCTTGCCGGGGGCGAACCACGTGCCCGCTTCGGCGAACACTTCGATGCCATCGGCGTCGGTCGGCATGTTGGCGCCCTCAGCGACGGCGATACACCCGTTGGCGACCAGTTCGCGGGCATCGCCGCCGCTCAATTCGTTCTGAGTCGCACACGGCAGGGCGACGTCGCACGGCACCGACCACGGCCGCTGATCGGCGTGGAACGTCGCCCCGGGATAGCGGTTGGCGTACTCGGCGATCCGGCCGCGTCGCTCCCCTTTCAACTCCTTGGTCCAGGCGAGTTTCTCCTCGTCGATACCATCCGGGTCGAACACGAACCCACCGGAATCCGAGAAGGTGTGCACGCTGCCGCCGAGCTGCAGCACCTTCTCGGCCGCGTGCAGCGCCACATTTCCCGAACCCGAGATTGCGCAGCGCGCGCCCTCCAACGAACGATTGCGGTACTCGAACATGTTCGCCAGGAAGTACACGACCCCGTAACCGGTCGCCTCGGTGCGGATCTCACTGCCGCCGAACTCGATCGCCTTGCCCGTCAGCACCCCGGTGAATCGATTGGTGATCCGCTTGTACTGGCCGAACATGTAGCCGATCTCCCGCGCGCCTACACCGATGTCGCCGGCGGGGACGTCCGTGTCGTCGCCGACGTGGCGGTACAGCTCGGTCATGAACGATTGGCAGAACCGCATCACCTCGTGATCGGTCTTGCCGCGTGGGTTGAAGTTGGCGCCACCTTTCCCACCACCCATCGGCAGGCCGGTCAGGCTGTTCTTGAACGTCTGCTCGAAGGCGAGGAACTTGAGCACGCTCTCAGTCACGCTCGGGTGGAATCGCAGCCCGCCTTTGTATGGGCCGATGGCATTGTTGTTCTGCACTCGCCAGCCGCGCTGCACGCGGATGTTGTGGTTGTCGTCCTCCCAGCACACACGGAAGCTGACGACGCGATCGGGCTCCGCGATACGTCGCAGAATCTGGTACTCGAGGTACTCCTCCCGATTGTTCTGGATGATCCACGGAAACACGTCGGCCGCGACTTCGTGCACCGCCTGGATGAACTCACTCTGCCCGGGATTGCGTCGCTCGACGCCCTCCATGAATCGCGGCAGGTCAACGTGATCGGACAGTGCCATCGCGGGTTCTCTCGTCTCTCAGTCTTCGAACAACGACGGCGGAAAGCCGCCTTTGCTCACAGGGCTCCAGCGGGTTGGCGTGACGAGGATGAGACATTTGCCCTGCTCGGCCATCGCCTCCCGATACTCGTCCCAATCCGGGTGCTCGCCGGAAATCGAGCGGTAGTACTCGACGAAATCGTCGCCGACCTCCGGGAGATCACCGACGACCGCGTCGCCGTCGATCTGCACCCATGCGTCGTTGAACTCAGACCCCATCACAACGACCGACACGAGCGGGTTGCGACACACGTTGCGCGCCTTGACCCGCTCGGGGTAGGTCGAAACGGCAAGCCGCCCGTCTGCCAACATGCCGCCGGTGACCAGGCTCATCTGCGGTCGGCCGTCGTTGCGCGTCGTCGACAACACCCAACGGTGCTTGCCGTCGAGAAACGCACGCAGCTCGTCGTCATCGACGATGGTGTCGCTGGCCTTGTAGTTGGCCCGCGGATCGTCGGCGGAGATCTTGCTCACGGTCAACCCAGCCCGGCTATTCCGACCAGGCCTTGACCTTCTCGATGGTCGCCAGAGGGTCGGGTCCGTGCGGCTGCACGTTGAGGTACGACACGCCCACGTCCTTGAACACCTGGATGCGCTCGCGTACGTGACCCTCATCGCCGATCAACGCCGACAGGTCGATGTACTCGTCGGGCACGGCGGCGATCGCCTCACCGCGCTTGCCGGACAGGAAGAGGTCTTGGATCTCCTCGGCTTCCTGCTCCCAGCCGTAGCGCTTGAACAAGTCGTTGTAGAAGTTCTTCGACTTGGCACCCATGCCTCCGACGTAGAAGCCGATCAGGCCGCGGGCGGCTGCTCGAGCCTCGTCGACGTGGGGACCGGAGCCCAAAGCGACGGTGCCGCCGGCGAGGATCTCCAGCGGAGCCTTGTCGGGGTCGCGCTTAGCCGTACCCGCGGCGAGCGACTCACCCCACACCTGCTGGAATCGATCGGGAACGAAGTGGATCGTTTGCCAGATGTCGGCGACCTCGGCGGTCAGCTCGACGTTCTTCGGCCCGATCGTGGCCAACGAGATCGGGATGTCGTGGTCGGGCGGGCGATTCATGAACTTGATCGGCTTGCCCAGACCGGTCCCGCCCTCGGGGAGCGGCAGACTGTACACGCGGCCTTCGTGGGAGACCTTCTCACCGCTCCACACCTTCTGGCAGATGTCGATCGTGTCGCGCGTTCTGGCCAGCGGCTTCTCGAACGGTACGCCGTGCCAGCCCTCGATCACTTGTGGACCCGAAGATCCGAGGCCGAGCACGAAACGACCCTCCGACAATGCGTCCAAGGTCGCAGCGGTCTGAGCGATCAGCGCTGGGCTGCGCGAGTACAGCGGGATGATGCCAGTCATCAGCTGCACCGTCGAGGTCTCGGCCGCCAGATAGGCCAGGGTCGAGACGAGGTCGTAGCCGTAGATCTCAGCGCCCCAGATCAGATCGACGCCGGCCGACTCGAGATCCTTCGCTTGTTGGGCCAGCTGCTGGGGGTTGCCATTGAACCCGATGGTCGTGGAGATCTTCATGACGTTCCTCTCGTCGGTTCCCTGCGAACGTAGCGAGCGCGCCCCAACGGGACCGAGTCCGTCTGGGTCGCGGCGACCGTCAGAATTGGTTGGAGTAGTCGACGCTCAACCAGCGTCGCGGCTGGAGCCGAAGGCGCACCTGGCCGTCGATCGACTGCCCGCTGGCGTATCCCTGACCAAGCTCTTCTCCGAGGTAGCGAATGGCGATGGCGGTCAGCTTGGAAAGGTCGGCGTCGACGAGTGGTTCGAGCACGATCGGCCCTTCGACGGTGACGTACTTGTACGGCAGCGACTCCTGCTGGGCGCACAGCGAACCGCGGCCACCGGCTGCTGCCAGCCGGCCTTTGAGCGAGTCGGCCCCGGTGTACACCTCGACGTCGCCGCCGCAGGCGTAGTCGTACCAGACCGGCACGATCAGCGGTGGACCGTCGCCACGTTCAATGCCGAGCACCCCGACGTGCAAGTCGGCAAGGAACTGTTGCCGTTCGTCTTCGGTCATCCGGAGATCAGCCATGTCCCCAGTGTCGACGATCGTCCATACCCAGCTGCTACCGGGAGTCGTTCGTCCTAACTTGCCACGATCACGGTGGGCACGAGCGAGCCCCCCGACGAGACGTTGGTCAGTCCAGCGGAACTCAACCGGCTGAAGAAGGTCCCGAGTTCGCCGTCGAACACGAATGGGTCGATGTCGTGGATCAGCTCCGCCTCGCCGCCATCTATCAGCGGGAACGTCGTCGCCACGGTCTCGATCCGCTGTTGCACGACGTGTTCGCCGTCAAGCGCTCCATCGATCGCCTTCCTCCACCCGACGTCATCCACCTCCCAGCCGAGTACGACACCTTGCCCGGCGGCGTCGTGCATCGGCTTGATCACGAGTTGCTCGCTATGGTCTTCGACCCACCCGAGCAGATCGATGGACTCGTGCTTGGGTCCCGTCGTTCGCGCATCGCGCATGATTCGCCCCCACGGAACATGGCCATTGACGGCGCGCCGTTGCGACTGGGTCAGCCCGAGTTCGAGATGCGGGTCGGTCAAGAGCGCGAACAGCGCCTTGTTCCCCATCAACTCAGCGCGGAACGAATTGACCATGCACACCGCGTCGTGGCGCAGTGCAGCGATGAGCGGCTGGAGCTCGTCGAGTGCGCCGAGCACCCATGGAGTCAACATCGCCCGGAAAACGAGGTCGCACGGACGGCCGGCGGCGACGAGTCGATCGCGCTGCCATTCGAGCTCGGCGGGCTCCGCAGACCATGCGTCGAGGCCCGCCGCCCGGGCTGCGCCGAGTATCGAGTGCACATTGGCATCGGTGATCTCGTCGCGTGCGCGCCAACCGATCACTGCGAGGGCTGGCGCCGCGCCGCCACGCCCCCACCGCCGCCAGCTCGACACCAGCGTGTCGACCATCAGCGGCAGCATTGGCACGATCTCCGGTCGGAACTCGTCGGCGAACGTCGCCCACGGCGGTGACTCCTTGAACACCTCCGCGAGCGAGTCGGCATGTCCGGCGCCTCCGGGAAGGTCAGCGTTCGCCTCGACGAACTGGAGGCCCGTCCCGATGAACCCATCGAGACGGATCGCTTCTCCGTGATCGACGTCGGCAACCTCGAGCCCGGTGAGCTGATCGATCCACTCCCCGAAGCGACCAAGCAGGGCGAGACGACTGCGCTCGGCAACCACCACGTCGCGGGCCCGGCGCAACGCGGCTACCACATCGCGCACGACGCGGCGCTGGACGTCGAACTCGTGACGGGAGATGAACGCCGGTCTCGCCACCGAACACAACGGATGACCGCGAATCTGGAGCGAGGGCGAGTGTTGCGCCTCGGCAAGATACTCAATGGTCCCCGGGTGAGCGCCCACGAGTTCATCCCATCGTCGTGCTGCTGCCCACGCAGTCGCATCGCTCATCGGCCGAGCGTATGGTCCAACGGATGGAGTACACGCGACTTGGATCGACCGGCCTCGAGGTCTCGCGGATCTGCCTCGGCTGCATGAGCTACGGCCAACCCGATCGCGGGACCCATCCCTGGTCGCTGGACGAGCGCGAGAGCCGACCGTTCATTGGCCAGGCCCTCGAAGCAGGCATCAACTTCTTCGACACGGCCAACGTGTACTCCCTCGGTTCGAGCGAGGAGATCGTCGGCAAGGCGCTGCGCGACATGGCCACGCGCGACGAGATCGTGATCGCCACCAAGTTGTGCGGGCCGATGCGTCCCGGGGAACGCAACGCCGCCGGGCTCTCGCGCAAGGCAGTGATGACCGAGATCGATGCCAGCTTGCACCGCCTCGGCACCGACTACGTCGATCTGTATCAGATCCATCGGTGGGATCCATTCACGCCGATCGAGGAGACGATGGAGGCACTCCACGACGTGGTGAAGGCCGGCAAGGTTCGCTACATCGGCGCCTCGTCGATGTGGGCGTGGCAGTTCGCGAAGGCACTGTTCGTCGCCGATCAGCACGGCTGGACCCGGTTCGTCTCGATGCAGAACCACTACAACCTGCTGCACCGCGAGGAGGAGCGTGAGATGCTCCCGCTCTGTCGAGACCAAGGTGTCGGCCTCATCCCGTGGAGCCCGCTGGCGCGAGGAAAGCTCACTCGGGAATGGGACGAAACAACGACCCGCTCGGAGACCGACGACTTCGGCGCGACCTTGTATCTCGACAGCGATCGGGCGATCGTCGACGAAGTCGCAGCCATCGCCGACGAGCACGGCGTGAGTCGTGCGCAAGTTGCGCTGGCGTGGGTGCTCGGCGCACCGGGCGTCGACGCGCCGATCATCGGCGCCACCAAGCCACATCACATCGACGACGCGGTCGCCGCGCTCGACGTCGAACTGACCGACGAGCAGACCGGCCGTCTGGAGGCGGGCTACACGACCCGTCAACCAGTCGGCTTCCGGTGAGCGAACGCGTCGACCGGGAGCCCGTTCCCTCACCGGAGCCCGGGCGCACACGCCACCGGTGAGCGAATGCGCCGACAGGGGGCCCGTTCCCTCACCGCTCGTTCATTGGGGCACCACGACCGGCGGCCTGGCACGATCTACGGGCACGATCTCGATGGGGAGGGCAGATGGATCTGGGACTGAGCGGCAAGCGCGTGATCATCACCGGCGCCAGCAAGGGCATCGGTCGGGCGATCGCGGCGAGCATGCTGGGCGAAGGAGCCCGGCTCGCGATCTGCGCACGCAATGAAGAGATACTCGCCACAACGGCGTCCGACCTTAGGGAGCGAGGCGAGGTACATGCTCGGCCGACCGACATGGCGGTCGCCGACGAACCGGCTGCGTTCGTCGGCTGGGCTGCCGAACAACTCGGTGGTGTCGACATCGTCGTGTCGAATGTGAGCGCCCTCGCCACACCCGACTATCAGGCGCTGCTCGACATCGACATCATCGGCGCGCAGTCGCTGGTCGAAGCTGGTCTGGCGCACATGGGCGACCACAGCGATGCCAATGTGATCTACATCGCATCGCGAGCTGCCAGCAACGGCTGGCCGGCGATTGCGGGGTACGCCGCAATGAAGGCGGCCACGGTCAGTCTGGCGAAGTCGCTGGCGCTCAAGGTGGCGCGCCGCGGCATCAGGGTCAACACCGTGTCGCCGGGCGACACCAAGTTTCCCGGCGGATCGTGGGAGCAGGTCGAGCGGGAGCACCCCAAGTACTTCGCGTCGGTGATGCGAGAGAATCCACTCGGTCGGATGGCCCGCCCCGAAGAGATCGCCGATGTGGTCACCTTCGTCGCCAGCGGGCGGGCGAGCTTCGTCACCGGGGCGAACATCCTCGTCGATGGTGGCGCCACGCGCGGCCTGCAGATATAGCCGGACGAGCGCTGGCGACGCGTCGCCTCAGACCGACGCACAATCCGGACAGGTCGCCGACCAAGCGAAGTGTCCATGCCCGAGCGTGAAGCCGGTCGCCGATGCCACTTGCTCACTGACGGTCCCAAAAGTGTCGGCGGGAACATGGGCGACTGCGCCGCACGCTCGACAGACGAGGTGGGGTCCGTTGTCGTCGACGAAGTGGTACACCGACCGGCCGTGATCGAGATGGACGTGGGTGATCACGTCGAGCTCGGTCAATGTGTTCAATGTGCGGTACACGGTCGACAGATGGATCTCCGGAGCCACTTCGGCAATCCGTGCGGCGACGTCTTCCGCCGACGGATGAGGGTGCGCATCGATCAGGGCTTCGATCACGATTCGCCGTTGCGGGGTGACCCGACCGCCGACGCGCCGGAGCCGGTTCAGGGCCTCGGTCGAGCGATCGTCCATTGCCAAATCGTACGGTATTGGGCACCGAGACCGATCGAGCACGCGCCGCCACGGCATCGCCAGCGACGACGAACCTGGACGCCAACGCACGATCAGGCGATGCGACGGAACACGGAGACTTCGGGTCACGTACAGGCACCGCGAACATCGCACCGACTCAACTCGAGTCAGTAAGAGTTGCCCCGCGTTTGGCCATCGTTGGCCGAGGAGTCTTGATGTTTCGATCGTCCGCCCCAGCAGATCGCCACGACGGTCGCCGTCGTATGTCACCCGTCGCAGCCGTTGGACTGGCCACCGCATTGGCAGCCGGCACGACCGTTGCTACGAACACGGTGAGCGCAGAGTCCACAGCATCGACTGCATCGACGTTGCCGACAGTCACACCAACCTGCACTGAGGAGTACCCGTTCGGGGTCGCGGGCGGCCCGTGGATGCTGTGCGAGGTGACGTCATCGGGAGTGGTCGAGCTCCCAGCCGGCGGCAGCGGTCCGCTGTTCGTGCACGCCTCCGGTCAACCCGGCGCAAGAAATAAGGGCGGCGGAGGTGGCCGAGCACAGACGCTCATCGACTTAGACGAATCCGATGACCTCCACGTGTACATGACACCAGAGGGCCGAGGCTCGGCTCAATACGCGGGTGGTTCGGCAACGGTCGTGACGACTACCCCGATCGAGGACAGCACCATCGACGACGTCATCGTCATCGCCGGCGGCGGTGGCGCCGAAGGCAGAAGACTGCGCCACCCGGGTAATAAGCCATTTGTGTGCGGTGAAGGGAGCGGCGGTGCGGGCGGACGTGTCGACGCGGAGACCGAGAACGCCGGCGCAAGCGGCCCCGGTACCAGCCCCGCCCACGCCAGCGGCGGCGACTCAGACGGCGGCAGAGACTGCGGCGAGTCCGGAAGTCAGCCGACGCCGGGCAATAACGGAATCGGTGGGAGTCAACCCGCTGGCGGCGATCGTGATGGTGCCGACGGGATCGGCGGTCAGGGCGGCTCCAAAGAGGGCTGGATCCAGCCATGGCGCGACGCCGAGGGCAACCCCGTCGTCGCCGAAAGTTGCAATTGTCCAGCTCCGATCGGTTACACCGCAGGCGCCGGTGGCGCATGGAACGGCCACGACTCAGCCGGTGGTGGCGGCGGCTACGGCGGCGGAGGCGGCGGTGACAGGAACTGGGGAGGCGCCGGCGGCGGGTCATACGCGGCTGCGCCCACCGGCCAATGGAACACTGGAGCCGACCCCCGCGACGACCTGAATGTGCCCGAGTGGGACCAGCCGAACACCGGCGAGCCGTCGGTGTGGTTCTACTACCAAGCCTGAACGAAATCGGACCCCTCGAACAGGGAACGCTGACGCCCGAACACACGACGCGGCAGAGCGGGGAGACTTCAGGCCGCGTTCAGGTTCCCCGAACATCGCGCCGACTGAACTTGAAACGTTGAGGGCCATCCCCGCATGTTTGGCCATGGTTGACTGAGGAGTCTTGATGTTTCGATCGTTTCCCCCGACAGATCACCACAACCGTCGCCGTCGGATGTCACCGGTCGCGGCTGTTGGACTGGCGACCGCGTTGGCAGCCGGCACATCGGTTGCTACGAACACGGTCAGCACAGCGTCAACGCCGGTGAGCGCGGCGTCCACAGCGTCGACGTTGCCGCCAGTCACACCAATCTGCACCCTGGTCAAGGACACCAGCTACATGCTGTGCGAGGTGACGGCATCGGGAGTGGTCGATCTGCCGTCCCGCGGCCCCGGTCCTGTATTCGTGCACGCTGCCGGTCAACCCGGCGCAGGAGACGAGGGCGGCGCAGGTGGCCGAGCACAAACGCTCATCCCCGGGGACTTCGATGACCTCTTCGTGTACATGACACCCGAAGGCCCAGTCCACGACCGCTACGCGGGCGGCTCGGCAACCGTCGTGACGACCAAGCCGATCGAGTACACCACCGTCTACGACGTGGTCGCCATCGCCGCCGGCGGCGGCGCACAAGGCCGAGAACTCGAGTGGAAGGACTGTACAACTGCATGGCCAGCGTGCATCGACAACCCCTGCGGTGCAGGGAGCGGCGGTGCGGGCGGACGTGTCGACGCGGAGACCGAGAACTCCGGCGCGAGCGGTCCCGGCACCAGCGCCGCGGCCGCCAGCGGCGAGTACTCGACCGCCGGCAGTAGCTGCCATGGTGAGCCCATTGGGCATCAGCCGACGCCAGGCCACAACGGAATCGGTGGGATTCAAACCGCAGGCGGCGATCGTGATGGCGCCAACGGGATCGGCGGTCCTGGCGGCTCCCGCAACGGCGGGATCCAGCCATGGCTCGACGCCGACGGCAACCCCGTCGCTGCCGACAGTTGCAATTGTCCAGCTCCGACCGGGTACACCGCAGGTGCCGGTGGCGCATGGAACGGCCACGACTCAGCCGGTGGTGGCGGCGGCAACGGCGGCGGCGGCGGCGGCGACAAGGCCTTTGGCGGCGCCGGCGGCGGATCAGCCGTGGCTGCACCCACCGGCGACACCAACGAATGGACCTTGCAGCAGCCCGACCCACGCGACCTCGTGGACCTGCCCGACTGGAACGACCCCAACACCGAACACGCGTCGGTGTGGTTCTTTTACGAAACCTGACCGACACCCCTCGATCAGGCCACGTTCAGTTTCCCCACATTGCACCGACTCAACTCGATTCGTTGAGAGCTATCCCCCCAAATGTGGCAATGGTTGCCCGAGGAGTTTTGATGTTTCGATCGTCCCCCCCAACAGATCGCCACAACGGTCGACGTATGTCACCCGTCGCGGCTGTTGGACTGGCCACTGCGTTGGCGGCCGGCACAACGGTTGCGGCGAACACGGCGAGCGCGGAGCCCACAGCATCGACTGCGTCGACGATGCCGACAGTGACACCGATCTGCACCGAGCACTACCCGATCGGCGAGGAGAGCGACAGATATTTGTTGTGCGAGGTGACGTCGACGGGCGTGGTCGAGCTCCCCTCCGGCGGCAGCGGGGCTTTGTACGTGCACGCCGCAGGTCAACCCGGCGCAACGAGTAAGGGCGGCGGAGGTGGCCGAGCACAGACGCTCATCGACTTGGACGCATCCGATGACCTCTACGTGTACCTGACCTCAGGGGGCCGGGGCGAGGACCCCTACGCTGGCGGTTCATCGACCGTCGTGACGACCGCGCCGATCGAGGTCAGCACCATCGACGATGTCATCGTCATCGCCGGCGGCGGCGGCGCACGAGGCCGAAAGATCGAGTGGACGGAGTACGTTTTCAACCGACCCGTGTACAAATGGTGCGGTGAAGGCAACGGCGGTGCGGGCGGATTCGTCGACGCGGAGCAAGAGAACGCCGGCGCGAGCGGTCCCGGCACCAGCCCCGCGACCGCCAGCGGCGGCTACTCGACCAACGGCTCGACGTGCCCGGACGACGAGCCCATCGGGCATCAGCCGATGCCGGGCAATGCCGGAATCGGTGGGCGCCAAACCGCTGGCGGCGATCGTGATGGTTACGACGGGATCGGCGGTCCGGGCGGCTCCCGCGACGGCGGGATCCAGCCATGGACCGACGCCGACGGCAACCCCGTCGCCGCCGAAAGTTGCAATTGTCCGGTTCCGAAGGGTTACATCGCAGGCGCCGGTGGCGCATGGAACGGCCACAACTCAGCCGGTGGTGGCGGCGGCAACGGCGGCGGAGGCGGCGGGGACAAGACCTGGGGTGGCGCCGGCGGCGGATCGTACGCAGCTGCGCCCACCGGCGAGTTTGATCTGCGGGATCCCAACCCGCGGTACGTCTTGGACCTGCCCGGCTGGAAAGATCCCAACACTGACCACGCGTCGGTGTGGTTCTACTACGAAGCCTGACCGACATCCCTCGATCAGGCGACGCGACGCGGGTTGCGCCGAGGCAATCCACATCGACTGGCTTGCCGTTGGCGACGCGACACGAGCAGCGGGCATCGACGGAGGCCGCACCCACGGGTATTGCAGACAGTCCGGTGATGCGAGCAATTCGCAATAGCGGTAGCGTGCGCCCGTGCTTTTACGTCCCCCCTCCCTCCCCACGACCTCGCGGCGCGTTCTCGCCACCGCCGTGACGCTCGGCCTCGTCGCGGCCGCCTGCGGTTCCGACGACGACGAAGCCGGATCGAGCGACGGCGCCGACGAAGCGGCGGCAGAGGCAGACCTCCTCATCGCCACCACCGTCGCCCCAATCACCTCGCTCGCGGCCAATGTGATCGGCGACAACGCAGCGATCATCGGAATCGTCCCCGAAGGAACGAACTCGCACACCTTTGAGCCGCAACCGAGCGTGGCCGAACTCGTCACCGACGCCAACGTGATCTTCATCAACGGACTCGTGCTCGAAGAGCCCACCAAGGAACTGGCGCTGGCCAACAAGCCCGACGAGACCCCACTCATCGAGCTCGGCGACGAGACGATCGACCCCGAGGACTACAAGTACGACTTCTCGTTCCCCGAAGACGAGGGCAAGCCGAACCCCCACCTGTGGACCGACCCGTCGCTGGCACTGAACTACGCAGCCATCATCCGCGACACGATGAGCGATGTCGACCCGGACAACGCCGATGAGTATGCGGCGAACTACGACACGCTCGCCGAGTGCGTCGACGGCCTCGACACGGCGATGCGTGAAGCATTCGACACCATCCCAGAGGAGAACAAGCAGCTCCTCACGTACCACGACGCATACGCCTACTTCGCCGAGAACTACGGCTTCGAGGTCATCGGCGCCATCCAGCCTGCCGACTTCGGCGACCCGTCACCGCGTGAAGTGGCTGACCTGATCGATCAGGTCAGCACCACCGGCGTACCTGCGCTGTTCGGTTCCGAGGTGTTCCCGTCGCCCGTGCTCGACCAGATCGCCAACGAGGCCGGCGGCACGTACGTCGACACGCTGCGCGACGACGACCTGCCCGGCGAGCCCGGAGACGACGACCACTCGTGGGTCGGGTTGATGCGCTCGAACTACATCACCATGACCGAAGCGTTGGGCGGCGACCCGGCGGCGCTCGAGGCATTCGAGATCTGCGGAGCGGCTCCAGACAACGCTGAGTACCCTCAGTAGTCCCGTGCACGCCGAAGGTCCGATCCTCAGCGCACGAGGGGTGACGTGCTCGTACGACGGCACGCCGGTCCTCGACGCGGTCGACCTCGACATCTCGCGTGGTGACTTCATCGGCGTCGTCGGCCCGTCCGGTTCAGGGAAGTCGACGCTGCTTCGAGCGGTGTCTGGCGCGCTCGAACCCGTCCGTGGCACGGTCGAGCGCGGCCCAGGCGTGTCGTTCGGGTTCGTACCGCAGCTGGAGAAGGTCGACTGGGACTTTCCCGTCACCGTCACCGAGTGCGTGTTGATGGCGCGGACGCGGCCGCTGCGCCGCTTCTGGTCCACTCGCCAGGAGCGGAGAGCCGAGCGAGACAAGCTGCTCGACGTGCTCGATCGACTGGGGATCGCCGAGCTCGCTGACCGACACATCCGGGCATTGTCCGGAGGTCAGCAACAACGGATGTTCCTAGCGCGTGCGCTCATGACCGACGCCGACGTGCTCCTTCTCGACGAGCCAACCAGCGGCCTCGACGTGAAGACTCGCCACGAGGTGCTGCACCTCCTCGACGAACTTCGGCAGTCCGGCATGGCAGTGCTCATCACCACGCACGACCTCAACGGGATCGCTGCCCACCTCCCCCACGTAGTGTGCCTCAACGGTCGAGTGATCGGAGAGGGCCGACCCACCGACGTGCTGACACCGGCGAACCTCGAGGCGACCTTCGGCTCGCCGATGCAGGTACTGCAACACGCCGGCATGCCGGTGATCGTCGATGCGCCGACCGACTCGATCGAGATCGCATCGTGATCGACGAGCTGCTGCGGCCCTACGAGTTCGAGTTCTTCCGCAACGGGTTGATCGTCGCCACCGTGGCCGGCGCGTTGTGCGGGCTCATCGGCTGTTACGTCGTACTCCGTTCGATGAGCTACATCGGCCACGGGTTGTCGCACTCGATCTTCGGTGGATTCGCCGCCGCATCGCTCCTCGGGGTCAACGTGTTCCTGGGAGCAGGCGTGTGGGGACTGGCGACGGCGCTCATGATCGGCGGTATCACCCGCCGCCGACCGGTAGGTTCCGATGCCGCGATCGGCGTGGTGACCACGGCGTCGTTCGCGCTCGGGTTGGCGCTCGTCCAGATCTTCGGAACGACGGACCGCAACGCCGAAGCAGCGCTGTTCGGCAACGTACTGGGCGTCAGCATCGGCGACGTCTGGCTGATTCTCGTCGTCACCGCCATCACCGTCCTGACCATCGTCGTGTCGTACCGGCGTCTGCTCTTCGTGACGTTCAATCCCGAGGTCGCAGAGATCTCGGGAGTACGTGTCACCCTGACCGACGCGGTGCTCATGCTGCTGCTCGCCGCCGCAATCTTGGTGACGATGAACGTGATGGGCGTCACCCTGATCGCGGCGGCGTTGGTGGTACCGGCAGTGATCGCTCGCCTGTTGACCTCGCGGTTCTCGACAATGCTGATCATCGCCACCGTGATCGGTGCGTTGACCGGCGCCATCGGCATGAACCTCAGCTATCACCTCGACGTCGCATCGGGCCCAACGATCGTGCTGACCGGCGCAGCCCTGTTCGTGCTCGCCTTCGGTTTCTCGGGGGTCGCCGGACGCGCCCGCCTACGCGGCATCGAACACGCCCACTGAGCCGACCACCAACTCGTCGGGGTCACGAGAACTGTTCGGCGTCCGCTGCCGTCGATGGTCGCTCGCGCAACAGCGTGACCAACAAGAAGTACGAACCCGGCACGGCAAGGAACAACACGAGGCTCACCTCGTGGGCGATGTCGGCGACGGCAATCGCGGCGATGTACAACACAATCGGCGCCGCAGAGATCAGCGCGCCGATGCGAAGCGAACGTCGGCTGGCCGGCGCAAGCAGGAGATACGGCCGGTGATGGACGTACCAGTACAGGAGCAGCTTCGTGAGGCTCACAGCGATCAGCACGATGCCGTAGAGCCGCAGCGCGATCGGATCGTCGTGATAGTCACCAAGTACTGCCGAGGCAAACGGAATCAACGACACCGGCACGAGGAAGATCAGGTTGAGCCACACAACGTCGCGGTTCACTGCGCGTAGACGGTTGAACAAGTCTCGGTGCCACACCCAGTACATCCCGACCAACAAAAAGCTGATGATCCAGGCGATCAGGGTCGGGCCGACCTCGTCGAGCGCTTCACGGAACGATTGCTCGTTGAGGTCGGATGGCACGCCGATCTCGAGCACGAGGATGGTGATCACGATGGCGAACACCGCGTCGACGAACGTCGCGACGCGATCGGGGCTGCGTTCGCGGGCGGCGATCTCGCCCGTGCCCGAATCGTAAGCGGCGTCCTCGTTCTCCATCGGAGGGGGCCGACGGTAGTTCAGTGAGCGACGGCCGGTGCGGTGCTCAGTGCCGTGATCGCCTCGCGGATGGCCAGCACGACGAAGAAGATCAGCACGCTGAACAGCGCCATCGTCGCTCCACCGGCCGTGCTGTAGTGAAAGCTGACGACCAGGCCGGCGACAACAGCCAACGCGCCAAACAGCATCGACAACAAGATCATGCTGGGTACTCGCCGGACGACCAATCCCGCGGTTGCTGGTGGACCGATAAGCAGCCCGAAGACCAGCAACGTCCCAACCGTTTCAAAGCTGGCAACAATGCTCACGGCCAAGAGTGCCATCAACACGATATGCGAGACGCCCGGGCGCATGCCGAGCGTGAGGGCTTTGTCGCGGTTGAACGTGAGCGCCATGAATGGGCGAAACATCACGACGCTGACGACGACGACGACCGCCACCGCGACGAGCTGCAGTCTGATGTCGGACCAGGTCACGCCCAACACGTCACCGAACAACAGCGACGTCACTTCCGTGGCGAAGGCACGTGTTCGCGACACGATCACAACACCAAGCGACAGCATCCCGACGAACAGCAGACCAATGCCCGTGTCCTCACGCACCGTCGTTCGGCTCGATACGAAGGCCACGGCGATCGCCATGACCAGCGCTGCCGCCAGCGCTCCAAGAATCAAGCTGAAGCCCCACAGGACAGCGAGCGCCAGTCCCGGGATCACCCCGTGCGAGATGGCATCGCCAAGGAATGCCAACCCGCGTAGGACGACCCACGTACCGACCAGCGACGTGACGGCGACCGCCAGCAGGCTGGCGATCAACGCACGTTGCATGAACGAAGGCTCAAAGACCTCCGTCAACCAAGTCATCGGCTCCGGTGAGCTCGCCCCACTCGGCGCCGAGTATCAGGCCAGAGCGCCAGAGATGCGCTCAGCGTTGGTGACCACCATGGCGATGTAGGTCTCGCCCTCGCTGCCGGGTTCGCCGAGCGACTCGGTGTACAGCTCCACGACCTCCACGTCACCACCGACCTCGGCGGCCAATGCCTCGGCGACATCCGTCGGCGCGGACGTGTCGCCGAAGATGGCCGGCACACCCTCGGCCTCGATGATGCCGGCGAGCTCAGCGAGTTCACCAGCGCTGGCAGCTCCACCCGTGCTTCCGCTCGGGATGACCGTGCCGACGACCTCGAACTCGTGGCGGTCGGCGAAGTAGCCGAATGCCTCGTGGTTGGTCACCATGATGCGGCCATCGTCGGGGATCGAAGCGATCAACGCCTCAACCTCGCCATCGGCGGTCTCAAGCTCGGCCATGTAAGCAGCTGAGCACTCCTCGACTGTCGCTGTGTCGATGCCATCGATCTCCAAGAGCATCGCCGTGATGCCCTCGGCAGCCAGCATCATCTGCCCGACGTCGGTGAAGAAGTGCGGGTCGTCGCCGCTGTGGTCGTGGCCCTCGTGGTCGTCGTGGTCATCATGGCCGTCGTCGGAGTGGTCTTCGTCGGAGTGGCTCTCGTCGGAGTGGTCTTCGTCGGAGTGGTCTTCGTCGGAGTGGTCTTCGTCGGAGTGGTCTTCGTCGGAGTGGTCTTCGTCGGAGTGGTCTTCGTCGGAGTGGCTCTCGTCGGAGTGGTCTTCGTCGGAGTGGCTCTCGTCGGAGTGGTCTTCGTCGGAGTGGTTGTGGCCACCCTCGCCGTATTCGATGGTCTGCACGGTGCTGATCGCTTCGTACACCTGGATGCCATCGGACTCAGCGGACTCGATCGCCGAGGTCAGACCCTCTTCGAAGTTGGCACCGTTCACGATGATCACATCGGCTTCGCGCAGCTGAGCCGCTTCTTGGGCCGAGATCTGGAAGTCGTGCGGGTCGGCACCTACCGGCATCAACGTCACTACGTCCGCAGCGTCGCAGACGAGGTTCGACACGACGTCGCCGAGCACATTGGTGGTCACGGCGATGGTCGGGACGTCGCCGGACGCCTGTCCAACGGCCTCAGCGGAATCTGACTCGGTCGACTCTGAGTCGGCGCTCGTGGAGGAACTCTCGCTATCGTCATCGGATCCGCACGCAGCAGCGACCAGCGCAAGGGCGGCGGGAATAGCGATCAGTCGCGCGCGGCGACGGGATCCAAAGGGCATGCCCTTCGACATTGGTGAGTCCTCCAGTGGGAGTAAATGAGAATGATTGTCGTTGAGTACGCTATGGGCAGCCTCGGATGACCACAACATCTGCTGGGTCAACGCCAATCCAGAATGAGATTCATTCCCTCCACCACACGTGACGTCGTGCGATGAGTGCTGTTCGCACCAACGACCTCACCGTGACGTACGGCAACGTCCTGGCCTTGGAGCGCGTATCCATCGACGTCCCGCGCGGCTCGTCAGTAGCGATCATCGGACCGAACGGCTGCGGCAAATCAACGCTGCTCAAGACGCTGGCTGGGATCGTTTCGCCGACGTCGGGGACAGCGCACGTCGACGGCCGTCCAGCCATGGTGCTGCAGTCGACCGATGTCGACCAGAGCGTGCCGATCACCGTGCGTGACGCCGTCGCAATGGGCCGGTACTCGACCCTCGGCCCAATCCGCCGTTTTCGTCCCGCCGATTGGGCAACGATCCACGAAGCCATGACCCGTCTGGCCATCGACGACCTCGCCAACCGGCCGATTCACCACCTATCGGGCGGTCAGCGCCAGCGTGTCCTGGTCGCCCAGGGACTCACTCAGGAGTCGTCCGTACTGCTGCTCGACGAGCCACTCACCGCCCTCGACGTGGCATCGCGCTCAATCATCCTCGACGTGCTCGACGAAGAGAAGCTCGGCGGGCGCACGATGATCACGAGCACGCACAACTTCCAAGACGCGCAGCGCTCCGACCTGGTGCTACTGCTCGCGACACACCTCGTTGCGTTCGGCCCGGCGAGCGAGGTCCTGACCGAAGACCAACTCCACAAGGCGTTCGGTGGCCAGTTCGTGCGCGTCGGATCGACCCTGCTGCTTAGCGACTCTCATCACGAAGAGTCACACTGACCCGAGCCCATCGACACCTTCGACCGGCCCGGAACCGTTACTTGGTACGAATCGCACCGTCGACACACTCCTCCAGTACCTCAGCGTCGACTCGACTCGACCACCATCGAGTCGTTACGGGAGCGATCGAACTGGCCGACGCGATCGGTGTCGATGCACTGACAATCCGCAAGCTCGCCGTCCACCTCGGTACCAAGCCAATGACGATCCATCATCACGTGGCCAACAAGGACGCCATCATCGACGGCATGGTCGATGCAGTGTTCGCCGAGATCGATCTGCCAAAGCGGGACGACAGCTGGCGGACCGGAGTCGAACGCCGAGCTCGCCGGGGAGATCATCGGCGCGATGCCCACCGGCGAGTATCCCCACCTCGAGGAGTTCGTCCGCGATCACGCCCTAGCGCCGGGCTACGAATTCGGCGATGAGTTCGAGGCCGGACTCTCGATCGTCCTCGATGGCATCGCCTCCCGGTTCGGCCCTGCACTCGACAGCGACCCGTAGCGCGGCGCCTCGATCACCAGCACTACCAGCCCGCGTCGACCACGAGGTCGGCGCGTCGCCTCGAGGTACGAACGAGCGCTGCGTTGCGCTCGTCGGACTCGTCGACGAACTGCTCGGCAGCGACGGGCATCATTCCAGCGCTGATGTGGCGTTCGACGAGCGCCGACCGACGACGACGGTCGGCGCAGTCGACATACATCGTCAGGTCAAAAACGTCCTCGAGTCGCGACCACGGCATCTCGTCGAGGAGCAGGTAGTTGCCTTCCACGAACACCGGACTCGCGTCCGGAGCAACCTCGATGGCGCCCGGCACCGGATCGTGGGTTTCGCGGGAGAAGTCGGGCGCGACGCACGTAGTCTCGAGCGTCCGCAACTCGGTAACGAACTCGACGAAGCCCTCGGCATCGAAGGTGTCCGGCGCACCTCGGCGATCGGCACGGCCCAAGCGTTGCACGTCGGCAAGCGGGAGATGCCAGCCGTCCATCGGGACGACGACGCCGCCGAGCTGCTCCGCAAGCGTCCTGGCACTGGTCGACTTTCCAGCACCCGGCGGACCGACGATGCCCACCAGCAGGCGTTCGGCGTGTTGACCACGTTCGGCGATGAGTGCGACCACATCGTCGATCCCGCGGCGCCCAATGCCCATGGTCAAGGCGAGGTCAGCGGGCCGAGCGCAGCGTCGGCGGCGGCGGCGCCGAGCAACTGGCGAGCCAACAGCAGGGCATCGACGAGCACGACGGCGGCCTGTGCCTCGGCGCGCCGTCGCGACGCATCACCTTCGAGAAAAGGTTGCAACCACTCGACGAACGCCTGCGCCAGTTGCGGGGCCAGCGAGACGTACGGCTCGCGACCGGCCGCGGCGAGACCGTTGAGCTCGAACACGACTGCGAACACCGGGTCCATCTCGTCGCGGGCGAGCATTGGCCATGCCGCGCGGACCAAGGCGCGATGGTCCGCGGCAGGTGTTGAGAAGCTTGCTTCCAACCCGACCTGCAGCTGTTGCCCGAGCGCGAGCAGCACGTCGGTGATCAGCGCGTCCTTGTTCGGGAAGTAGTAGACGATCGTGCGGTCATTGATATGGAGCCGGCTCGCGAGCCGACCGAATGTGAGCTGGCTGATGCCCTCATCGAGCACCGCCTCGACCGCCCCAGCAAGAATGTCCTCTCGCCGGTGCCGGTACCCCACGACGATGAGGGTAGTGACGCTCAGCTGGCCGCCGGCGACCAGTATGCAGGTCGCGGGAACGCGGCGCGCAACCAGACGGGCGCCTCGAACGGCCGCCAATCGTCGATCGGTTGGGCCAGCCGATCCGAGATTGCGTACACCACTGCAGGGTTGAAGCCGAGCCCGTAGTGGGCGCCGCGCACTTCGATGTTCTCTCGTTGCTCGCCCGGCGCGTCGATACACGCTCGCCAATCGACGATCCCGTCGGTACGCGAATACATCGCAGTGCTCGACACGGGCAGCGGCGGAAGATCCTCTTCGGGGACCATGAGTTCGGCCGGCGACGGAATATGCAACTCGCGCAACCGGGCATACAGCGCCGACGCGTTCGAGCCATCGGTGGGCCGCATCCGAAATGGGCTACCAAGCGTGATCACGGTGCGCACCCGGTCGGGCATCGCTCGCGCCAACACCCGGGCGTAGATCCCGCCGAGACTCCACCCGACGATCGAGACCGGACGGTCGTGGCGATCGGACAAATCGATCAATCGGCTGCGCATGCCGTCGACGATCTCGGGGGTCGGTCCGATGTTCCGACCGAGTCGCCACCGATGGGCCCAGTAGCCCTGACTGCGCAGCACATCGCGTAGCGGGCGCGTGCTTGCGTCGGAGGCGGTGAATCCGGGAAGCACCAGCACCGGATGTTCATCTCCACGTCCGATCATGCGCAGCACGGGCGATGAGGCCAAGAACGCGCCGAACTCGAACGGCGCTCGCTGCTCGAGGGCCAACAAGTCCCACGACGGACGACGAAAGGCCGACGGCATCGTTCCGATGCTATGCGTGCCGGTCGGACCGCGACAGGTCGTGACGCGATCCGATCCCGAGCTTGCGATAGGCCGAGCCCAGATGGTTGTCGACCGTGCGCGGCGAGATGCCGAGTTCGCGGGCGATGTCTTTCGACGTCCGGCCGTCGGCAGCGAGTTCGACGATCTCACGTTCTCGTCCGGTCAGTCCGTCGACGGGTGGCACGACCGGCTCGCCGAACGTCGGCCAGAGGCGAGGGAGTTCGGCAGCCACGACACGCGCCCGTTCCAGGAGTGGTGTCAAGAGGCGTTGACCCGACGCAGTCGACATCTGCAATGCCAGCCCCACTGCGTCAGCGCCGTAGGCCGCGTAGCCCATGTCGAACAACGTCGATGCACACTCGTGCACGGCCAAAAGATCGCCGTCGAGCGTCGCCTCGCCGACGGCCAACATCGTTTCGGTGAGCGGCCCGCCGACCTCGCTGGCCAGCTCGCGCAGTAGCGCAGTCGATCGGGGTGCCGGCCCGAGGCGAATCGCCTCGAACGTGATCTCGGCGGCCCACACGACGAAGCCGGCTGTCGCACTCCTAGCGGCGGCCTCGGCGGCGGCGTCGTCGCGACCGTCGATCAGCCGCCGTACCTCCGATCGAGCGAGCCGTGCAGCCAAACGGGGGTCGAGCTCGGCAGCCGCGGTCAGTGCACCGTCGGTTGGTCGCAGGTCGCCGAGCTCGGCGAGCAAACCGAGCAGATCGGCGCGAGCGACGTCAGCCATCCCGATGTCATCGTCGAGCGCGAGGTACTCGAGCGCGGATACCACTGACCGTCGCGCCTCCTCGAGCCGCCCCGACAGCCGCTGCACATCGCCTCGGGTGACCAGCCAGCACCCGCGCGTCGACGCGCCAATGCACTCGTTGGCCAACTCTGCATCCACGAGAGCCGCCGCGTTGAACAGCTCACCGCCATGAATGAGCCGCAGGTGTTCGGTGAGCAACAAACGCTTTCGTGCGACCTGCGCCGTGTGATCGCCTTCGACCCGATCGAGCACGCGTGCCGCGGCCTCGACCGCGGGATCGGCGTCGAGGTCGCCACTCATCACATCGAGGTACGAGGCGTTGGACAAGAACCGTGCCCGGGCGAGGGCATCGGCCGCCGGCCCGATCTCGGCAACGGCCCGACGCGTTGCGTCCGCCGCCTCGAGATCGCCGGCGAACACTGCCAACACCACCTCGCGGGTCGCCAACTCGACGAACACCGACGGCTCGTCGATGCGGCGCAACGCGTCGCGGGCGATCACCAAACCCCCAACCGGGTCACCCAGACGGAACGCAACGAACTCACCAAGATGTGCCGCAGTAAGCCCGATCGCTCGCGGCGTCGACGCGTCCTCGGCAGCTTCCTGCAAGGCACGATGCGCACCGTGGAGGTCACCAGAACGCGCCACGAGATCAGCGAGCAACAATCGTCCCTCGATCGTCGGCGCACTGAGGGCGGCAACGAGCTCGCACGCCTCCTCGAGCCGCCATCGTCGGGCGAGGGTCGTGGCCGCCTCCAGCAGCAACTCGTCACCGACGGTTCGTCCGGCGAGCACCTCCCACCGAACGAGTTCGGCCCGATCGACACTGCACCCACTGCGCTCGACCGCCTCGACAGCGAGCTGCGCAAGCTCCCGGTCGTCGCGTGGCGAGGTGGTTCTGATCAGGTCCAACGGGAGTGTGATGCGCCGGGCACGCCGATCGAGCCAGCCGCGCTCGTCGAGGTCGACGAGGCCGGCGTTGTCGAATGCATCGAGGGGCAATGCCGTATCGACGAACGCCAGCAGATCGAGGGTTTCGTCGGCGTCAGTATCGAGCAGAGAGCGTCGCCGGCGCACGACGCGTTCCAGCGAGCCCATCTCCGAACCCGACAGATCGGCGACCGCAACACCGGATCGCTCGACGAACCGTCCGTCGTCGAGCGCCCCATCGACCAGCTCGCGGGCCGCCAACGGACTCCCTTCCACACGCCCGACGATGGCGCGCAGGCTGCGCCCGTCGAGCGCACCGATCCGTGCCTCGATCATCGACTCGATCGCATCGTCCTCCAGCGGGGGAACCACGATCTCGGTCAGCGCAACGAGGAGCTCCACAGGTCCCGGCGGCTCAGAAATCGCGATCAACCCGCAACCATCGTCTTCGACGAGTGAAATGACCACAGCCATTGACTGGCGATCGAGCAGGTGGACGTCATCGACGACGAGCAAGCACCGCAGGTCGGTGGACGGATCCGACACGAGTCGCCGAATCTGCTGACCGAATTGCCATTCGGTCGGTGCCGGCTCGACTCCGACCGGCAACAGCGGGATCAGCGCGCCATACGGTCGATCGGAGAATCGGCCACGCACCCGCACGACGCGGTGCCGGCGCGCGGATCGGGAAACCGTCAACGTGCGGTCGACCAGGGCGGACTTGCCGATCCCGAGCGGGCCGCTGACGAGCGCCAGCGGTCGATCCCGACGCAGCGCCGCGCCGAGACGCCGCTGGGGCTCACCGCGGTCGATCCACGGCCACTCTCCGCCGGTGCCGATGGCACCTCCGCCGCTCACGGCGGGAACGTTAGCCAGGACCCCATGACGAGTGTCGAGTGCAGATGCCAGACAAGATGCACATTGCGCCGCTCGTCAAGCAAGACTCAAGCCAGTGGCCGCGAGGCCGATGAAACGACGATGGCCGCATCGACGGCCAACAAACCCCAGGAGCAACATGCTGAAGACCATCGGCACCGCAGCCGCAAGACACAAGTGGTGGTTCTTCGGCGGCTGGATCGCGCTCATCGTGGGTTTGTTCGTGGCGTCATCGGCACTGCCGGGTGAGACCCAGAACAACTTCAGCATCCCCGGAACCGAAAGCCAAGAGGCCCAGGACCTCCTGACCGACGAGTTCCCGCAGTTCGTCAACGCCAGCGTAAAAGTGGTGTACCAGACCACCGACGGCAGCGAGCTCACCAGCAGCTCGAACTCGTCGGCGATCGAGAGCGCCGTCGATGCGCTCGAACAGGTCGAAGGCGTCTCCACGGTGTCCGACCCGACCCAGTCGCCTCAGGATCTCATCGCGCTGTCGAGCGACAAGACCATCGGCTTCTCGACGGTGACCTTCGACACCGTCTTGGCCGACGTGTCCGGCGACGCCTTCGACAACATCGAAGCCGCTGCGCAACCGGCGGTGACCGCCGGTCTCAACGTGCAATACAGCGGGCCGCTGATCGACATCCAGGATCCGGTCCCACCGGGGATTTCGGAGTACGCCGACGAGATCGGTCTCGGGCTGGCGGCGATCATCCTGTTGTTGTCGTTCGGCTCGGTCGTGGCAATGGGCCTTCCGCTCGGCACCGCGCTCTTCGCGCTCATCGTCAGTGCGACCACGCTGGCAATCCTCGAATACTTCGTGACCATCGGTGGGATCAACGTCACCTTCGGCACGATGATCGGCCTCGGTGTCGGCGTCGACTACTCGCTGCTGATTCTCAACAGATATCTCCAGGACCGCGCCCGCGGCGACGACGTCGTCACCGCTACGGGAGCGGCGGTGAACACCGCCGGGCGCGCCGTGCTCTTTGCCGGCGTCACGATTTCGATCGCAGTGGTCGCACTCACGGTGTTCGGCGTGCCGTATCTGTCGACGCTGGGGTTGACGTCGGCGATGTTCGTGATGTTCACCGTGCTGGCAGCACTCACCCTGCTGCCGGCCTTCATCGGCATGGCCGGCACGCACATCGAGTCGATCCGCCTGCCGTTCATCAAGAAGCGCAGCGAAGTCGAGCCCGGTGATCCCACCGCGTTCTGGTCGCGTTGGTCGCGATTTAGCGTCCATGCCCGGGTCGCGCTCGTGCCACTCGGCGTGGTCGTACTCGGGGCGATCGCCATCCCGGCCACGTCGGCCGACCTTGGGTTCATCGACGATGGTGACGACCCCGAGGAGACGACCGAGCGCCAGGCGTACGACCTGATCGCCGAGGGCTTCGGCCCGGGAGCCAACGGGCCGCTCCTTGTCGCCATCGACCTCGGGGCCAATGCCGCAGGCAGTGACGGATCGACAACCTCGACCACGACTACAGCGAGCACGACCACCACTACACCGACCACGGCATCAACCGATGCCACCGGCACCACGGTTGCTGACGAGCCGCTGGTCGACGAATCGTTGTCCGACATCGAGAGTCAGCTCGAGAGTCTCGACCTCGCGACCGTCGAGGCGTTGGCCGAACTCGTGCTCGCGATCGATCGAACCGATGGTGTGGCCAGAGCCCTCGGACCACTCCCCAACCAGCAGCGCAGCGCTGCGGTCATCGAGGTCACGCCGACCGGCGCACCGAGTTCCTCGGTCACCCAAGACCTCACCCGCACGCTCCGCGAGCAGGTCATCCCTGACACGTTGAACGGAACGGCGCTCAATCCCGACGTCGTCTTCGTCGGCGGCGAGACCGCCGTGCTCATCGACCTCACCGACCGCATCAGTCAGCGGCTGATCCTGTTCATCGGCGTGGTGTTGGTCGCCGCATTCGTGCTGCTGATGACAGTGTTCCGTTCGATTCTTGTGCCACTCAAGGCAGTGCTCTTGAACGTGCTGATGTTCCTGGCCGCCTACGGCATCATGGTCGCGGTGTTTCAGTGGGGCTGGGGCAACGGCCTCGTCGGGGTCCCCGAGACGGTCGTGATCGAGTCGTTCGTGCCCGTCATCGTCTTCGCCGTGCTCTTCGGGCTGTCGACCGACTACGAGGTGTTCCTACTCTCACGCATCCGCGAGGAGTACGACCGCACCGACGACCCACAGGCCGCCGTTGTCACCGGCGCCTCGACGACGGCGCGGGTCATCGCTTCGGCGGCGCTGATCATGACCGCGGTGTTCTTGTCGTTCGTCACCAACCCTTCGGTCGTGGTGAAGATGATCGGGCTCCCGCTCGGACTCGGGATCCTCCTCGACGCGTTCATCGTGCGGCTCACAATCGTGCCCGGCCTGATGCGCTTCATGGGCCACGCCGCGTGGTGGATGCCCGGATGGCTCGATCGCATCCTGCCGACGATCCACATCGACGACGCTGGCGAGGCGCCCGCGTCGCCAGCGCACTATGAGTCGACCGGGTCCGCGCCCAGCGGCTGAATCCTCTTGTGTGCGGCGTGCGGCCGCATGCTCAACTGGAGCCATGAGCATCTTCGTCTGCATGGTGCGCCGCCGTGGTCTCCGCACGGAGACCACCCGGCTCGGTCCCCGCTCGGAGGTCATGGGGCTGGCACCAGCTCGAGCCAGCCTGGGCTGACCATCTCGTCGAGCTCGCCGACCTCGATGCGGGCTCGACGGTGCTCGACGTCGGCGCCGGTCACGGGGTGATCACCGAGGCGTTGCTACGCCGCGGTCTGCGAGTCATCGCCATCGAGCTCCACCCCGAGCGGGTGCGTGCGCTGCGGGCCCGGTTCGGCGATCAGGCCACCATCGTGCGCGCCGACGCAGCCGACCTGCGATTGCCGCGTCGACCGTTTCATGTTGTCGCCAACCCACCGTTCGCTCACACGAGCGCACTGCTCCGACGACTGTTGTCGAGCGGAAGCCGCTTGCAGTCGTCACACCTTATCGTCCCCAAAGCGGTCGCTCAACGATGGTCGGGACGCAAAGCACCCGGCGCCGCTCGATGGCAGCGGCAATGGCAAACGGCCACAGGTCCCGCGATCCCTCGTCGTGCATTCAGGCCCCGTCCACGTGTCGACACGATGGTGCTGAGTTTCACGCCGCGGCGATGATGCGCCTTAGGCGTACACGTTCAGCGCGTCGCCTCGGGCGAACCCGACGAGGGTCAGCCCGCTGCGTCGGGCCGTCTCGACGGCCAGGGCGGTCGGCGCGCTCACTGCAATCAGCGTGCCGAACCCGGCCGCCCACGCTTTCTGCACCATCTCGATGCTCGCGCGGCCGCTGACAAACAGGCCCTGTCCATGCGCCGGTAAGGCGCCATCGAGCAGCAGTCGACCGACGACCTTGTCGACCGCATTGTGCCGGCCCACGTCCTCGCGCACGACGAGCAGATCGCCCACCGCGTCGAAGGCGGCGGCGCCGTGGACTGCGCCGGTGTCGGCGAACAGCTTCTGGCGGGCAACGACCTGCTCAGGGAGTCCGGCGAGCACGTCGAGGTCGATCGGACTGCTGTGGGGAAGTGGGTCGATCCGTTCGCACAGTTCATCTAGATGTGCGCTGCCGCACCACCCACAACTCGACGACACATTGCCGAGACGCGCCGTCGGGGTCGGTGCCTGACCGCCGGTTTCGACACGAACCGTGTGGTAGTCCTTCTCGACGCCATCGTCGCAGGCCCCACCGCAGTAGCGGATCCGCTCGATCGATGCGTCGCCCAGTAGACCGTCGGTGAGGCAGAACCCGGCGGCCAACTCGAAGTCGTGCCCCGGTGTGCGCATCGTCGACGTTACGGCGGTGCCGTCGAGTTCGATCGACAGCGGTTCCTCGACGATCAGCCGGTCCGGCGTCCGACGTTCGGACCAGCCATCGACCGTTCGCCGGCGCTTCGAGATGAGCGTTCGCTCGACTCGTGACATCGTCAGCGGGCCACACGCAGCGTGGCGGGCTTCGCCGCAGGCAATTGGGACACACCCGAGAGCGTAGGGCCCGACAACAACACCCGGGGACCTCGGCGGCCACGCCCACCAACTGCGGGCGAAACGCGCTTTCTGTTCGCCAGGACGTGCGTTTTTTGCACGGAATCCCCGGTATTTCGGAGGGGAGCGGGACTACGGCCGCCAGCGGGGGGCGAGGTCGCGGCCCAGGTCGGCGAGCTGGACGAGGAACGCTCGGCGGTGCGGCTCGGAAGCGGCGGCGGCGAGCACGCTCAGCAGTCCGTGACGCGTGGCGACTGCGAACCCGTGATCGTCGAGCGTGCCTTGCGCCCACTGGCCCATCGCCCCCATCCACGAAATGTAGACCTGCCGGCCGAGGGGTTCGGGATCGACGTCGGCGTGGAGCACACCCAACTGCTGGGCCTGGCGAAGTGCGGCGACCTGCAGTTGCGAGGGGTCGACCCACTCCACACTGGGCGCATCCTCGGTGGCCCGCCCCGCCCCGACGATCTGGCGGTACGCCCGGGAGTGCGCCGTGAATGCGCTGACGGAATGGTCGACGATCAGGTGCGCGACAGCAATCGGATCGTCGTCGCTGGCAGTCGCCTGAGCGACCGCGTCGACCAAGTCGTCGACGACGCGCTGCACCACCGAGCGCAACAACTCGTCACGCGTGCCGACCAGGTTGTACACGGTCGCCGGTGACACACCTGCGTGGGCGGCGATCTGTTCAGTGGTCACCGCCTGCAAATCCTCACGACCGAGCAGCTCCACCGCAGCGTCGAGGATGGCCCCGACTCTGATTGCCTTGTTGCGTTCACGAAGGCCGCTCACCGGAGGCAGTTTGACCCATGAGCGCACGGTTGACAACTCTCTAAGTTTGTAGTCGACTCTAAGTATGCGTCATGGGGAACAAGTCCGACTGATCAAGGAATTGCTGGCACGCATCGACTCGGGGACGAACGTCGATGCCGGCGGCCTCCGCAAGAACCCCGTGTCGGCCTACACCGACGAGGGCCTCGCCACCCGTGAGTGGGACAAGTTCTTCGCCTCGCGGCCACAGCTCGTCGGGTTGTCCGGCGACCTCCCTGAGCCCGGTTCGTTCATCACCACCAACGACCTCGGGCTACCGGTGATTGCGACGCGCGCCGCCGACGGTTCGTTCCACGCCTTCGTCAACTCGTGCCGCCATCGCGGAGCGGTCCTCGTCGAAGAACCACGCGGCACCTCGCGGCGGCTGGTCTGCCCATTCCACGCATGGACCTACGACAGTGAAGGATCGCTCGTCGGCCTCCCGAAGAAGGACCACTTCGGTGAAGTCGACACCGAGTGTCTCAGCCTGATCGAACTCCCAGCGCTCGAGTGGAACGGTCTGCTGTACGTGCACCCCGACGTCGACGGCACGATCGATCCGAGCGCGATGTTCCCCGACGACTTCGCCGCGGAGTTGGCCGAGTGGAACTACGGCGAACTCACCTATCTCGACAGCGACAGCTACGACGTCGAGTGCAACTGGAAGCTCGCCATGGACACCTTCGGCGAGACGTATCACTTCGCCGCGCTGCACAAGGACACGCTCTACAACATGTTCCACGGGAACGTGCAGTGTTACGACACCTTCGGCATCAACCACCGGATGATCCTCACCAAGCGAGCGATCGATGAGATGCGCCTGCTCCCAGAGTCCGAATGGGACATCACCGTGGCCGGTCTGCCGGTGTACTGGCTGTTCCCCAACGTCATCCTGATGCCCTTCGAGAACGGCGCTTATCTCGTGCGGGCGATCCCCGACCGCGAGCGCCCGGGACAACACACCTCGCGCATCGGCTTCTATCTCCGACCCGGGGTCTCAGCTGACGAATACTTCGACGACCCCGAGGAAGCCAAGCGACAGATCGGGTTGGACAGTGAAGAGGTCGAGCTGCAGCGGCTGATCGCCGAAGGGTTCGCCAACATCATCCGCGACGAGGACTACTGGATGTCGGCCAGCCAGCAGCGCACCGCCGAGTCGGGACACGTCGAATACTCCCTGTTCGGCCGCAACGAACCGGCCCTGCACCACTATCACTCGACGTACCGTTCGCTCCTCGGCCTCGAGCCCTTGCCGCTCCTCGACGACAACCTCGCCGAGTCGGCGCGCTGATCGCGTCGGGTCAACGGCCCGAAAGAAACACCGCCACGAGTGCGTCGGCGTGACGCTCGACCAGCGTCTGCGGATCGATGCCCATCAGCTCGGCCTCGGGTGCATTGGCATACAACAGCGACGCCGCTCCGATGATCGTGTGGTACACCGCATCGACCTCGATCGGTGCAGCGATGCCGCGCTGGCGCAGCGAGACCCACGTCGATGCGAGCACCGCCTGTCGGGGACCGAGATGTGTCTCGACCAACCATTCCAACCGCTCCCCCGGGCTGGTCGCCTCGTGCATCATGATGCGGTTCAGCTCTGGTCGCCGCGCCGCCAGATAGACGAGCCCCCGAATCGTGGACTCCATCAGCAGCGCCTGAGGCCCCGCCCCACCGTCGAGACCATCGGGCTGATCCGCGGCGGCGAGCGCACCGGCGACCTCCTCGTCCAGCTCGGCGAGCAGGTGCTCCATGCACCGCTTCCACAGATCGGTCTTGGACGAGAAGTGATACTTGATCTGCGACTGGTGTGCGCCCGCGGCATCGGCGATCTTCCTCGTCGACGCGCCAGCGAACCCGTGTGCCGCGAACTCACCGATGGCCGCCTCGACGAGCGCGTCGCGGACCACATCAGAACCCCGGTTGCGCCGCGACCTCCCCGGAGCCGGTGCGTCGTCGGTCAGCGCCACACGGGCAACCTAGAAGCCCTTGACGAAGAATTGCAACGACTGATATAAGTTTGATCACTCGATACACAAACGATCGACCACCACCCATATCGATCACCACCCATATCGACCCCCACCCATGCCGCCTGACCAGCCCGAGTTCGATGCCGACGTTTTGGTCGTGGGGTGTGGGCCCGTCGGGGTGATGACCGCATTGCGCTGCGCCCAACGCGGGTTGTCGGTGATCGCCATCGACCGCAGCACCGAGGTGTACCCGCTACCGAGGGCGATCGGCATGGACGACGAGATCCAGCAGCTGTTCCATCGCGCCGGCCTCGCCGCCGAACTCGAGGCCTGCTCGACACCGCTGTTGGCCGCCGACTTCGTCGATGTAACTGGCGCGCCCGTGGTCGGCATCAACTTTCCACCCGGCACCGTCGGCGCCCTCGGGCTGCCACCGGTGGTCACGTTCGATCAACCCTCCCTCGAGCGCGCCTTGCGGGCTGCGGCGAGCGCTGCCGGTGTCGACATCCGACTGGGAGTCGCGGCAGTCGGCGTTGACAACGTCGACGGCGGCGTCCAGGTCGAGTTGGACAATGGCGGCGCGCCGCTCGTCGCACGTTGGCTGGTCGCATCCGACGGCGCCAAGAGTGAGACTCGTGACGCACGCGGCGTGGCCATGGTCGATCAAGGATTCGATCAGACCTGGCTCGTCGTCGATACCACGCTGCTCGACCCGACCGTGCAACTGCCCGAGGGCGCACGACAGTTCTGCGACAAGGCGAGGGTCCACACGTTCGTCCCAGGGCCTGGGGCGCACCGCCGCTGGGAGTTCCAGCTGCACCCGCACGAGACGCGCGAACAGATGTTGGCCGACGAGCGAATCGCCGAGCTGCTGTCGCCGTGGGCCGCGCCCGACCAGCTACGGGTCGATCGGGCCGCGGTGTATCGATTCCACGCCGCCGTCGCCGAGCGGTTCCGCGACGGGGCGGTGTTCTTCGCCGGGGACTCAGCACACCAGATGCCGCCGTTTAACGGACAGGGCATGTGTACGGGCATGCGTGACGCCGAGAACCTGAGCTGGAAGCTCGCCGCCGTCGCGGCGGGCACAGCGAACAACGCACTGCTCGACACCTACGACGCCGAACGCCGTCCACACGCCACCGGCCAGGTGGCGCATTCGGTCGACGCAGGTCAACTCATGCAAGCAATCGCCCACGATGGCGTCGCCGCGCTCGAGTCGGGATACGGCCAGCGACCGTTCCCGCAGTTGTCCGGCCCGACGTTCGTCGGCACCCACCCTTTGGTCGGTGGCGTGTTGCCCGCGCCGCGGACGCCGACGGATCCGCTGCCCGACACCTGGGCGGTCTTGCGCAGCGACAACCACGCCACAGATCGGCAACTCGAGTGCGCGATGCTCCGTACGACGACCGCCGCGACGACTGCCTACCCGGGTCTGCTCGACGACGACGTGTTCGTCGTGGTGCGACCCGACCGGCGCATCGCCGCGGTGACCGACGACATCGCCACGATCAACGCTCTCCTCGCAACGACTGGAATGGTGACCACATGAGCTTCCGCCTCGCCAACCTCGACTCGCGCGCCGTGCTCGTCGACGATGCCGCGAATGCCTACGACCTGGAAACCATCTCCGATGGTCGTCTGGGCCCAGACCTGATGGCCGCCATCGATGCCCACGATGTGCTCCATGAGCTCGATGCGACGCTCGGCGACCGAGAACCGACCGGCCGCCTCGACGATGGCGTGGTCGGCCCGCCTGTGCCGCGACCGCCCAAGAGCTTCGCTATCGGGCTGAACTACGCGAGTCATGTCGCCGAGTCGCAGATGGAGCCGCCGAAGGTCCCGCTCGTGTTCACCAAGTTCACCAACTGCATCACCGGGCCGAACGCCGACGTCGAGCTGCGCGGCGAGGCCGTCGACTACGAGGCCGAACTCGTCGTGGTGATCGGGCGCGGCGGCCGCGACATTCCCGCTATCGAAGCCTGGGACTACGTCGCCGGCGTCACTGCGGGACAAGACATCTCCGATCGCGCTCTGCAGTTCGCGGCGTCGCCGCCGCACTTCGACCTTGGGAAGTCGCGTGACGGCTACGGACCGATCGGGCCAGTCATGGTGTCGACCGACCACTTGCCCGACCGCGACGCAGTGGCCATCACCTGCGACATCAACGACGAGCGGCGACAGGACGGCTCGTCGGCCGACCTCATCTTCGACGTGTCGGCGCTGATCGAGTACATCTCGGCCCACGCGACCCTCGAGCCCGGCGACATCATCTTCACCGGGACGCCCGAAGGTGTCGGCGCCGCGGCCGGGAAGTTCCTCGCGCCCGGCGATGTAATCACCACGACCGTCGAGGGCATCGGCACGATGCGCAACGTGTGCATCTGATCGCACTCAGCTGTTGCCGAGACACGCCAACACCTGGGTGTCGTCCCGACCGCCGGTTGACTGTGCGGCCACGTCCTAGCTTGCGGGCACAGCCAACGCCTGCGCGGCCACGCACTGGGCACGGGTGACGACGACTAGCAACTCGGCGACACCGTTGCGGTCGAGGCGGTCGGCGAACACCCGCCCGACCATCGCCGACGCTGCGGTGGTCATCGCGGCTGCGAGCAGCCGAGCGGTGACCTCCTCGAGGCCGAACTCGGCGGCCACAACACCAGCCCAGATGCCGACGGAACGCTCACGGCGACGCCGCACGCTGCGCGCCAAGTCGGCGGCGTTGGCTCCGTCCGCGAGTCGCACGAAGAGAAAGTCGTCGCGCTCCACCTGATCGCACCACATCAGAAACGATGCGCGCAACGTGTCGTCGAACGACACGCCGTCGTCGACCAACAGCTCATCGATGCGTGCGTCGACGTCGGCGACGGCTGCGGAGTAGAGCTCGAGGGTGACGTCCTCGATCGAGTCGAAGTACTTGTAGGGCAGTGTCGGTGACACACCAGCAACGGCCGCGATCACCTCGAACGACAGACGCTCGCCAGGCGCCTCGCTGACCGCCTGCGCGGCGGCTGCCAGCAAGCTGGCGCGTCGGTCCTCGCGTGTCATGCGTTTGGGCGCCGAAGCCGTCATGGCTCGATCGTAGGCGGCACTTCGACTTCAGAGGTTGACTTGTTCAGAGTTTCTGAATACATTGTTCAGGAGTTCTGAATAAGAGATTCACCGACCGCTGCTGAGGAGCTAGAAATGACCGCCACCATCACCGACTACGAGCCCGTGATCGATCGCGACATCGCCGAACTGTTCATGAGGAACGTCGACGATCCGCTGCAGACCCACGTGATGGGCCTCGTTCACGACTGGTGGGAGACCGCGCCGCAGTCGGCGATCGATCAGTACGCCGACAACCTGCGCGCGCTGCCCGGCGCCGATGCGTTCCTCGACGAGCAGTACCTGCCTCCCGTGATCACGCTCGAAGATCTCGCGGGGTGCCCCGACGGTTCGCTGGGTCACGCCTACAAGCACTGGATCGTCGACAACAATCTCGAGCCCAACCTCGCCCGCAACCAGCACGAGTACTTCTACAACCTGGTCGACGCCGGGCGCCTCGACCGGATGCCCGACGACGTCAAGTACGCGTTCCTCCGCGGCTTCATGCTGCACGACTACCTGCACACGATCACCGGCTTCCACTCCGACATCGTCGGCGAGCTCGGCATGGCCGGGTTCCACCACGCCCAACTACGCACGACGTACCACGCGATGCGCATCGCCGTCACCACGTCACATGTCGCGTTCGTCAACCCGTCGTACATCGCCACAGCGATGGACGCGATCAGCGAGGGCTGGATGATGGGCCAGAGCTGGAAGAACCTGCACTTCACCAAGTGGGAAGAGCAGCTCGACCGTCCGCTCGCCGACATTCGCGCCGAGTACGGCCCCGCCACCTGAGACCCTTCGATTCCAATCAGTTCCGGTTGCCCTGCGTCATCACCTGGCGCAGGGCAACCGCGCGCTCACTGCAACGGTGCGCTCATTGCGTCAGGTCAACGGACGCAGCCGACGACCAGCGCTGCCGGGCGACGTCGACGAGATCGGCGATCACTGCTCGCTCGTCGGCGCGCCGCCACGCAAGCGCGAGGACGGACGGGTCGAGATCGACCACAGGGACGAACGTGATCCCCGGGCGTTCATAGATCGCGGTATTGCCCTCCGACAACAACACGGCGCCCAATCCGCTGACGACGGCCTCCATTGCCTCGTCGGCGGTGTGCGCGGTCGCGGCGATCGGGGCCGGTGCACTTCGGCGCTCGGTCACGAGCCACCGGTCGCGCAACGCTCCGGCGTCGGCCGGTAAGGCAACGAGGGGCACGTCGATCATCTCGTCAAAGGCGACCGATCGCCGCTCAGCCAACGGATGGTCGGATGCCAGCGCCAACAGCACCGGCTCGACGCGCAGGACATGGTGATCGAAGGCCTGGGGATCGACCATCGGAAGCCAGCACAGCGCGACGTCGCTGCCGCCGTCGGCAAGGCCGGCGGTCGGATCGCCCCAGCCGACCTGGTTGAGCTGCAACGTCCGGCCCGGCCGGAGTGCCGCCAAACCTTCACCGAGCTCGGAGATGATCCCGCGGCCAATGCTCGTCTGCATGCCGACTCGCAGGACCGCCGCACCGGACGCGGCAGCGTCGTTGACCGCCGCCTGAGCAACGTCCCACTCAGCGATCACCGCCTGTGCCCGTTCGAGCAGCACGCGGCCCGCGTCGGTGAGCGCCACGCTGCGGCGATCGCGTTCGAAGAGCCGCACCCGGAGGTCCGACTCGAGCTTGGCGATTTGGCGCGACAACGCCGGCTGCGACACGTACAACCCCTCGGCGGCGCGAGTGAAGTGCAACTCCTCGGCAACGGCAACGAAATACCGCAGGTCGCGTACGTGGACGTCCACGTACGCGACCTATGCGCCGGCGGCGATCTGATAACTAACGCGCATCACAGGAGGTCTTGGACATCCGACGAGAGCGGCCTCACGGTGGGGATCACGCAACACTCCCCCACCCGTCAGGAGCCGAGTCATGTCCACCTTCACCACCGATCGAGTTCGATTCGAGAGCCACGGCGACCGCCTGGTCGGCGATCTGTTTCGCCCCGTCGAGCAGCACGCGACCCGGGCACCGATCGTGGTGGTGACCGGGTCGTGGACCACGTCGAAAGAACAGCAGGCCAACTTCTACGCACGTCAACTTGCGGCGCGCGGGATCGCTGCATTCACATTCGACTTCCGCGGGTTCGGCCAGAGCGAGGGCGACCCCCGCGACTGGGAGCACCCGGCGCGCAAGGCCGAAGACATCCACGCGGCGATCGGCTTCGCCAGCGAACTCGACGGAGTCGACACGGGCCGCATCGGTGCACTCGGCGTGTGCGCATCGGCCGGCTACCAGGCCGTGAACGCCAGCAGTGACGATCGAGTCGCGGCGCTCGGGCTGATCGCACCCTGGCTACACAACACCGAACTGGTGGCCCCGTACTACGGCGGTGCTGGAGGAGTCGCCCAACGGATCGAGCTCTCCAAGGAAGCCGAGGCGACCTATCGCACGTCCGGAGTCGTCGAGTTCATGCCGGCGATCTCCGAGACCGACGAATCAGCCGCGATGTATGGCCCGTACGACTACTACCTCGATCCCGAGCGCGGAGCGGTTCCCGAATGGGACGCCCGACTCGCGGTGATGTCGTGGGAGCCGTGGCTGCGATTCAACCCGATCGACACCGCGCCCTTGATTTCCGTTCCGGTGCAGATGGTGCACTCCGAGGACGGCGCTGTGCCCGACGGCGCTCGTTCGTTCTTCGACCAGCTCGCCGGCACCAAGAACATCATCTGGACGAGCGGCGGCCAGCTCGACTTCTACGACCAGCCGGCGCAGGTCACGGTGGCTACCGACGCCGTCGTCGAGCACTTCCGCACCCATCTGTAGGCGGGTACGACGCCCCATCACGATCAGGCCCACAGCGGTCAGGCCCACAGCGATCAGGAAGGAACAACATGTCCACACGCGGCGACATCATCGACACCATCACACGCCTGTTGTGGCACACCGATCACCACGAGTGGAACGCCGTCGAAGCGGTCTTTGCCGACGAGGTGCGCCTCGACTACACCTCACTTCAGGGCGGCGAGCCGACGACCCTGTCCCCCGCCGACATCGTCGGCGGCTGGCGCGACCACTTCGCCACCGTGCCGGCGCATCAGCACTTGGTGAGCAACCACCTCGTCGACACCGACGGCGACCGGGCAACCGCCACGGCTCAGTTCATCGCGTCGCACCAGTACACCGACCGGATGTGGACCCTGGGAGGCGACTACCGCTTCGAACTCAGCCGATCGGTCGGTGGCTGGCAGATCACGGCGATGACGATGACCGCCGTATGGCAGCAGCCGGGCGGGTTGCCGGGCGCTCAACTGGACTGAAGGAGTTGCATCAGGGCGTCGACCGCACCCATGTCGAAGTAGTCGCGCCACAGCGCGATCTCGCCGGCATCGTTCAGCTCGAACACGCCGACCACGGCAATGTCGGCGGTCTGGCCGTTCTTGACGAAACGATCGGTGCGCTCGTTCATCACGATCTTCCCGGTAGCAGCTTCGCGGTGCACGATGAACTCGACGTCGTCGAGGCCGCTGAGCATCGGTGCCAGGAAGTCGCGCGTTGCGTCCCGACCGTGGTTCGCGCCCATCGGCACGTTGTCATACTCGACGTCGGCGGCGCACAACGCCACCGCAGCATCGAGCTCGCGATCGTTGATCAACCGAATGAACCGGTTGACGATGTCGATCGGCGCGTCGGTTGCATCCAGCTGAGACATCGGTGACCTCCTGTTCGAAGCACGTGTCGTGCAGCCGAAGTGTCACTCGGCGATACCGCCCGCCGCAACCGGTCGATGAGAGCAACGGCCACCGCAACCGACGGCACCCGGCTCATCCCGACCACGTTTCGAGAAACGAACCCACCCACCGGCACAGCGTGCTCGTCCAAATCGACACGGGCGAATCACTCCACGATCTCCACAAAGCCGGTCTTCGGCTTACCAACTCCAGAGCGATAAGGTTCCCGAATGCTCGACAGCCGAGGGCTCAGAGGCCCTCGCGGTACGAGAGGACCGATGCTGGCGAACGGCTCGGCACGATGGCCATTGGTCAGCAGCGATGGCGTCGAGCTGTGCGCAGTGTATCTCAGCAGTGTCTTCGTTCGCGACGAAGACCCGGACCAGGTCACGCCGGCTCCGCCGGCGGAGTACCACCACCTCGTGTGGCCGCTCGACCACACGGCGACACACGTCACGGCCGGACACCGAAGCACGCTGTTGCTGGCACCAGACGCGCTCTGGGTGCGGGCCGGCACGCCGATACGCGTGCACGGCACGGCGTCGGTGGGGAGTGCAAAGTTTCGAGCCTCCAGCTGCCCTTCGACATGGTCGCGTACGGCCCACCTCGTGCTGCACAGCGGCGTCACCGCGCTCCTCGAGTGGCTTCCGGCGCAGTCGACCCAGCCGTGGGCCGCCGACGTGCTCTCTGCCGTGGTCGACCAACTCGCCCACGCACAACTCCGCGCACCGGTCGACCTTCCGCTGCCCGCTGACGCCGGTATTCGCAAGGTTGCGCTGGAGCTCGTCGCCGACCCATCGGACCAACGGTCCATCGGGATACTCGCCGCGGCGGCCGGCTACGTGGAACGGACGTTTCGCCGCCGCTTCGCCGTGGAGACCGGGCTGCCATTCACCACATGGCGCGCCGAACTGCGGATCGGTTCCGCGGTATCGATGTTGCGAGCGGGTCAACCGGTCGAAACCGTGGCTCGCCGCTGCGGCTATTCGTCGCGCGCTGGGTTCACTCGTGCGTTCAAGGCGGCAGTCGGGATTCCCCCGTCGCAGTTCGCCCGATCGTCGCCGACAACCGTTCCGGATCAGCAGCACGAGTGGCCTCTCCGGCGCGGTCAGATCGATGAATGTGAAGCGGTGCCGTTCCCCTCGATCGACTTCAACGGATATTCGACGCGCGCAACGAGCCTGGCCGCTGCCGGAATGCTGCTCCTCGCAACGGCCTGCAGTGATGCCGATACCGACGACAGCGCCAGCACCGCCACGACCTCGCCAACGGCTGTCGATGCAGCAATTGCGAGCGATTCGACCTCGACTGCGCCCCCTACAGCGTCGACGACCGCACCGACCTCGAGCGAGCCGACCGTCCCGGTTGACACCATCGTGACCACCACCGCCGCTGCGACGGAGGGCGTCGACGACGGGTGTGCGGAAGGCGCCAGACTGTTCGACGACGATCGGCTGCTGGGTGATCCGGTGTGCATTCCAACGAATCCGGAGCGAATCGTCCCGATCGGGTTCGCTCCGGTCGAAGTGATGTTGGTGACCGGTACCGACTTCGCAGTCGGTTCGTCGGCGTACTCGGCATTCCTCGACGCCACCCACCCGGAGTGGGTACCCGCCATCGAGGCGGCGACCGCGGGGCTCGGTGATGCAGGCGCGTTTCAGATCAACATCGAAGCCGTCGCCGCGGCAGCTCCCGATCTGATCGTCGCCACTGGAGGGTTCGTCGCACCCGAAGAGATGGAACTACTGCGCGAGATCGCACCCACCGTCGAGTTCGACTCTTCGGAGACCGGGGCCGATTGGCGAACGGAGTTCCGATTCGTCGGTGACGCGATGAACGTCAGCGATGACATCGAGGCGCTGATCGCAGACGCCGACCGCCGCCTCGGCGAGCTCAGTGCTGCCCTCGGAGATTCGCTCGACGGCCAGACGGTCTCGGTCGTCCGGGCACGCCCCGACAACGCACTCCAACTCCGTCTTGCCGGATCGTCGGCAGGCATCACCCTCGAACAACTCGGCATCCAGCGGCCGCCGTCGCAAGCAGCGTTCGCCAACGCCGACGGCTTGTTCACCGAACAGCTCAGCCAGGAACTGTGGCTCGACCAAGCCGATGCCGATGTCCTCTTCCTGTACGCGAACCAGCCGGGGGCAGGCAACGAAGAGTTGCTCGCCGCGATCACCGGCAATCCTCTGTGGGGGCAACTCGACGCAGTTCAGAACGGCCGGGCCTATGTCGTCGGTGGACACTGGCACTCCGCTGGCGTGCTCGCCGAGCACAAGGTGATCGACGACCTCTGGGCATTCCTCGCCGACGCACCGCCATCGTCACCCGAGCTCGCACCGTCTCCGAGCGAGGGTTGACCACGGCGTAGCACCAAGAGCGCAATCAGCGCCATCCTGCTCCGACGCGCCACGCAGCGTGAAAGACTGCGGGGATGGCCGAGACATTGACCGACACCAGCTTCGACCTCACCGGATGGGCGTTCTCAGACGCCGGCGCGCTGGAGTGGCAACCGATGGGCGAGGGCGTGGCGATGAAGATGCTCGCCGCAGCCGACGGAAAGGTGATCGCGCTCTTCAAGTTCGAACCCGGCTACGTCGGTGGATCTCACCACCACGAAGAGGCGGAGTTCACCTACGTCATGGAGGGTGACCTGGTCTCCAACGGGGTCGAGATGCAGGCGGGCCATGCATACGGGGCCCAAGCGGGAACCGACCACGAAGAGTTCCGCTCGGTCGGCGGCGCCACCGTCGTGTCGGTGTTCAAACTCCCGGGCTGACGAGCGCCTGTGAGCTCGATCGCTCTCTGGGCGCGCCGACCCCATGACACGACGAAGCCCTGGCAGATCTTGCGATCTACCAGGGCTTTCGTTGGTGGCGGGGGCAGGATTTGAACCTGCGACCTTCGGGTTATGAGCCCGACGAGCTACCGAACTGCTCCACCCCGCGTCGAAGTGGACCTCAAGAATACGCCCGGTGAACAGCGTTGACAACCGGCGCGCTAGCCGACCACCGTCGTTCGGAGGAGCACGGTGTTGTCGATCTCGAGGTCGGCGCCCCAGATTAGCTGAGCAGCGTCGTCCCAGTCGATCTCGTTGTAGCCATCCTTCGGCGATACCGCCGACTCGGGCCACACGGTGGCCGCCGCCCACGCACTGTCGTCGAATCCGACCTCGGTCCAACCGATCGGCGCGTCGATGATCGCACTCTCGCAGTCCGTATCTGGTGTCGCTGAACGTACGCACTCAGGATTCAACGGCGCCTGATGAATCGGGAGCGCGGCCCAATCACCGTTGCTGACGGCGACGACCTCGCCCGTGGACGTATCGGTGATCTGCACGATGAATCCGCCGTCGCCGATCTGCTGGTTCTGTTGCCCGATGTACTCCAGACCGGAGTCGGTCTCGATGAAGTCCTTGGCTTCGACCGCGACCGTGAAGGGATAGCTGGCATCAAAGGTGATCGTCTCGGCGTTGAACGATCGCTCCGTCGTGATCGGCACCGAGTCCTCACCGACCAGCTCGCCATCGACATACAACGCGAACCAGTTGTCGGCCCACACCTCAGCAACAAACGTGTGGGTCTCACTCGCCTGGTCGCTTGTCATGGCGGAGTCGGTCGCCGCGGCCGTCGGGACAGACGTTGTATCGGGCGCTGCGGCTGGCGCGAGCGTCGCTGCGGTGTCCGATGCGGTCGTAGAGGCGTTGTCGCTGCCACACGCGCCGAGCACCACGGCGGCGGCAGCAACGGCCACGATTGTGGTACGGGTTGTCACGATCGAGCTCCTCTCACTCGCCGACGAGTCTCGCCCCGGCAGGTAAGGCCGCAGGAAAGGCCGGTAGCCGATCGGCGAAAGACCGTGATCGCAAACGGTCAGGCGAGCACCCGATCGACGAGCGCAGCGATCGCCTCGTCGGTCGGCGGAACGTCGCGGCACAACCGGGCGTAGAGCACCGAACCCGACAGCGCCGCGTTGAGCTCCACCGGGTCGGCGTCTGGCTCGACGCGACCCTCGGCCTTCGCTTGTTCGAGGATCTCGATCGTCTGTGCACTCCCGGTGGCCACGATCCGATCGCGCATCTCGACCGCCTCGGGATCCCGAATGGCTCGCTCGATGACCGCGCTCATGATCGCCCCCGCCGGCCCCTCGAACAGCGCTCGGCGAAACGCCGCCATCTCACCGATGAGGTCAGTTCGGACGTCACCGGTGCGAGGCGCATGGCCGAACTCATCATCGAGGTCGGCGCAGTGGGCGAACAGATCGATCCGATCGGGGAAGTGTCGGTACACGGTGTTGCGCGCATATCCGGTGCGTTCGGCAACGTGCTGATGGGTCACCGCATCCCACCCGGTCTCCATGATCAGATCGCGCACGGCGTCGGCGATCTCGCGGCGAGTGCGCACGACCCGAGGGTCGGTCTGCATCGAGGAGTCGGCCGGAGAAACGGCAGATGGTGCGGCGTTCATCGTGCACAGAATATTAGGCCGATCTTTAGAACAATTTGCTCTATAGCGAACATGTCGTGATATATCTAACAACATGTCTCACACGTCCCCTGCTCCAATCGACACCCAAGAGGTGGAACGCAGCCCGGGCCAGTCGGCGCTGATCATCATCACGCTGTGTCTCAGCGTGGTGGTGATCATCGCCGGCGTCGCCAGCCTCAACGTCGCCATCCCCACCATCGGACGCGAGCTTCAGGCCACGCAGTCGCAGCTGCAGTGGATCATCGATGCCTACGCCATTGCGCTCGCCGCACTCCTGCTCCCAGCCGGGGCACTCGGCGACCGATTCGGACGCAAGCGGATGATGGTGATCGGCTATGTCGGCCTGGTGGCGTCCGCGATCTGGGCGGCGACGACCAACGACATCAACTCGCTCATCGTCGCCCGCGCGCTCGGCGGAGCGTTCTCGGCGTTGATCTTCCCCGGCACGCTGTCGACGATCACCAACGTGATCCCCTCCGAGCGGCGCGGCTTCGCCGTCGCCATGTGGACCGCGAGCGCGAGCCTCGGCGGCACGCTCGGCTCGCTCGGCGCCGGCGCACTGATCGAGAGCTACTGGTTCGGTTCGATCTTCGTTGCGTTGGCGGTGATCGGAGTGGTGATCGGACTGATGACGGCGGCGTTCGTTCCCGAAACGTCCGATCCGACGCATGCCAACCTCGACCCGATCGGCAGCGTCAGCTCGATTGTCGGGCTCGGGGCCCTCACGCTGGGCATCATCGAAGGGCCAGTCAAGGGCTGGACAAGCACGCTCGTCATCTCGTCTTTCATCGTCGCAGTGATCGGGCTCGGCGTGTTCATCACATGGGAGCTGCGCACGAAGCGCCCGCTCCTCGACGTGCGCCTGTTCCGGCTACGGGGATTCTCGACGGGGTCGGTTTCGATCTTCCTGCAGTTCTTCGCCGCCTTCGGGTTCTTCTTCATCGCCGCCCAGTACTTGGCGTTCGTGTTCGGCTACAGCCCGTTCGTCATCGGCGCCGCCTTCCTGCCTCTCGGCCTCAGCATCCCGCTCGCGAGCGGGATGGCACCGAAACTCGCCGAACGATTTGGTCGCGGCCCGATCGGCGGCGTCGGGCTCGGCGTGCTGGCCACCGGCAGCGCGCTGTTCACACTGCTCGGGACCGGCTCGGAGTATTGGGCGTTCGCCGTCGCAGTGCTCGTGTTCGGGCTCGGTATGGGCCTCGCCGCGCCGCCGGCGACCGAGGCCATCGTCGAAGCGCTGCCCGCCCGGAAACAGGGCGTTGCGTCAGCGATCAACGACGTATCGCGCGAACTGGGCGGCGCGCTCGGCATCGCACTCATCGGTTCGATGTTCACCTCGGGTTACCAGCGAGGGATCGACGATGCAGACCTCGCGCCCGAACTCACCGATGTGGTCCGTGAAGCACCGGCGATCGGTCTCGGCGTCGCCGCCGAAGCCGGCGAGGCTGCGCCGACCATCGCCGGTTCGGTCGAGCAGGCCGTGACCGACGGCTTCTCGTTGGGGATGTGGTTCGCCGCGGCCTCGTGCGTCGTTGGTGCGATCTTTGTGGTTGCGCGTTCTCCCAAGGCTGGCACCGAGACCTCGGTGCTCGATGCCGAGACAGCAGAGGCGAACTGACACGCCGCGCCGCAATCTGTGTTCGATGACGAGCCTTGATGAGGCCTTGAGGGTCAGTCAAGCGTGGCCACGACAACCGGCGAACGCACGTAGCCGTCGTCCGTGATTGTGCCGAACTTGCTGCTGCGCATGTCGCCGGACCAGCTGAACGTTGCAGCCGAGTTGAAGCGCCTGTGCGGCAGCACCTCCAAGCCGAAGTTCGATCGGTCGCTGTACTGGGTGCCGAGACGCGCCCAGTTGCTGCCCGCCAGGTTGATTTTCAACGGTTCCTCATAGGCGTCGTAGCCACCGATCGACTTTCCGTCGACGTGAACGTGGATGGTGTCGTCGGACTCGAGTTGGACGACCACGGGGTACAGAAACTCAGATGATCCCTGGTTGAACGTAAACCGGATCGCGCCGGCGTCGTGGCTACCGATCGGCTTCGGCTGCGGTGCGAGCGGCGCGGTCATGTCGATCGCCGTTGGTTGCGCCGCCATCGTCTGCCCAGGCCCGGTCGCAGACTCGCGCGGCTCGAACATCGACCGAGGTCGAGCCATCGCCGCTCCGGGCACCCCGTCTGCGACCACCAAGGTCGTGGTCTCGAAGGAACTGTCCGTCGACCACAGAGAGGTCGGCCCAGTCCGCCCTTGGCGATAGCGGAACTCGGTCGAGTCGAGATCCGTCAACCTGGTACTGGTGAATGCGTAGCCGCCGCCATCGGGGCCTCAAGCCTCGATCCACACGACATCGCCACCGTCGTCGTTCGCGCCGAGCTCGATCGCAGCAGCGAGCACGACGGCGGGGTCAATCGTGAACATCCCGGTTGCGCCAGGACTCAGCACGCACTGGATCGGCGGGCTGAACCTCGGCTGTTGGACGAGATCCCAGTCCTCGTCGATGCGGCACTCGACCGGTCCGCCGGATGCATACTCAGCGGCATCGGTTGCGCTCACGGGAGAAGGAAGCGGGCCGAACAGCACGGCGATCGACGCTGCCGCGGCGACCGCCATTCCTACTCGCGCCGACGGTGACGTTGTCGGTCGTGCGTGAGTACGACCGTCCGCCTGGCTCTCGATGCGATGGTGACGCTGGTGACGTGGAATGACCGCGTGGCGCTTTCTCGGTAGTTCGTACGCCTACATCAAACCGAGTGGGGTGGCGATCACTGCCGAGAACCGTGATCTTTTGGCCACGTCTCAGACTCCCCACGGAATGCCCTCGACTACACGCCCGGACGATCCGATTCGGCTCGGTTGTCCCGCCGGTTGGTGCGACCAGGCTCAGAGTTCCTCGAAGTCGCCGCCTTCCCACATCTCCACCAGACGGAACTTCTGGATCTTTCCGGAGCCGGTGAGCGGGAACTCCTCCATTGCGAACCAGTGTGCCGGCGTCTTGTACGCGGCGAGGTGCTCGCGCATGAACGTGCGGAGTTCCTCGACGACGATCGTCTCATCCGGCGCAGCACGGACGAATGCGGCGACGACCTCGCCCCACCGCTCGTCGGGAAGGCCGACCACGGCCACCTCGCCAACGGTGTGGTGGCTGAACAGCAGGTCCTCGAGCTCCTTGGGGTAGATGTTCTCGCCGCCGCGGATGATCATGTCCTTGACCCGGCCCACGATCGTGCAGTATCCGCGGTCGTCCATCGAGCACAGGTCGCCGGTGTGTAGCCACCCGTCCTCGTCGATCGCCTCGGCGGTCCGTTCGGGCATCTCGAAGTAGCCGTCCATGACGTTGTAGCCGCGGGTGCACAACTCACCGACGGCGCCGACAGGCACCGTCTCGCCCGTCTCGGGCGACACGATCTTGACCTCGAGGTTGGGCATCGCCACCCCGATGGTGCTCGCCTTGTCGACAGCGGAGTCGGTCGGCAATGTCGTCGTAACGACCGGACCGCTCTCGGTCTGGCCATACAGGATCGAGAACGATGCTCCGAACTCGCGCTCGATCCGCTCGACCAGTGCCTGCGGGACCAGCGCGCCCCCGGTGAACACCCGCTCGACGCTCGACCGGTCATGCTCATGGAGCTCGGTGTCCTCCAGCATGGAGATCAACATCGTCGGCACGCCGTGGATCACGGTGGCGCCGTAGGTCTCGCAGAGCCGGAGCATCAGCGTCGGATCGAACGCCTCTGGCAGCACGAACGTCGACTTCGCGGCGACCGAAGAAAGCAGGCTCACGACACATCCACCGGCGTGGAACAGCGGCATCGGCGAGAGGAACACCGTGTCGTCGCGAAACCCCAGCCGCCCGGCACAGTGGACGCTGTTGTTCGATACCTCGCCGTGCCGGAGCACCGCCCCCTTCGGGAAGCCGGTGGTGCCCGAGGTGTACAGCATCAGCGCCGGGTCAGCGGGGCCGACATCGGGGAGTTCGATCGACGGGTCGTCACCGGTGGCGACGAACGCCTCCCAGTCGGCAAAAGAGATCACCTCGCCCAGGTCGGGACACTCGGGCTGCAGCTCCTGCGCCGTCGCCACGAGTGCGTGCTCTCGGTACTCGGGTTCGGCGAAGACCGCAGCGACGCGCGACTGCTGCAGCACGTACTTGGCCTCGCGCGCCCGAAACGCCGGGTTGATCGTGACCAGGACGACGCCCGCACGGGCGCACCCGAACTGCAGCAGCACCCACTCGCCGACGTTGTGGGCCCAGACAGCCACGCGTTGACCCTTGTCGAAGCGGGCTGCGACCGCCCGGGCGACACGGTCGGCCTCCCTGTCGACCTCTGCATAGGTCCAGTGCCGACGTGCGGCTTCTTCGGGCGCCGCGAGCACGAGAGCGAGCCGGTCCGGCGCTGCCTCTGCGGCTTCGTGCAGCAAGCTGCCGATGGTGACATCTCGCACCTCCGGTGTGCTCGGACCGACCACGTACGACGAAGTCAAGGACATTGCGCCAACGTAGCGTTGCCCGTTCTCGCGTGCCGGATGCCGCCCGCCACGACGTCGTGCGCTCAGAGTTCCTCGAAGCCGCCGGCTTCCCACATCTCGCGCAGCCGGTACTTCTGGATCTTGCCCGAACCGGTGAGTGGAAACTCCTCGACGGTGAACCACTGCTTCGGCGTCTTGTGCGGCGCAAGGTGTTCGCGAAGGTGGCCGAACAGTTCGTTCTTGTCGATCGCCTCGCCGGGTGCGGCACGGACGAACGCGCCGACCGTCTCACCCCACTTCTCGTCGGGTAGCCCCACGACGGCCACCTCGCCCACGGTGTGATGGGCGAACAACAGCTCTTCGAGCTCCTTGGGATAGATGTTCTCGCCACCGCGGATGATCATGTCCTTCAGACGGCCCTCGACGGTGCAGTACCCGCGGTCGTCCATGGCGCACAGATCGCCGGTGTGCAGCCAACCGTCGGCGTCGATGGTCTCGGCGGTGCGCTCCGGCATCTCGAAGTAACCCTTCATCACGTGATACCCACGCGTGCAGTACTCGCCGATCGTGCCGACCGGTACGGTCTCACCGGTCTCGGGCGAGATGATCTTCACCTCGACGCCGGGCATCGGCGGACCGATCGTGGTCGCCTTGTCGTTGATCGTGTCGCTCGGTTGCGTCATCGACGCAACCGGCGAGCACTCGGTCTGTCCGAACACGATCGTGAACGGCGCATTGAGCTCGGTTTCGAAACGCTTCACGAGGGCCTCCGGCACGAGCGAACCACCGGAGCACACCGCCTTGGCGCTCGACACGTCGCGGCTCTCAAAGTCGGGATGTTCGAGCATGGCGATCAACATCGTCGGAACGCCGAGCATCGCGGCGCCGCGGTACGTCTCGAACAGCTCGAGAACCAGACCCGGGTCGAACGCCTCGACCAACACGAGCGTCGACGCAGTGCCGATCGCTCCGAGTACACAGCACACGCAGCCGCCGGTGTGGAACAACGGCATCGGTGCAACAAAAACCGACCCGCGCTCCACACCCATGCGCTGCGCCGTGTGTGCGCCGTTGTTGGCCAGCCCACGATGATGGAGCAGCGCACCCTTCGGAAAGCCGGTGGTACCCGAGGTGTACTGGATCATCACCGAGTCGTCCGGGGTGACCGCTGGCAGCTCGATCGATGTGTCGTCGCCGGTCGCCACGAACTCGTCCCAATCGGCAAACGAGATGATCTCGCGCAACTCTGGACACGCCGGCGCCACCTCTTCGGCCACCGCCTGCATCGGATTGCCCCGGAAATCCGGGACGACGAACAGCGCAGCGGCGCGCGACTGGTTCAACACGTACTTCAACTCGTTGGCTCGGAACCCGGGGTTGACCGTCACCAACACGACACCTGCGCGAGCGCACCCGAACTCGAGCATCACCCATTCGGGAAGGTTGTGCGCCCACACAGCGACGCGTTCACCCTTCTCGAAACGCTGCGTCAGTGCGCGGGCCACGCGGTCGACCTGCGCGTCCAGTTCGGCGTACGTCCACTCGCGTCGCGCATCGACGTCGGGAATCCCCTCGATCAGCGCCAAGAGTCCGGGGGACTCGTCGGCCGCCTCCCGCAACACCTGACCCACGGTGATGTCCCGCACCGCAGGCGCGCCAGGTCCAACCGCGTGTGAAATCTCAAGCCCCATGCGCCCGCACCGTAGTCGCGTGTGAATCGCACCTGAGAGCGGTGTGACACCACCGATGTCGTTCGTCAGGTTGGCGATTCGTTACGTTCGAGTCATGGCTCGCGTACGGATTGCGGCCTTGGCCACTGCCGCAATGCTGATCGTCCCCGCATGTGGGGGCGACGACACCGATGATGCCGCTTCGGAGGTCGCCACAGAGACGAGTTCCGACACCCGATCATCCACAGCCCTACCGGACGAGGACGAAGGCGCAAGCACGAGCACCGCTGGTGGGCAACTCGAATCTGATACGACGAGCACCTCCATCGAATCGGACTCCACCGGTACCGGCCAGGACATCTGCGGCGAGCTGCAACGCATCAAGGACCTCGAGTCCGAAGTCACGTTGGCGATAAACGAGTTACTCGTAGGACTGCTCGAACCCGGTGACGACGTCGACGAACAACTGCTCCTCGGGGACCTGCAGACTGTCGCCGACATGCTCGACGACAATCTCGAGCAGGTGCTCGACGCCTACGACCGTGCTGTGGCACTGGCAACACCGGATGTCGCCGACGACCTCGAGCGCGTCGCGGCGACTGCTGCAGCGATCACCCCCCGGATCGCCGACGCATACCGCGGCGTCGAGTCGCTCGACCAGCTGGCACCTCGAATCGAACAAGCGCTTGCGGACCCAGACCTCCTCGAAGAAACCCAAGAGGGTGCAGTAGCGTCGGTGCGCCTCAACGAGTTCACCATCCCGACGTGTGGGTTCCAGCTCTCCAACTGACACGTCGACTCTGACCTACATCACCGGCTGCTTCCAACGGTTGAGGTAGGTCACGTCGGCGGCGGGGCGGCGCGGCGCCGGCGTGAATGTGTCGCCGGTGTAGTACGCGACCGGCAACAAGCACACCTGCGACACCGACGGTGGAACCCCGAGCAGCTCGGAGATCTCCGCCTCGTGTTCGAGATGGAACGTGGTCCATGCCGAGCCGATTCCACGGGCGCGCGCCGCCATCTGAAACGACCACACGCCGGGAAGTACCGATCCGTAGAAACCAGCAGCCTGGCCCGGCGAACCGCCTTCTGGCCGATCGAGACGCAGCGCCAACACCAGCGCGGGAACTTCTGCGAGATGGTCGACGAGGAAGGTCGCCGAGTCGATCACGCGCTGGCTACGGGCGTCGCCGCGCACCTCTGAATTGACCTGCAGGTACGGTCGCCCGACGTCGGCGAAGCGTTGGCTGATGTGGTCCTTGGTCGCTTGGTCGTCGATGATCATCCACTTGTTGCGCTCGAGGTTGCCGCCCATCGGCGCGTGGTTGGCAAGGTCGATGCACTCGAGGATCTCTTCGTTGGGCACCCGCCGATCGAGGTCGAGACGCTTGCGCACCTGCTTGGTCGTGGTCAGGAGGCGGGCCACCTCGTCGAGGTCGAATCCCGTGCGTTCGTTGATCGTCGCCATGGATCGAGCGTACGACGCGCTACCGCTCTATCCACATGAATGACCAGGCCGTCGAGGCGATACGGTGCGCGGGTGACCACGACCGCTGCCGACGCCGGCGCCGACGCCGAACGGCGCGAGCTGAGCCGTGGGTTGCTCGGCGCGCTGATCGCGGTGTGTGCGTGGTCGACGGGCACGATTCTGATCGCCGGCATCGATATGGGCGGCCTCGCCGCCGGCTTCTACCGGTTCGCCATCTTTTCGGTCGGGATCGTTGTCTGGATGCAGGTCACCGGTACGCCGTTTCGGCTCCGCCTGCTGCGCGACTCGATGTGGGGTGGGCTCGCACTGGGGGCGGATATCGCGCTGTTCTTCTCGGCGATCAAGCTGACGAGCGTGGTCAACGCGACGATCATCGGTGCTCTGCAGCCGGTTGTTGTCGGCGTCGTCGCTGCGAAGTTCTTCGGCGAGCGGGTGCGCGGCCGCGATGTGGTGTGGTCGCTCGTCGCCATCGCGGGCGTGTTCGTCGTCGTGTCGGCCGCCGCCGGCGACAACCCGAATGACTGGCGCGGGGATCTACTGGCATTCGGCGCGATGCTCACGTGGAGCGGGTACTTCATCGCCTCGAAGCACTCGAAGCACACGATGACATCCACCGAGTTCACCGCTGGTACTGCGATCTGGGTCGCGATCATCTGCTTTCCACTGGCCTTCCTGTTCGGCCAGGACATGAGCTGGCCATCGTGGACGAATCTGGCGCTGCTCGGCGCAATGGTGCTCAGTGCCGGAGTCATCGGACACTCGCTGATGAACTGGTCGCTCGTGCGAATCCCGCTATGGATCGGGTCGACGTTCACCCTGCTGATTCCGGTGTTCTCCGCGCTCCTCGCGTGGATGTTCCTCGACGAGCCGGTCACCTGGATCCAGGTGGTGGCCATGGCTGTGGTGATCGGGGCGCTCACGGCCATCGTGCGCGGCCAGCAGACCGCGCCCGACGCCACCGTCAGTCCGGCCGAAGCTCAGTAGCCTTCAGCCGTGTTCGAGTTCAACGCCACCGAGATGGTCGGCTACATCGCATCGATCCTGGTCGTGGTCTCCTTCTCGATGACCTCGATCGTGCGTCTCCGGGTCATTTCATTCGTCGGCGCGGTGGCCTTCGTCGTTTACGCCGCGCTGATCGACTCGATTCCGATCATGCTGACCAACGTGGCCATCGCGTCGATCCACGTGTGGCGGCTGCGTGCCGAGTTCGCCAAGGAGTCGCCGGGCGGCATCGACCTAGGTGCGTTGAGGATCCCTCCTGATTCGCCGTTTCTCCGCGACTTCATCGAGCACCAACTCGACGACATCCATCGATTCCAGCCGGATTTCGAAAGGCCCGCGGGGGATGACGCGATGGCGTTCTTGCTGTTGCGCGACGGACTTCCGGTAGGCCTCGTGATGGGCCGAAGTCCGGACAGCCGCCTCACGATCGATCTGGACTACGTGGTCGCTGCGTACCGCGACTCGCGACTCGGACGATGGCTCTACGGACCCGGCGCCGACGTGTTCCGAGATGCCGGGATCGAGGTGCTACGCAGCGCCGGCTACACCGACGAACATCGCCAGTACCTTTCGCGGATGGGCTTCACGCCGGTCGCTCACTCGTCGTACTACGAGCTCGCGCTCTGAGGTCGAAGCGTCCACACGGCGACCGGATCGTCAAATCCCTTCACCACGCGTCGGCCGGCAACGTCGAACCGACAGTCGGTGGCGGCGACCGTGACCGCTTCGGTCACGAGCACTTCCCCGGGAACGGCGTGGTCTACCAGACGCGATGCGAGGTTGACGACTGCGCCGTAGTAGTCGCCGCTCCGTGTGAGGACATCGCCGAATGCCACCCCCGCGCGCGGCACGACGCGCGTCGACCCGGCACCGAATCCTGCCATCAGCGTCGACGCGGCCAAGCATGCAGCGTTGGCATCGGGCGCGGCGAACATCACCTCGTCGCCGATCACCTTCACCAAGCGGGCACCACATCGGGTAGCGACGTCGTGCGCCTCACCTTCGAACTCGCGCAGGAACGTAGCGAGCTCGGGCGCGTCGAGATCGGACGAGACCGGTGTGAAACCGACGAGGTCGACGAAGGCAATGGCGTTGCGGTACAGCAGGCGCTCGACGCCGACCGTTCCGTGCCGCCCGCGCTCGATAGCTTGCAAAACATGGCGACGGAGCACTGGGTCCAGTCGCGCCGTCAGCCCGTCGAGCAATGCGGTTGCGTCGTAGATCTTGTGGGCCAACATCAGCTCGGTGTCGCCCGCCCGCATGTGCGGCGACTCGACGTCGACCAGGAACATCGAGACGAACGCCTCACCCAACCTGGCGAACGAGGAACCGATGACACGGACGACCGAGACCGCCTCATCGTGGGAGAAGATCGACGTGAGGCTGGCCAAGATCGAGAACAGTTCGATCTCGTCAGTCGTGAACCGCCGGTCGCCGGGAGGGTCGTGGTCGAGTGTCACGAAACCGAACGCGGTCGCCAGCTGATCGAATCGCTCCGGATCGAGTCCCGCACGGGCAGCTGCGTCCGCTTGACTCATCCGTTCACCGGGAACGATCCGATAGTCGCTGGCGATCGCCGCGAGGTTGTCGCGGGCGATCGGCGTCGACAGCTGTTCTACCGTGAACCCGAGTTCGCTCAACCACTCGAGCAGTGCCCGACGCTCGTCAGGGTCGCCGTCGCCCGGATAGAGCCCGGCGGCCGCGAACTCCTCCATGTTCGACACAGTCGGCATCGTAGACACGTCTGCCCTCACGGCTTGCTGGCAGGTTCAAGACCAAGCGGGCCGCTGCATCCTGTCAGTGAACGAGCAGGTGTGGGTCGGCGACCGGTACTGTCGCCGCAGTGGCCGCTGTGACCACCCCGGTCGGCGTGCCGAAGCATGTCGAGCTCGGCTACCTCGCGTCGGCGATCGGTGCCATGTTGTGGGGACTCGGTCCGGTCCTGATCAAGAACCTCGAGATCGGGGGCGTAGCCATGAACGCCTACCGGTGGGCGGTCATTGCGGTGCTCGTCATCGTGTTCGACGCTGTCCGCGGCGATCCGCTCCCTCGATCCGCGATCCGCTCAACGTGGATTCCTGGCTGTTTGATCGGGCTGAACGTGTCGCTGTTCTTCTCCGCGGCACGCGAGACGAGCGTCGCCAATGCCACCATCCTCAACTCGCTACACCCGATCATCGTGGCGCTCATTGCCACCCGGGTACTCGGCAACCGCATCGGCGCACGAAGCGCGCTGTGGGGTGCGATTGCGCTTGCGGCGACCATCGTCGTGATCCTCGGAGAACCGGTCGCGGGGATCAACTCCGCATTCGGCAACGTGCTCGCGGTCGGATCGGCGATCACCTTCGCAGGCGTGTACCTGACATCACAACGAGCGCGTCAAGAGTTGTCGACCACTCACTACCTCGCAGCCACGTCCATATGGACGGCTGCGGTAGCGACCGTGCTCGCCTTGATCGTCGGCCAGGATCTGTCGTTCCCGGTCGCGACCGACTGGCTCGGTCTCCTCGCTCTGGTGGTCGTACCCGGCTTCATGGGGACCGGACTCGTGTGGTGGTCGGTCGGCCGGATCCCGGTATGGATCAGCTCGTCGCTCGCTCTATTGGCTCCCGTCAGCGGTGCCGTGGCTGCGTGGGTCGTGTTGGACGAGCCGCTCACGACGCTCCAGGTCGCCGCGATGCTCGTCGCGGTCGCGGGGCTTGTGGGCCTCATCCACGATCGCCCGACTCCAGCCACGGGGTGACCGCCCTGCGAAAGAACGCCCTAGGCGAGTACCGGCACCGAAGCCATCGCATCGGTGATCGCCGACTCGGGGAGGTCGAAGTCGACCATCTCGTCGCTGAGGTACTTCTCGTACGCCGCCAGATCGAGATGCCCGTGCCCGCACAGCGCCGTGAGGATGACCTTCTCCTCGCCGGATTCCTTGCATGCGAGCGCCTCTCGAATAGCGGCGGCGATCGCGTGTGTCGGCTCGGGCGCCGGGACGATGCCCTCGGTGCGGGCGAACTGCAGCGCCCCTGCGAAGCACTCGCGCTGCTGGATGGAGACCGCTTCGACCAGCCCCAGCTCGTAGATGTGTGATACCAGCGGGCTCATGCCGTGATACCGCAGCCCACCCGCATGGATCGGCTCGGGGACGAACGAATGGCCGAGCGTGTGCATCTTCATCAGCGGCGTCATGCCGGCCGTGTCGCCGAAGTCGTATCGGTACTCGCCCTTGGTGAGCGTCGGGCACGCCGCCGGCTCAACGCAACGAATCACCGGGTCCATTCGTCCGGCGAGCTTCTCGCGCAGGAACGGAAACGCCAAGCCGCCGAAGTTCGACCCACCACCGGTGCATCCCACCAGCAGGTCCGGCGTCTCGCCGACCTTGGCTAGCTGCAGCAACGCCTCTTCACCGATGATCGTCTGGTGCATGAGCACGTGGTTGAGCACCGAACCGAGCGCGTAGCGCACCGCTGGATCCGCGACACAGGCGGCGACCGCTTCGGAGATGGCGATGCCGAGCGAGCCGGGATGATCGGGATTCTCCGCGAGGAGCTGGCGCCCGAAGTCGGTCACGTCCGACGGGCTGGAGTGCACGGTGGCTCCCCAGATCTCCATCATCGTCCGGCGATAGGGCTTCTGGCGGTACGACGCGGCGACCTGCCACACCTCGCACTCCATGCCGTATTGCGCGGTGGCGAACGCCAACGCACTCCCCCATTGCCCGGCACCGGTCTCGGTGGTCAGCTTGGCAACACCTTCTTGGTGGTTGTAGAACGCCTGCGGCACCGACGTGTTCGGTTTGTGCGAGCCTGCCGGGCTCACGCCTTCGTACTTGTAATAGATGCGCGCCGGTGTATCGAGCAGCGCTTCCAGGCGGCGGGCGCGGAACAATGGACTCGGACGCCACAGGCGGTACACGTCGAGGACCCCACCGGGGATGTCGATGAAACGCTCGGCGCTCACCTCCTGTTCGATCAGCGCCATGGGGAACAGCGGTGCGAAGTCGTCGGGTCCGGCGGGCTCGTGGGTGCCCGGATGCAGCGGCGGCGGCGGCGGCTCGGGAAGGTCGGCGACGAGGTTGTACCAACGTGTCGGCATCTCCGACTCGTCGAGGTAGATCTTGTGCGGAACGTCGGCAGCCATTGAGAGCCGATGGTAGTCAGGTACGGTTCGTCGAGGGCCGTACAGCCATGGGTTGGTTTCGACGCAACGACAAAGAGGGAGTCACCGCTGACGAGGTCGTTGCGCTGCGCGCCCGCATCGACGAACTCGAGGCGCTCGTGGTCAGTGCGCAGGAGAGCCAACCAGAGCCCGACGAGCCGGGGCCTCCGTCTACGCCGCTGCCCGCACCACCGCTCGGCGCAACCTCGTACGATCGCAGCCAGCTCGCCCATGTCGTCGATCGCCTCGACGCGCTCGACGCGCGCGTGACGTCGATCGCTCAGGAACTGACCAATCAGCTCGACGAACTGGCCAGTGAGATCGATGCCACCGACACCAACGATGCCAACGAGTTCGGGACACGTCTCGACACGGCGGTCGCAGCCATCCGACAGACCACCGAGGCGCTCGCCGCTGAGCAGGCTCGCTACGAGATGCAGTTCCGCGCCGACTTGGCGGAGATCGCCGACCGCGCCACGCGTGGGCGCTGACCGCGACCTCAGCCGGACTCGAGGGTCAGCACTGCCTGACGAATCAGCTCGCGGGCTTCCTCGATCAGGCTCTGGTACTCGCCGAGGTCGCCGGACGCCAACGCCTCGTCGGCTTCGATGAACAGTTGGTCGGCTCGCGCGAGCTGATCGAACGGATCGTCGGAGTCGATCGGGATCGTCGTGTCGGTGTCGGTATCTGTACCGGTGTCGGTATCTGTACCGGTGTCGGTATCTGTGCCGGTGTCTGCGTCGGTGTCGATGTCGGTCCCGTCGGTCGGCTCGGCGGGTTCGTCGACCACCTCGTCCAGCTCGCCATCGAATCCGGGGAACAGTTCTTCGAGCGCCGCGCTGACCGTTGGTGCGATCACCGATTGGTCGTCGTAGGTCACGATGACCTCCCGGAACTCGGTGACCTCGCTGACGTCGGCTGAGTTCTGCGGCACCGACACGTAGTACGGGCGAACGTAGATCAGACCACCCGACACCGGAACGACCTGCATCGTGCCGAAGCGCACCTGCGTGCCGCCGTCGCCCACGTTGTCGAGGGAGATGCGACGCGAGATCTCCTCGGTCGATTCGGCGTTGCTCGCGACGCGTAGCGGTCCGTCGGGCAACTCACCGTTGTTGTCTTCGACGATGTACGTGATCAGCTCGCCGTAGGTCTCGGGGTCGCTCGACGCCGTCATGTAGGCCCGTAGCTCGGTGCGTTCGTCACCGGTAGAGAACGGAACGAACGGCCGGAAGATCACGAACTCGTCAGCCACCGCCTCCGCAGCGTCTTCGAGCGCGTCTGCAGCGGTGTTGAACATCGTGTAGTACGGGACGAAGCGGGCGACGTCGGACTCGGTGGCGAACGTGTTCTCCGCAGCCGTGCTCGCAGCCTCGGCGGTGGGCGCCAGTCCTGCCGTGGTGCCGGCCTGGTTCGGCTGCGCGCCGGGCGCTTGCGCCACCGACCAGGCGTTGCCGTCGCGCTGGAAGAACAACTCCGGAGCGAGGCGGTACTTGGAGTACACGTCGGTCTGGATGCGGAACAGATCCTCGGGATACCGAAGGTGCTCGCGCAACTCGTCAGGCATCTCGTCGATCGGCGTGAACAGGTCGGGGAACGCCCCGCGCCACGCCGACAGGATCGGGTCTTCGTCGTCGACCACGTAGAACGTGACGTCACCGGTGTACGCATCGACGACCGCCTTGACGCTGTTGCGCACGTAGTTGTCGTCGTCGGACAACCCCGAGCGCGGCGAACGCTGCACGTCGCCGATCTGCTGCCCGTAGGGGTAGCGACTCGTGGTGGTGTAAGCGTCGACGACCCACACCGCCTGCCCGTCGATCGCCACCGGATACGGGTCGGCGTCGTAGGAGAGGAAGGGCGCCAGCTTGCCCAACCGGTCGTTGATACCGCGCACCCACAACATTTGACTGTCTTGGGTGATCGCCCCCGACGCCAAAACGTTGTAGTCGAGGAACGCAAGTGCGAATGCCCCGCGTCGGAGGAACGAGCTCATCTGTACGCCGCTGGTGCCCTCGTATTGGTGCGGCTCGTCGCACACACGCTCGCTCGACTCGCTGTTGGCGATCGCATACCCGCTGAGCGTGGGGCTGAAGTACAGCTCGGGACGCTCGAGGTCGACGGTTCGATAATCGGGCCGCTGATTCTCGAGCACCTTGCCCGACGGGGCCATGACCAGTCCGCAGCCGCGGGTGTTGATCAGATGGATGCCCTGCCAGCTGCGGTTGGTGACGCCGTCGAGGTCGAGCTCACGCGCCGCGATCAACACCTGCTGGCGCTCGTCGTCGAGTACGTAGCGGTCGACGTCGAGATCTTGGATGGTGAGACCTGCGTCGCGACCACGATCGACGAGGAACCGCTCGCGCATCTCGGTGGGATTGAGCAATCGCACGTTCTCGAGCGGCTGCAGATCAGCTTCGACATCACTCGCCGAGATCGATTGGAAGTCGATCGAACGCACCTCGACGTCGGTCAGCCCAAGGGCCTGACGGGTGGCGATCACGTTGCGTTCGATGAACGGCTCTTCACGAACCTGCTGGTTCGGGTTGACCACGAGCGACTGCACGACGGCCGGGTAGATAACGCCGCCGACGATCGCCACGACGAGCCAGAGCGCGCTCGCCACCAGTGGCAGACGGAACGATCCGGTGCGCACGACCGACAGGTACAAACCGGCGGTCAGCAACGCGATCAGGATCAACAACATCAGCGCCGGCAACTGCGCATTGACCACCGAGTAGGTCGCGCCTTGCACGATCCCGCGGTTGGAGTTGGTGAGGTCGTAACGATCGAGCCAGTAGTCGCCGGCCTTGAGCACCGCCAGCACGGCGAGCAGGATCGCGACGTGCGCCTTGGTCGCTTGGCGGACGGCAGGGACCGGCGACACGAACACGACGCCGCCGTTCAAGATGTGTGCTGCCGCGGTGAGCAGTAGCGCCACGATCACCGCAGCGAAGAGCCAGTTCAGTACGAACGACAGGAACGGCAGCTGGAACACGTAGAACCCGACGTCGGCGCCGAACTGGTCGTCGGAGATCCCGAACTCACGGGAGTTGCGGAACAGCAGCCAGCTCTCCCATTGGGAGATCGCCGGTAGCGCGAGCAGCACGGCGAACAACGCCGCGACGCCATAGCGCAGCAGCCGCAGGCGTTTGCCGAACAGCTCGTGGAAACGTTCGACGTACGGGTGCACGTTCGCCGGGAACGACGTCGGAGCGGCCCGATCGGCGATGAACAGGTTCAGCCCTGCGATCAGCAGGAACAACGCGAAGAACGCAACGAACAACGTGACCTGCGCCGTGATCACACCCCAGAACACATCGCTGCGACCGAGGGCCTGATGCCACAACAGGTCGATGTAGAAGCGAGCGATCGCCCGCCCGAACACAACGATGAACAAGAACAACGCTCCAAGTGCGATGAGAGCACCGCGAGCGCTGATTCGGCGACGGGGGCGATCGACCGGCAGGTCCGTGGTTCGCGCCATTGGCGCTTGACGTTATCCGTCAGTCGGGAGCAAGAGACATCGGCAGCCGCGGTGACTTGGCGCCATGCGATCGCCGGTCGGGAACGCGTCACCGAGCGCAACGGCCCCGGCGAGGGCGTTGTCGTCGCAGTCGGCGGTACCGGGATGATCCGGATCGGTGGTCCACGCCACCGGAGTACCGTCCGGCAGCGCAGCCGCGAGGCCGTATCCGTAGGCGGTACACAGCACGTCGTCGAGGTGCTCGTCGATGTGTTGGGTCTTCCACTCGCGATACAGGGCGCGCACGGCCGCGGTGAGCGCTCGGGCATCGCCGTCGGCGTCGGTCACAGCCCGCTCGATCCGCTCGCGCAGCGGCGCGATGATTGCTGTGCGCAATACCTTGTCGGCCGCATCGACGGCGCTGGCGGGTGCATCAGCGTCGTCGCCGGAGACGAACGCAGCCCCTGCGCGCGCCGCGGCAGTGATGGGATCGGCGAGCGCGACCGCCAGGGCATCGTCGGCTTCGCCGTCGGGGAACACGTCGGCGGCCGACAATTCGGCGCCACCTCGACGCAACGCATCGAGCGCATCGTTTTGTTCGTCTGCCAACGCCCGCTTAAGCGATCGCCCGGCGGAGACGATCAGCGGGGTGATCGCGGCATCACGAACAGCGAACGCGCTCGGCGGCGCCTCGTCGACGATGACTTCGTCGGATGCCTCGTCGGCGTCTTGGGCAGCGACAGATGCTTCGCCCGCGTCGCTGACCGTCTCGCTGTCGGCGTCGCCGTCTGATGACTCGTCGGTCGTCTCGGCCCGCAGCCTCGCGAACAGATCGACCACGACGTCGTCGTCGCCCTCGTTGTCGCCGTCGGTATCCCCCGCATTCGCACCCGCATGATCGGTGGTCTCCGACCCAGCCGCGGAACTGTCGTCGATCCTGGCCGACTCGTCGACGACGGTTGCACTGGATTCATCAGATGCACTGGATTCATCGACGGCCTCGACCGCGTCAGCGCCGTCTGCATCGACAGCTTCCGCGCGGTCACCGTCGCTGTCGAGCACCGACGCACCACCGGCATCGTCGTCGGATTCGGAATTGCTCGGTACTACTGCCTCTGCTGGGTCGTCGTCGACGGGTGCACCACTTGTCGCCCCGTCGGTCGTCGGCAACTCCGCGGTGGCGTCACCGGACTCGCCCGACTCGGCGGGCGACACGCGATGCGCCGACGCGGAGTCGGGCTGGCGGCTGGCCGGCACTGTCAATGGCACCGGACCAGTGGTCGGCGTGAGGTCGACGTACTCGTCGGGTGGACCGAGCGGCTCCAGTTCGGCAACGACATCGACTGCCGCCAGGCGAGCCCGTTCGAAACTCTGCATCAACCGGTCGCGACCATGCAGCAATTGCTCGATCTGCTCGCGCGCCAGCTCGCGTCGACGCGCCAACTCGCTGAGCACTCGCTCGCGGTACGCCCGTGCCTCGTTGACCATCTCACGGCCTTGCTGTTTGGCCATCGAGAGTTCGGCCTCGGCGTCGGAGGCCGCATCGGAGCGCCGCCGCGCCGCCTCGACGTCGGCTTCCTGGCGTAGGCGCGCGGCTTCCTCGGCGGCTTCTGCCAGAAGCTGGGCGGCACTCGCTTCGGCCTTGGCCCGAATCTCCGACGAGCTCTCGCGCGCCGCGGCCAGTACCCGGACGGTCTCCTCGCCGAGCAGGCGGGTCAGCGTTTGGTCGTCGAGCTGCATCCGCTCGAGGTCCGGGTTGCTCTGAGCCTGGCGGAGCTCGCGTTCGAGGAATCGCTCACGCTCTTGCATTCGGCCAAGCTCGGCTGCGACCATCCGCAGGAACTCGCGCACCTCGGTCTGATCGAAACCTCGCCGACCCGTGGCGAAGGCCGCATCGGCGATCGCGGCCGGCGATGCGGGATCGGGGCGCGAATACGACATGGCCATGGCCTCCACGCTACGCAGCCCGGAGCGGACGATCGTGGCAATCAGCCGGTGATCAGGCGAGAACTAGCGGGCGCCGATCGGCACCACCGGGTCGCCGCCGAGTTCGACCAGAGCAGCGAGCGCTTCGTCGAGCGTCGCCACCGGGATGATCTGGACCTCGCCCTTGCCCGCGTCGTCGAGGCGTTGACGCTCGTCTGGCTCACCGGGCGCGGGCGGTTGCAGTTCGGGTTGCGACGCCGGGACGAGGAAGACGTCGACGCCGTTCTGGTGAACGGCCGACACCTTCTGGGCCAGCCCACCGATGGGCCCGACGTTGCCCTCGAGGTCGACGGTGCCGGTGACGGCGATGTTCTGACCACCGGTGAGGTCGCCAGGCGACAGCTCGTCGATCAGGGCGAGCGTGAAGGCCAGGCCGGCTGATGGGCCACCGATCTGATTAGTCTCGATGTCAACCTCGAAGGGGAGCGTGACGACTTGAGTGTCGAAGGGTCGGAACCCGACGATGGTGCGCTCGGGGTCCTCAGGGGACGCGGTCAACTCGACCTCGACCGACAGCTCACCGACCTCGGGACGGTCGATCAACAATTCGACGGTGTCGCCCGGCTGCTTGTCGCCCAGTACCGCTGACAGGTCGGCAACGGACTCGAGCGCCACGCCGTCGGCCTCGAGAACGGTGTCGGCGGCTTCGATGAACTCCGCCGACGGCGGAAACACTGCGCACGTGCCGTCGTCGGCGACCTCGAGGCACAACACCTCTTGCACGATCACCTCGCCGGGAACGATCTCGGCGTCGTAGCCGAGCGTGGTGAGCGCGAGGAACTGCGCCTCCTGCTCGGCGGTGCGCATCGCCTGCAGATTGATCTCGCGCCGCTGCGTCGGCGTCCGCGACCCGAACTTGTCCTCCTCGGTGAGGAAGTTGACCGCCGGGTCGTTGCGCCCGGCGATCCACGACAGCGCCGACTGCGCCGGGGCGGTGACGGTGACGAAGTAGAACGAGCTCTCGGTGTCGAAGCGTTCGACATCGTCGGGTACGTCGCCGAACACGACGCGATCGTTCACTGGCTCAGCTGACGCCGGAACCAGTGCGTACGGCGTCGGCTCCTCGACGCCGGTTCTGGCGTTCGGCTTCGAGCCGACTGTGCTGGAGGGCACCAGCGACGCCACAGCGATCGCAATGAGCAGCACGATCGCGGCGCCCACGATCACCATCGTCCACCATCGGGTGCGCGGCGCGACGGGCGGCGGCGGCGGCGCCGCCATGATCGTCGGCGGTACGCTCGTTGTTGTCGTGTCGGTCACTGAACTCACTACGTATGCCGCGTGGATGCTCGGGCTGGCGATCGTCGCCTTGGTGTTCGCGGGATGGCGCAAGAATGCCAGAGCCACGGTCCGATCACCACGCGCGGGCCAAGGAGTTCCGACAACGGTTCGCCGCACGGTGGGACGCGACTGGGCGCCGATCGGCGTCGCTGAGACGACAACTCCGCTCTACAAGCGGCCTGGACCACTCCGTCGTCTCTGGGCGC